>CAYUIQ010000094.1:0-29443 GCA_964444795.1 uncultured Planctomycetaceae bacterium
AGCGTCGGATGGTGTGGCTGATGGTGGACGTCGACGTCGCGGGTGTGCTTGTCGGCGGCCACGAGCAGTCGCCACCATCGCGGGTGGAGCGTTCGGGCGTATTGCTGAGCCATGTGGTAGTCCATGTCGTACTTCATCCCCCACTGGCCCGAGGCCGCCTCGAAGTCCATCGACACGTCGCCAAAGTCCATCCAGCCAAAGAACTGGTTTTCTTCGCGGCGGCTCAGCAGACTGGCTTGCAGGGGCGTGCCCTGGGGAACGATTCCGATCGTGGAGAAGTTGCGGATTTCATAATCGCGGTAATTCGCTACGTCGGTGGGATGAAGGTATCCCAAGGCCCGAGTTTTCGCAAACCAATGCGGCGTCGGCTCCAATCGCAGCGGATCGGTGAAGCCGGCGACCACCGCCTTGTTTCCGTCCTTCGTGGGGTCGTCGGCGTGAAAAGAGAACAGGATCTCATGGGTCTTGTGTTCGCCGCTGCGGAACGAATAATCGCCCGCCCAGCGGCCGGGAAAAAGACCGATCTCAATCGAACCGTCCTTTTCGGCGGTAAGCGACTTGGGAAAGTTCTGCCAGAAGTCCTGCACGCCGACCGTCAAGCCGCCGCCTTCAGCCGAGAGGTCCAGCCACCCCAAGGCCCGGTCGCCCCGGTCGACCGGTACTCCGTCTCGTTCGACGCGGTAGCCACGGAACGTGACGTAGCTGTTGGGCCGCGGATGGTATTTAGGGTCTCGGTACCGATCCCAAAACTCGCCGCCGCTGGAATCCTGATAGAGTTCCAGTCGCCGCTGGAGCGATTCGGCCATCGGCGGGCGATCGGCGGCGCCTCCGAGACAGACGCGTTGCTTCGAGCCCGAGACGGGCGACAGTTGCAGAACCATTTCGTCGAAGAAGACGCAATTGACCCCACCGATATCGGCGTTACGGGCGTTGCCGGTCGGGGTGCGGCCGCCGTGGTCGTTGTTTTCCAGTGTCAATGCCAATTTCACCCGCCCGCTGCCGGCATAAAAATGATACCAGGCCGTGTATTCCAGCACCGGTGCGGTGGCCGGGCCAAAGGAACCTCGCAAGCGAATCACGCTCCGTAGCGGACCTCGTTCCAATACGCGCGTGTCGTACACGCCTTCGGTGGCGAAGGAACTGCCGCCGGGGATCGTGCGAAACGTGTACACGTCTCCCTGCCTCGGATGGGCGTACTGCAACCAGGCATCCTTCGGAATCGAGATGGCGCGGTTGGTGGCGGTGAAATCCTCCAGGTAGGCGCCCTTGCCTACGAGCCCCGACTTAGCCCCGGTCACCTGGTACTGGCGATCCGACGTGAAACGCAATGTGTAGTCTTCGATTCCGGCGTTACCGGAATTCTTGACGTAGATCAGGTGCGAACGGCCTCGATTGGCCGGATCGGGGACCGCCCGGGTGACCGTCGGCCGAAGTTTTCGCACGAAAGCCCCGCGCTCCGACACGGCCGACGAGGGCTTGGAGAGCACAACGCTTCCGTCTTGGAGCCGGACTTCCTCGAACAGGCTGAACGTCCGCTTACTGATCCGAAACGTGGCCGCCCCGGTCCTCATGGTATATGCGTCATTGTCTTCGCGAACTTGGATCGTATGGGGCGCTCCGGCGCGCGTCGAGACGCCGTTGCCGTATTCCAGCGTGTAGTCCTGTCGCCCGTGGGCCTCGACGTCGGCCTGGAAGTCCACCAGCAGCCAGCGAATGCTCTCGTCCGGACGCCACAGTCCGGCCGCGCGAAACTGAGCGGGAATCTCCCGGCCGTCGCGCAACAGGCGAACGTTCTCGATCCGCTCCAACGCACCTTTCGGAAGTGGGATGCCCGCGGTGACCGGTTCGCCGACACGCTCGACGCCGGTCCGCTCGACGATCCTTAGCCCAACGCGCGTGGCCGCTGACAGTGGAGCCGCCGAAAACATCAGCAAGGTGCAGCCCCAAACAATCAGAAGGTAACGTTCCAGGCACTCTGAGACTCGATACCTTCGCATTTCTCTCCCTCCAAGCTTTGGCCTTGATGCCGTCAAGTCGGGCCGAGTGCATTTTGGTTTGCGGTCAATGGTTTGTCAACTTGGCGACACGGTCTGCAATTCAAAACACGAAGCACGAAAACAGAACTTCACCGCCTCCCAATCTTCAATCCCCGCCCTGCCAGGTAGACCGGGCTCTCCGTCAGTTCGATCGAATCGGATACGGGACGCGTGGCGCCCATGAGATCGACGATCGTTTCCAACTGCCCGGAGAGAGCGACTCGTTGCGAACGGGCCTCCGTCCACGCCACCACGACGTCGTCGCCGTCCGGCCGGCGATACCAGGCGGTGAAGACCGATCCGTCGCGGCGCAACTCGCAGAAGTCGGTCTGGCCCGTCATGCGGATGAAGACGCTCATCGCCACGACGCCCGGCTTGGGAGCGCAATGATACGTCTGGTGCCGAATCAAGCCGAAATTGTGCTCGTTGTAGTCGCGTCTCGTGCCGTCGTCCTTGAAGTCGTACCAGAAGACCTTCTCCACCACGCCGGTCGATTGCAGCAACGCCAGCGTGCGGACACAATATCGAGCCTGAACCCACTCGTCGCTGCCGCCGGAAGTGCGGTGCGTCGGCCAGCCGATCTCCGTCACCCAGGCCGGCCGGCGAGCCCCGGATCCCTGGACTTGCTGGGCGATTCGTTTCACTTCACCTACCAGATCCGATGGCTCCGGTGCGCGGGGATAGCGATAGGGATGGATCGACCAGGCGTCCATGGAGTCGACGCCCGCCGTGTCCAGAGCGCGTACGATGTTGTCCGCGCAATCCGGCCCGTACTCGCCGCCGATCCCGACGATGGTCAGATTGGCAAAGGCCTGCTTCACCGCCGCGTAGGTCGGTTTCAGCAAACGGCCGTACGCCTCCGGGCCGTGATCGCCCGGTCGTCCTCGCATTCCACAGCCCCCGATCCACTCGTTCCATACCTCGAACATCGCCACCGTGCCACGCGTCTGCCGGGCCAGATCGACGGCGTAGGCGGCAAACGCGGCAACGGCCTCGGGTGAATTGGGAAAGCCGTCGTCATCGTAATGCGGATTGTTGTAGTCGAAGATGATCAACGGCCGCATCTTCAACTCGGCCGCTCGCTTCAGATACGCGGCGGCATGCGGGGGCATCTCATACCGGCCCTTCTGCGTTTCGTAGGAGCGCCAGGAGATCTCGTCGCGAAACTGGTCGATTCCGTATCGCCGCATGAGATCCATGCTGGGAAGCGGGTAGTTGTTCTGGCCGTAATGGCTCCCGACTCCGACAAAGTCGGATCGCGAGGCTTCCTCGCCCTCGGGCAATGCGGCGCAACAGAACAACTGGGCCTCTATCGGTTCGCCATCGCGGAGTAATTCCAGCCGGCACGCGAAGTAGCCGGGTTGTTCCAACACGAATCGTGCCTCGGTACCGGCCGCCGGTCCTTCGCCCTCGGCCAGTGTCCGGCCCCAGAAGTCGTCCAAGCTCCAGCGGATGCGGTCGCCCTGTCCGGTGGCTCGCAGCAAGACCGACTCGCCGACGGCATACAGATTACCGAAGCGACCGTCTTGTGTTTCCACGGTCATCGTACGGGGCAGTGTTCGGGGGCGAAGCAGCGCGACCTCGTCGATCCACAACGAGCCTTCACCAACATAACCGCGCTTCGGCCGGTCCAGACAGATCCCAACCAGACGACAAGGATAGTCGCGACGCCGGTTGCCGTCGCCGCCCCACGACGTACTTGGGCCGTCCAGCGACCCGGCAATAAACTGCCAGCCCGGCTGGCTACTGGAGAGAAGTTCGACCTGATGCGTTTCTCCGCTGGCGTCCACGATCCGCGGCCTCGTGGGGAAGCCCGTGCCGTCGTGGTTCAGCCAGAAGCCGAAGGCGTAGCCGGCTTTGGGGATTTCCAGCGGCGTATTGACAAGGATGTACTCGTACTCGGGTTTCCCCACGAAATCATAATCCACTCGCAAGGCCGCTCGACCACCGTGTCGCATGGCCGCGTCCCGGGCAAGACGGCATGTTGCGTTCTGGCCGCCGCCTGCTGCTTGCCATGCAACCATGGGGGCTTCGAAATCGTCCACGGACCTCGTTACGTCGAACATGGCTTGGGGCGGCAGGTCCGCGGGAACGCAGGTCACGGTTTGCCATGGGGCCGCCGCGCAAGGAATTCGCGGGACACACGCCAGGAGTAGCCCAAATCGAACGAGGCCGACGTACTTCATGAGGATAAGTCTCCGGTGGCTTGCTACTTGGCACTCGATTGTCCAACAAGTAATCGAGTCTGCCGGGCTTTCAGGACCAGCGGGATATCGCCTTTCTCGTTGATCTCGGCTCTCTTGATCGCGCCCGTGGCCGGGTCGAGAGACAACCAATCGCCGGACACGGGGACCCAGAGCCGTCCCTCATAGGCCTGGCTGCCCACATTGACAACCAGCACGATTTCTCGTCCGTCGCGAGTGAATCGCCCCAAGACGATCCGCGGAGACGCGGGCACAATTCCCGCCGCGGGTTGCAGTGCAGTGGTCAGTGTTTCGGTCGAGCCCGCGGCGTCGCCGTCGCGTAACACGCGGCCGCCTGCCAGCGAGAAGCGATTGACAACCGCCGCCGCCGACGGGGGTAAATCGACGCCGGCGGGCAAGACCACCGATCCATAGCGTCGGCCTCCGATGGACAGCGTGCCGTCGGTTTCAGCGTCGGCTTGCTCCAGGTTCTCGTGATCGATCAAGGTGAAGGGGATCTGGCTGCGCTGCAACATTTGCCCCATTCGCAGGGTCGATGCGACCAGTTGCCGAGCCGCGGGTGACTGTGAGTCCAGTTTCAAAGGTTCGGCGACCGGCACGTATTCGGCCCACAAGTCGTAGATGGGGTAGTACAGCAGCACCTTGGGGATCGGCGTGGCCTCCTTCAGTACGGCATTGAGGCGGCCGACGAAATTGCAGTATGCGCGATAGTCGTCGGCAGAACGGTCTCCCATGCCGTAATACAACGTGAATTCGGTCACGTCCCAGGCCGCTTGCCAGGCGGCGGTGGCCTGCATTTCATCAAGCCCCACCGGTCCCCGCCCGCCCATCTTCTGGCTGAAGTCACTGACCTCGGTCATCACTCGACGTCGTCCGCCCAGCCGCGCTGCCGATGCGGGCAGGGCCGCGGTCAGCCAGCCGTTGTGAATCACCGCTTCCGGGTTCGAGTTCAGCATGTCCAGCCCCGGAATATGCATGCGCCCCAGCACTTTCAGCCCGTTGCCCTCCAGCGGCACATGGTGGAGCAGCGTCTCCTCCCATAGACTGTGCCCCGAGAAAGCAACGCGATGCCGTTGACACCAGCGCTCCAACTGGCCAAAGTATCGGTTGGTGAGGAGATCGGTAACCAACGACCAGAATTGCCGCCTCACCCGACGATCGTCGGGCGTGTCGCCGGCAAACAGGCTCCGGCGTTGCTTCAACAGATCGTCACCGTAACGTTCCTCGTAGCGCTCGGCCAAGTCGTAGCACCACGGCACGCGCGGCAAGCACTTGACGTTTGGGTCGACCGGGTCGACCACGGTCACTCGCTTGCGGGCGTCTTCGGGAATCTGCCCGATGTTGACTGCGATCAGAGAAGGTTCGTCAGTGAACATTGCCTGGATCGTGTTTCCGAAGAACGGTTCCAGCCGCTGCCAGTATTGCTCGTGCGTCTTCTCGACAAAGCAACCGACGGCGCGATCATCGATCAGGTTTACGTAGCGACGAGCGGCATAGTAGTTGTTGCTGGCGTGGGTGTACTCGTATGCCGGGCGAACCAGAAAGGGATCTTCGCGACTTGCGTCCAGCGCCAGTTCCAAAGCCTGGTAGGCCGGATCTTCTTTTAGTACCAGCCCGCCGGCCGCGCCGCTGGGATAGCCCTTCTCGTCGTAGATCCATACGATCAGGCCCAAGTCGCGACAGGCCTTGACTGCCGCCACCAACGTCTCCCAGTTCTCCTCCGATGTCATGTAGTCCTGAAAGTTCACGTTACAGACCACGCCGCCCAGTCCATGGTCCCGGTAACGCTGCATCCCGGCGCGAGCGATGCGCCCCGGCCGACTGCCAGCGACCATCTGGTCGACGCCCTCCGGTTGCCCGCCCTGCAAGTCAATACCATGCACGATCTGCAGCGGTCGATGCCGCGGCCCGGGATTCTCCCACCCTTCTTGCCAGCCGGCTGGAAGCTCCGACACGGGTTGACCGGACGCCGTTTCGGCTACGATTAGCCAACTCAGTGACAGTGCAGCCCACAATGCGGCCCACAGTGCGTTTCTACGCCGTCGTCGTTTTATCATGGTCGGCCTTCAGGCAATCGAGTGCCACGTTCCCCAATGGCCGATTATGGCATGCCCGGGGAGGGAAGGCAATTGACATCGCCACTGCCAGCGAAATGACGAGGGACCGCGGCAAGTTGCTTCTGTCCGTTGCGGAAGATAGGATGTCAGGGAGAAAGGTCGTGACATCCATGGTCTGGTTCAAGCCTATTTGGCTGTTGTGCGTGGTGTGTTGTCTGGTAGCATTGTCTGTCGCTGCGGAAGATACGTGTAATGGCTGGCGAGGCAACGGGACGGGGCTGTGGCCCGACGCAAAGCCGCCGCTCCAGTGGTATCGCCTTCCGCACGGTGCCATGGAGGGTCTGCGGGCCTGCGCGGACCGGCCGTCGGGAAAGAACGTAGCGGATGCGCCCCTGGTCGAAAAGGGACTGCTGCGAGACTGGCTGGTGATCGGGCCGTTCCTAGTCGGCGACTCTGTCGATGACTTCGATGATGCCCCGCTTGGCGATGAAACGGCTCTCGAGCCATCCGCAGACGGCATACGATTGGACGGCGAGCCGAATCGGCAGTGGCGACGGGCCGCGGCGCCGCCGGACGACCCGATGGTGTTCGGCACTGCGGAACTGCCGTGGTTGGACGTCGCCAAGGTGGTCGGCATCAGCAGGCAAACATTGAATCATCAGAAGCATCCATCGCCGCGATTCGACGTGGAACTGAAACCCGGTTGGAACCGGCTGCTGCTGAAACTGAGTACGTCCAACCACGAGGGCGCGGCGGAAATGCGTGTCTGCCTTCGGATCATGGATCCTCCCGACGTGGCGTACGAGAGCAAGAACATCTTGTGGATGACCGAGCTGCCGGCTCGCAGCACGTCCACGCCCATTATCGTAGGAAATCGCATCTTCTTGATGGCCGAGCCGGACGAATTGGTTTGCATCGACAAAGACGACGGCCGCGTGCTTTGGAAAGCAGCGAACAACTACTACCAGACGCTCACACCAGCCGAGCGTGCCAACAACCCGGCTCTGGCGGAACGGGTTGACCCGCTCGTTGCCCAACTCGAGCAAGAAACCGATCGAGCGCGTCGCACCGATTTGCGGCGCGCGATCCGCGAGACACTCGATGAAATCGACGGCGATCGTTTCGCTATCCGGCCCGATGGTCATTTTGAATCGCATTTCGGCATCGTCGGCTTTACCATGCCCACGCCGGTGAGTGACGGGCAGCACGTTTACGTCTGGTGCGGCATGGGCGTGGCTGCCTGTTACGACCTGGACGGAAACCGCAAGTGGATCACGCGAGTGCCAACGGGCGACTTGAGCTACGGTTCGTCGCCGGCGCTGGCAGACGGCGTGCTGGCGGTGTTCCTCAACCGACTGTACGGCCTGGATGCGGCAGCGGTAACTCGCCGCACGGTCACAATTGTTGGAATGTCGGCGCGAGCCAAGTTCCGTTACGGTGTCAGAGTATTCGATGGGTTGACAAATCATGAGAGAAGTGAGTCTGCCGATTCCGCGGAAGTACTGGTGCGGTTCCTCCTATTCTGGCTGTGCAGACACGAACAGAGGAGAGGAAGCCGTACTGGTTTCACGGGGCTATCGGCCGGCCGGATGGCTCATGCTTCTGGGTGGTTGCTTGCTGGGAATTGCCTCAGCAACAGCCGATGAAGGTCGCCCGGCGACCAAGCATCGCAATATCCGTGAAATACTCGGTGTGACGCACGTGGCCGGCAAGTACCACCTGACCGACAAGGAGTTCCTTGTCGAAGGAGTGGACCAAGTCCACGCCTTGGGGTCCCGGGTGATCAAGCTCTATCTGACGGTGCCGCCTCGACAGTATCCGTTCAACACCAAGTGGCCGCCGACGAAGACGCTCGTCGACTTAGCGAAGACGGCTCCCTATCGAACGGTGTTCGCGATGCCGTTTTCGACCTGCATTCTCACCACTTACGCCACCGGTCGACCCGATCATTATTGGATCCACGGCATCAGCGACGCGGAAGCAAGCGACGAGGCCGAGCAGTTCTACCAGTTGACGCGGCACTTGTTGGCCCAGCACCGCGACTCGGACAAGACCTTCATACTGCAGCATTGGGAAGGTGATTGGGCCGTCCGGGGATCGTTCGACCGCCAAAAAGACCCGACCGAAAAGGCATTCGCGGGAATGGTCCGATGGCTCAACGCCCGGCAAGCGGGCGTGGATCGAGCCCGGGCCGAAGTAGGGCAGCGCGGGGTCCGCGTGTTTCATGCGGCGGAAGTCAATCTCGTGCGGATCGCGTTGGACGAGGGGCGTCCGACGGTGACCGATCGTGTCTTGCCGCACACGAACGTCGATCTCGTATCCTACTCCGCCTGGGAGACCCAAGAAGATCCGAAGCTGCTCCGCCGGGCTCTGGACTACATCGCCCAGCACGCGCCCGACCGAGAGCCGTTCGGCCGGCGGAACGTCTACCTCGGCGAATTCGGACTACCGGAGAACGATCGGACTGCCGACGACGTGCGTCGTGTCGTCGGCGGTGTGATCGACACGGCCCTCGAATGGGGATGTCCCTACATCATCTATTGGCAGCTTTACTGCAACGAAGCCCGACGTCATCCGGTCCGCGAAAACGACGACGTCCGCGGCTTCTGGCTCATTCGCCCCGACGGCAGCAAGTCCCCCGTATGGCACGATCTGCGGCGGCGGCTCGGCGAGTGACCGGCTGTTCTACTTCATCGCTCCGTGCGAACAGACTGGCTTCCCCTTGCTCCGCCCGGATCCTCACTCCCGCGACGATTACGGACAAATCTCGAAATCGTCCAACAGGACGCGGTCTGCGGGTGCGCCCTGGTAGATGATCTTGAAATTGTCCAATACGTCGCCCTCCAGACTGGGCCCGTCCATGCCCCAGCCCACGCGGGCTTCGATGGCTCGAAATTCGAGGTCGTTCCACTGGCCCCGCTGTAGCCCTCCAATGCGATAGCGGCAGTTGTCGTTGTGCTTCTTCGACCAGATAAGCACTTGCACGTCGCTCGGGTCACCGCCGGAGGGCTTGAGTTTGAAGCGGACCGTTGTGGAGTCTTTGACGGACACGGAGAAGGTATCCCAGATCGCCGCTCCTTTGGGCGGAATCGCATAGGCGCGCGAGCCTTCGACGCCACCTTCATTCAACTCGCCGCCCTCAAACTTGCTTTGCTTCCCCTCGAATTGTTCCCCGAAGACGGCCTCGCCGGGCGAGTCGATAATTCGCCCCGGCGTGAGCAAGGCGCTGCGTGAAGGGACGGCTCGCTTCTTCCCGCCGCGAGGTTTGCCGCGGACCGGTCCGATGTACTCCGTTGCGATGACGACGTCGTCGAACCAGACTTCCATCACGCGATCCCGCGGGCGAGGGTCGCGGTTGTGACGGGCCGGTTGATCGGTGTTGTAGAACAGGAGCCAGAAACTGTTGATCTTCAGCTTGTCGCTGGTCCGCCAGCGGAAGTCCTCGAAGCGGCCGTGAAGTTCTCCGTCGACCCAGAACGCCTGGACGCCGTCGGATTTATCGGGCGCCGAATTCGCTTCCAACAACACCTCGACGCAATACCACCGGCCCGGCTCAATGGGCGTCTGCTTGCCATTGAAAACCGATCCCCATTTGGTCTTCATCTCGTGCCAGTAGGTGTAGAAATTCCAGACACCCGGTGGCGGAACCTTGCCCCATCGTCCGGTCGGCTCGATGCCCGTGGAGAACTTGACGTCGCCGGGCGGCGTCTCGCCGGCTCCACCCTTGGGCCAAGGCGTGGGCGTTCGGTCGGCCACCAGATGCACGAAGTGATGCACATAGCCGATCTTCTCGTGGAACTTCACGTAGAACCGGGCATGCATCCGGTCCACGTTGTCGGTGTGCGTGAACAGATGACCGTTGTCGCGGATGTGCAAGGCCCGATTGCCGGGCGAACTGTCATGCACGTCATCGACCAGGCGCATGTTGGCCGGCAGTCGAACACTTCCCCATCGGGCGCCGATTTCCTTGACCGTGCCCGTTTCGAAATCGTCCACAAACAGGACGCGCGGATCGCGTTCCATTCCTTCGTCGCCCGGATAGAGCGAGGCGAGTCCCCCTTTCTCCGGCCCGGGTGAGTCATCCGGTCGGTTGTCGTCATCGGGGAATGCTGCTCGGCCGAATTCTCCCGCAAACCCTGCCGTCAAAACGCACGCCAACAGAACGAGGCCGATGTGTCGTGCCGTAGTCATAGCGATCCCCCTTGAACCTGGAGTATCCGCGAGCCCGGTCGCTACCGCGGCGTCGCCGGGCCATCGAAGGCATTGTACCGCCAGGCGGACGCCGGTTCCATCCGCACGGCGCGTATTCTTGGCAAACTGAAGCAAGCAACGAAAGGGTTCGTTACCAGCGGAAGAACCGATAGGGATCGTCCCACGCTTCGGGTACATCCAGGTAGAGCCCGTTGAGCCACCGGCCCTGCATGGGATCAGTGATGGGTTCCACTCGTACGTCGGCCAGCCAAAGATCTCCGGCACCGTCATACCAGATCTGGAAACGAGTTCGGTGGTCGACCGTCTCGTTGGATTGCACTTCAAAGCTGAATCGTTGCCACTGGGGCCCGGGCACGAAACGTTGGTACCGGAAGAACGAACGCCACGTGGCCATGTTCGTGATGGTCATGGTAACGCTCTGGGCCACTAGACGCTGGGCCCGAGCTTCGAAGGAGATACGGTACCACTGACCTTTCTTGACGGGAACGTCGTGCTGGGCCAGCATGACGCTCGGTTGCTTATCGCCTCCGACGGGCGGACACTTCAGCGCCAAAGACCAAGACTCGGTGCCCTCGCGTATCCGCTGGCGTCTGCAAGTGGCTCCCTTTGAGAGCGAAAACAGCCACTCGTCGGGCATGCCATCGTCGTCCGCGTCGGCGGTGAAGTCACCGTTTCTCACCACGGAGGGCCCGGCGCTGCGAGCCACCGGGGTCGAGAAGCGATCCAGCAACGGGGTTGAGCCGGCCACTCCCATGTTCCCCAGCAGGCGAGTCAGGAGGAAACTGGTGCGGCGATAGGTCCGCTTGAGGTTGTGTTGCGCCGTGTCGACGCCGTAGGGCGGAAGTTGACAGAAGACGGCGTTCGCGCCTTGGGCCTTGCCTAGCACGCCGTTGCCAATGGCGGCGTCTCCGGACACCAGGGGCAACTCCCTCGGGGCGGCGTTATGGACGTCCGCCGGACCGACCCCGGCGAGCAAGGATTCCGTGCCCAGCGGCTCGAAATAGCTTGCGATGTGCTCTTCGCTGTTCGTCGCGACTTTCATCGGCAGGAAGGTGTCGGCCTCCTGTTGGTCAAGGCCGATGGCCAGCACGTGCCCTCCCGCTTCGAGCCAGTCGGCGATGCCGGCGGCATCGGCGGCCAGTTCCCGTCCGCCGCCGCGTCCCACCACAAGGACCTGATCGGTGGTCAGCTTGCCGCGCTGGTAGGAAGACAAGGAGACGCCCGCCGACTCGAGATGATTCTTTCCGACGGGGTCGCCAACATAGACGGCCTTGCGTCTGGTGGGCGGCTTCCACGTCGAGACGTACTCCAGCACGTTGCGAGCCAGCGTCTCGGCCGCGGGGTCGCGCTCGGTCCGGCCCGTGATGTCCATCTGGCAGAACAGCATCATCCCCTTGCCTTCGCGGTACTCCATCAACGGGCTGTACTGAAGGCTGTAGCCGCCGTCGAGGACGGGCAGGAAATCGCCGCGCGGCGGCTTCTCGATCAGCACGGAGGCGACGCTGCCGCGGTTGCCGCATCGCCACAGCCGGCTGACCGGGATGCCGCACCAGCGGACCGTCGGCGCATAGTTGAACTCGGGACTCAGCTTATAGTCCAGCCGGGGCGGCGTGATCGTTGCCTCTCCTCGCCAGTTGTGCAAGTGCTCATCGTCTACGTTGGCCACAACCGGATGATCGGGCACCCGCTTGAAGACTCTTCTGAGGCCATACGTTGCCGCGCGAAACCCGAAGCGTTTCTCCAGCACTTCCGGTGTCTGTTCGAACAGCAGGACCTTCAACCCATCTCGCACGCGCGTGATGTCCGGCGCCGGCCCGTGGACCGTGAGCACGTTCTTGCCCACGACGAGAAGGTCGTACGCCGACAGGTCGGCCTCCGGACCTACGTTGTGATACCGGATCCGCATGCCATCGAGCAGCTTGCTCGTCTCGCCCCGGGGATCGAAAATCGCTATCTTCGCGTCTACCTGGGGGGGCGTTGGGCGCGGCAGGACGTCAATCCAGAAGGAACCCACCTGCGTCTCGCCCGTGCTGAACCTGACGGTGGCGCGAAGTTCATACCGGCCGGGGGTCAGTGTGCCCGGCAACTCGAACCGCAACGGGATGCGCTGCTGCTGTCCCGTGGCCACAGTGATCTTCCTGTCCCCTTTTACGACAACGGCCTTCGGAAGACCGAAAGACCACTTGCAGTCGCAGGTGACGGTTTCGCGAGAATTGTTGATCACGATGAACTGTTTCTCAACAGTTTCGCCGGGGTAGAAATCGTGGTCCTTGCTCGTGAAGGCTCCCGGCTTGCCGGCGATGTAGGCCAAGAGCGGCCCGTTGTTGCGAATCAGGGCCTCGGCGGCGACCGTGGGGACCCAGTCGGAGCGATCGAAGGCCAGGTCCATCCTCTCGTAGCGGTCCTCGATGTAGTCCGGGCTGAACCCGGGTCGCTGGAGGCGCCGCCAGTCCACCTTGAACTCCTTGCGGCCCGTATTAACGCCGTCGCGCAGCGTCCAATGGTGCCCGTGATTCCATGGCGAGTTGGCCGACACTCCCCAGGTCCGAAAGGCCGGCCAGTTGTCCCAGAAGTACATCGCGTACACGGGGTATCGCTGCTGGAAATCGCTCGAACCCACGGGATGCGGGTAGTCCCAACGATGCCAGCGCCCGCCGGAGCGGAACTGTTCGGCCTCCCAGCGGAGATTCCTCTTCTCCTGGTCGCTGATCTGGTACGCCCGATCCCCGAAGAACTGCGCGTTCCACTGGGCCACGCAGAACTCCCACGGCACCCGGGCACTGCCGAACTCGCGGTGGCCCTGATGCCAGCCTCGGTACATCGTCCAGTCCCACGGCATGGGCACGCTGTACTCACACGTGAAAACCGGCTTTACTCCCTTGGTCGCCCAGTGCTCGAACCAGTCGGACATCTCCTGGATTGGGACGAAGTTCGCGTAGAAGTTGATCGTGTGCATGGGGCCCAGGTTGCCCGAGGCATGATGGTAGACGATGCGGCTGGGGTCGAGGCCCTTGATGATCGCCTCGGCCCGCCGGGTGAGCTTCACGTTTCTGGCCGACCACTCGCTGCGTCGATCCTGAATTCCGTCGATCATGTCGGGATTCATGTCCTCAGCGTATCCCGTGGCATTGTGGCTGGTGGAGTAGGCCACGACGGACGGGTGATTCTGCGCCACGTACACGTAGAACGCCGCGTGACGGCCGTAACCGTTGGCACGGTCGGCATCGGGGTTTTCCCATTCGTAGTGCCCAAAGTGCGGTTGGGAGAAGGCAACGAGCATCCCCACGTCGTCCGCGGCGCTGAGAATCTCTTCAAAGCTTAAATGCGAGCCCGGCTGGCAGCCGTAGTTGTGCGTGTAAACGAAGTTGATCCCGAAGCTCTTCAGCCGCTGCATACTCTCTCGGGCCGCGTCGTAGTTGGCCCATGCCGCGCCGACCTGGGCGTTGTCCAGTGGAACCGACGAAAGGAAGATGCGAGTGCCGTTGAGGAAGAAGTCCCGGCCATCGATCCAGAACTCTCGGAACCCAAAACGTAGGGGAAGACTGACGTCCAGTACTTCCCCATCAGCTTCCAACAGGGAAAGATGGAGGTGAACCATATTCTCGGGCGTATGCACGTCCCAGAGCCTCTCCGGTTTCCACTGCTTTGTTAGGGTGATGAGGCCAGCCTCCAGTCCGTCCCTCTGGAAGGGCTCGCCGGTGAATTCCAGGACCGTGCGTTTTCCATCCACAACGTTGGCCTTGAGGATGTATTTCGAGTCATTGGCAAGGCCCTCCAGCGCCACGTCGAAGCTGATACGCCCCTTGCGCACTGACGTGACCACCTTCGCGTCGCTGATACGCGGACCCGGCGGCCTGCTGGCCAGGTAGACGTCACCGCACAAGCCGCGTCGTGCCACTCGGCCCTTGATTTTCTTGGCCGAAGCCGTGTCGCTGTAGGAGAGCATGACTCCCTTCAGGGGCATGGCGACCACGAGCATACTGAGAAGGTGCTTCTGGCCCGGCCGGCACGCCGCCGTCAGATCGACCTCACCCGAAGGGAACCGTATTTCGCCGGCCTTTTTGCCATCGACGTACACGATGGCATAGGAATTGACGTACTGGGCGTGCAGCACGATCCGCCGGCCGATCCACTCTGCCGGCACCGTGATCCGGCGCTGGTACCAGGCCGCGTCGATGCCGCCCAGGTCTTCTTCCCTCCAACTCGGATGAGCATAGACCGTCTGGCAGTCCTTCTGCATGTAGTCGGTGATTCCCGGCCAACAGCCCGGAACCTTGAAATGGCCCCATCCGGCGCTGGGCACGGCATCCCTCGCTGCCGGCGGCACAGCGTCCGAGCCGGCGCGTGCCGGTTGCCAGCGCCACAGGCCATTGATGCAGATCCGCTCCCGCGTTTTCGTGGACTCGCGATACGCCTCCTCCAAGCCCCACACGGCCTCCACGCCGTCGGGCAACTCGATCACCGCGTCCTGCCCAGCGGCAACCTCTTGCAGCGCGCCGAAGACAAGGACTATCAAAACGCACGCCGCAATCGCAGACTCCTTGAATACTGCACGCATCGGATGACTCCTTTGGCCGGGCTTGCCCGGCTCAACCTGGCAAACACTTCATCTCGGCAAGGCCACGCCTGGCGCCCAGGTGTCGTGGAGCGATCTGATGCCTGCGAGCGGCCACTTTGATCAGCCGGTTGACTAGGGTCGTAGTAGTTGCTCCCGCACGAACGTGCCGGCTCGTTTGGCGACTGGGGGACCGGCTCCGGCGACACCGTGATTGGCCCCCTTGATGATGACCAATTCCGTCTTGACTCCGACGCTGTTGAGCCGCTCGTGCATATTGCGTGCATGTTTGAGCGGCACAATATCGTCTTTGTCGCCGTGTACCTGCATAACCGGTGGATCATCTTGGCTGACGAAGCTGATCGGCGAAACGTCTTTCTTCGCCTTTGCATCCATCTCATCGGCGGGCGTGCCCGGTTCATAGCCGAGCAATTGTCGATAGGCCGGGTGCTTGTGCTCCAACTCGCTCAGCAGCGACCAGTCGGTAGGTCCGGCAAAACTCACGGCACACACCACGCGAGACGAATGTCTTTCGACAGGATCCTTTGAGTCGGCATCGGCTGCGTCATCATGCAACGCAACCCACAGCGAAAGATGTCCGCCGGCCGATCCACCAGTGACTCCGATTCGCCGCGGATCGATATTCAAGTCCGCGGCGTTGTGTCGAATAAACTGAATCGCCCGCACGCAGTCGTTCACCTGCGTCGGATGTGGGGCAACGTCGGTGAACCGATACTCGACCGACACAACGGAAAGCCATCCCTCCCGCACGGCGTTCATGAGCCAGTCCGGGACATGATTCTTCGATCCGGCCCGCCATCCACCACCGTGAATGAAAACCATTGCCGGCACCGGTTTGTCCGCTTCGGCCAGATACACATCCAGCTTCTGAGCCGCATGAGCGTCGTCATAAGCGACATCCTTGTGAGCGGAGGAGGCTTCTGGCGCCTGGGCCAGCACGGAAGAAGAGGCGGACGCAAGGCAACACGTCGCCAGAATCAGGGGCACGGAGAAGTATCTCAGTACTTTCATCGGTTTCTCCTCAAGGCTGCACGGAATCAAGAGACACTGTCTCCATCGACGCACGTCGGTCGCACGTCGGTTCTTATCGTTTCAGCGGCGCACCGCTTAGTATGGCGGCTTCCATCGGTGAGTCAAGATACATGAACAACCACGTCCAGATCAATCCGGCCCATAAGCGGCCGGGTTTGACGCAACCCACTACCACCGACCGGATCCTGGACGCCGACTGCCGTCGACAGAAGGTGGTCATGCCGACCGGGGCATGGCTAGCAATCACCGGGGTGACCGGCAATAGACCTTCCCTTGCCTGCTCACATGGCGGTTCTGTTTGAAACCAAATGCAACGTCGGCGTCATTGGCTGTGAAAACGTCCTATGGCGAGAATGCGGAGCGTCTCGACCTTGTAGCGTTTTTGTAGCGCTGCGTCTTGCAAAGATAGGCTAATCGGATAGAATTGGGCTGAGACGTGCAGTGTCATAAGGCGTTGCACAGTAACGTGTTGCTGCAATCGGGAATCGGCAGCGGGCAAGCTTCCAGAGAATCCTGTCCTCTCCGTTTTTTGCCTTCGTCGATCGCGCTAAGTTGCTTTGCAACAACAACTTAGCGTTTGTTTTGCGCGGTCGAAAACGCCTCCTGGTGCGTAAATGGTGCATACGCGATGCACAGCACAGGAGGGATTCCATGCCGCAGTCTTCCCATAAGAACGCTGGACGTCGGCGCGTCGGGCGAGTCGGCAGAGCAGTTTCCTTACGCTCGCCGCGGAATCCCCAGCTTCGGATCTTCCCTGGGTTGAAGAACCCGTTATCCTCACGCAGATTGCCAGTTTTCCCGAATGATGTAACTCGTGATAGGGCAACGCAGACGGAATTTTCATGAGGCACAGGTCACCACCGGCTTAAAAACGAGGCGAATCGGTAGGCTTTCCGACCAGTTGATCCCCTCGACCATTTGCCGACTATTGGCAGCGACCTGCGCGAGTGCTTCCTCACCATAGAGGTGCTGGCTACCGGTGACAAACCAAACTTCCAAGGACTTCCGTTTCGAATCGATCATCTGTTACTCCATATCCGTACTGCGCATATTGTCTCGGCGAATCGTCGCGTCTACTTTTTCTTCTTCTGTTGTTCGCTCAACATCGTCTGGATGGCCGCTTCGCCACGTGCGAGCCAGACATCCATCTCGCCTTTGCCCCGATGCGCCCAGGCGTAATAGGGGATTAAGAAGAGGTCGTGTTCCGCTTCACCGAGCAACTGATTCTCATCGCCCCACGAGGCCATCAGGGCTTTGGCTCGGATCACGACGATGCCGCCGAGCATCTTCCCTCTGAACTCAGAGGTCAGTTTCGAGTTGTCCGGCAAGATCAGACCATGCGTTTTACCGTTATTGTCGGGCCATTCAGCGCAGAAGACCATCGGCCCGCGTTCGATGGCAACCCGGCCCTGATCCGCTTCGACCTTTTCGTTGGCGGTCACTCTTCGGATCGGCATCGGCAGGGTGAGTATCACGGAGTCGCCCACTTTCCATGTCCGGTCGAGGGTGACATAGCCCTTCTTGATCGTCAGCGCGACCGGCTCGCCGTTGAGTGTTAGCGTCGGCTTCATATTACTGGTGCTCATGTACTCGTAGAGGTCCGAAGGCACCGGTATGTTTTGTGCCCAACCGGGAATGCGAACCTTCAGCGCGAACCGGAACTCGGCGTCCGGCTCGATGGTCATAGCGACGGCACCGTCCCAGGGGTATCGCGTCTCTTGGGTAATCACGACCATATTGTCGCCAATCTTTGCTTCGCCCTTCCCGGCCGCATAGAGATTAACATAGACATCGCGGCCTTTGGTGGCGTATTGATAGCCGGGAACCGAAGCGATAAAGCGGGCGATATTCCCCGGACAGCAGGCGCATCCGAACCATTCCGACCGCTCCTTGCCGTTTGTTGAAAGTGTGTTGGGATAGAAGAACTTCGTGCCGTCAAGAGACACGCCATCAATGACGTTATTATAAAGCGAGCGCTCGAGTACATCGATGTACTTGGCGTCACCGTGGAGCATGAACAGGCGGTGGTTCCAGTAGACGTTTCCGATCCCCGCGCACGTCTCACAATAACAGTTGTTACCCAGGTTGTATTCCCCAGCAAAGCCTTCAGGACCGCCAGGCTGTCCGAGCCCGCCCGTGATATACAATTTCGTGCTTACGATGTTTTCCCAGATCCGATCGATGGCGGCGATATACCTCGTGTCGCCGGTCAGCGTGGCGACATCGGCCATTCCCGAATACATATAGGTCGCGCGGACGGCATGGCCGACGCCCTTCTCCTGATCGAGGACCTTCTTATGTGCCTGAGCGTAGGTGCCGGCGTCAGGACCACGCGTGTCAAGAAAGAACTTTGCCAAATCGAGATACCTTTTCTCTCCCGTTGTACGATACAACTTGCACAGCCCCATCTCGATGATCTGATGACCGGGCCATTCCTCGTTTTTGCCGGGCGCGAAAACGTTGCACAAAAGGTCGGCGTTTTTCGTGGCGATGTTCAACATCGATTTATTGCCGGTTGCCAGATAGTGCGCGACCGCGGCTTCATAGAAATGCCCCATGTTGTAAAGCTCATGGCTTAACTTCGTGACTTTCTCCCATCGCTGTTGCCCTGCCCATCCGTGTGGTTGTTCCGGGTTGATGGTTCGTGCGGTAAAGAGATAGCCGTCGGGCTCTTGAGCGGCTGCGACTTTCTCAATCAGCGCATCGAGATACTGTTCCATTTTCGGGTCTGCTTCGACCGAGAGCCCGAAGGAGGCGCCTTCGAGAATCTTATAGATGTCCGTGTCATCGAAGCTATAGCCGCGCACCTGGTCGTCTTCGAGCGTCTCGCCGCGAAGTCGCTTGGCAGCCCGCACGAAGTTCTCAACTCGTCCGGTCTCCTCGCATTTTCCGAAAGCGTAGGGGATGGTAACCGCACGATTGGTTTCGATACGAGGTGCCCAGAAGGCATCGTCCAGATGAACCGCCGTGAAAGGGACCGGCTTGATGATTTCCAGCTTGTCTTTCGGGTCTTGCGCTTTTGCGACGGTAGGATACGCGAACACGGCCACGAGAATCATCAACACGGCCGCTTCAATAACTGTGGTTTTCATGTCATCTCCCTTTATCGTTACGGGTTATCCAAGTTTGCCGTGAGTCAGCCGGAAAGCGTCTAGTCCAAAATCACATCAAAGTAGACGGAGTGTCGGCTATAGGTTTCAAAGAACGGACGGAGTTTTGCATCTCCGATTTGGAAGCGGAGCGCGCTCGGGTCCCCAGTGATTGATTGTTCGAGATTCCGAGGATTCAGGCGCACGCTTCGCCAGTCGGTACGCGGGGCTGGTTCCTCGGCAGCCAACAGAACCGGGCCATAGAAAATGCTCGCGATATTCGGCCGGTCCATGACCGACCAGAGGTGAAAACTGAAGGGCATGCGCAGTTCGATCGTGTCGTTCTTCCTCCAAGCCCGACTGAGGGTCAGGTAGGTGCCGGGCGCAGGGGGAACTTCCGGCGGCACCTCTTCGCCATTGATCTTGACGAAGAATCCTCTTTTCGCCCATCGCGGCACTCGGACCTTGATATCGAAGTTGCCCGCTCCAGCGGACTTCTGGAGGTCCGAAATGACAAGCCGGGTCGTATCGGCATAGGGGAAACGGGTCTGTTGCTGGACCACCACATGACGCTCCGCCCAAGTTAGCGTCGAAGGCACGTACAGGTTGACATACAAAGCGTGGTGGTCGACATCTTGGAAGTAAATCGAATCCTGCAGCTTCGTGCCGCTCTCGAGGGCGGTCCCATTGCAGCAGGTAAACCCGTCCATCTTCGGGTTGCCAAAGTGCTTCTGGCAGCCTGGACCGAGCGGGACGTGGTAGGTGTTGCCTGGACTGTTTTCAGCCACGGAAGCGAGAATGTGGTTGTAGAGCGCCTGCTCGTAGTAATCCATGTACTTCCCGTCCGACTCGAACATGAAGAGTTGGCGGCTTAGCTTCAGTAGGTTGTAGGTGGCACAGGTTTCGTTCTGCCCCCCTTTGGCAAAGCCGTTCACAAAGAGCGTGTTCGGCTCGGCCGTGAAACACTCGGCATTCTTCGGAGTACTCGCCCCGGCAACGCCTCCGATGCTGTACATATAGGAGCTCGTGCACATGCCCCAGAAGTTCTCGGCAACGCGGTAGTACTCGGGATTGTGTGTTCCGCTATATATTTCTAGCGCACCCGTGATTTGCGGGATGTGCTGGTTGGCGTGCCTGGCGTGCAGGGTGTCCACATTCTTCGCCAGGCCATGGTCATGGTCGGCATTGCCGAAAAAGAACTCGGTGTTGTCGAACAGTTGGGCGCACTGCAGAAATCGCTTGTCGCCGGTAATCCGGTGAAGCCGGGCCATCACTTCATTCATGCCGCCGTACTCGCCCGCAATGTAGCGGTTCCACATACTGATACGCGTTGCCGCCGGAACCTTTTCAAGCCGAGCGTGAACCCAGAGGCCCATGCCCCTGGCGATCTGAAGCGCTTTCTCGTTTCCGCCGAGCTCATGACAATCGAGCAAACCGGCCAGGATTTTGTGAAGTGTATAATAGGGAGCCCAGATCTGGTTCTCTCGGCCGCCGTAGGTGGCTCCCTGTTCGAGCAGGATAAACTGGTCAGGCGGGTAGGCGCTGATAAACCCTTCGCCCCAGTTCCAGTAGTCGGTACGAATCCCATCCACGCTCAGGTCGGAGCTGTAATCCGTCTTGCCCGGCCCGTGCGGTACGGCCGTCGGTTCCGAGTTGAACGGGCCGCCTTTCTCCACGGGCTTGCCCGAACGCTGGGATAGCTCATGCAGAGTTTCGATCAGGTAATCCATCTTCGCGACGAAAGTGGCTCGCAGCTTGGCATCGTATGTCGTACTGGCATAGGCTTGTGCAATCGCCGAGAGATAATGCCCGCTGGCATGGCCACGCAGCTTGGTCGTCTGGCTGTCCCAACCGCCCAAAGGCTTGACGCCTTCCGGCTGCGGCTGGCCGAACGCGTCGCGAAACATATAGAGAAATCGGTCGGGATCGGTTTCAGCCAAGGTGTGAATGAACTTGTCACGATTTTTGACTAGTGGCGTCTTGCGCTTCTGATTGTCGAGATTCAAAAGAACTTGTCCCAGGGGAAACGGCTCTAACATGCGTTGGGGAGCCGATTCGGGGACCGCCGACTCCCGAACTGTTACGGTCGCCTTCGGTTTGAAGTCGGTGCCGGGCACCCCGCCGGTCACCGTGTAGGTCCCCGGCTTAAGGGCTTGCTGATTGCTTTCGGAGAAAGGCCAAATGACGCGAACCTTCGGACCTGCCACGCCATCGCGGTACACACCCTCGACCATGTGCGGTAACTTCGGCAGATGCCCGACGGTGGTATCGGCCGAGATGTCGGGAACCGCCGTCAGCCCCAGGGCTTCGGGAAGGATCGTGACCTCGGCATGTGAAGTGTCATCGGATGTCTGGCTTTCGGCCGATGGCCGTTCGTCCAATGCGGCGATTTCCTCCTTCGAAAGCGCGCCGCGATAGATCCGTAGCACTTGCTTGCTTGAAAGGGCGATCGAATAGACCCTGAAATCGTGAAGTTTGCCGTTGAGGTTTGGATCGGTGCTGTAGTGCGACTTGCCGATGTAAAGATGATTCTTGTCGGTATTCTCTTGATCGAGAACCTGCTCCAGGGCAAGGGTCACGCCGGTGGCATGTCCGACTCGAATCCCGTCGGCATAACTGCTCAAGGTCCGACCGGCCGGGTCCAACACGACGGCCAGGTGTATCCAGCGCCCCGTCTCGACACGCGGTGATTTAGGACCGAATTCCGAGGCACCTTTGGAAGTAATGCAAACACGATAGCTCTTCTCCGTGTTGGGATCCGTGGGAGCGCAAGAAAAACTGGTCGTCTTGTCCTGCCCAAAATCAAAGAGCCGCTGCCCGGGCGTAGCCGCTGTCAGATGAACCCAGGCGGTCACGCTTATCGCCTCCACGCCCGTCAGCGTCTGGGAAGGAATCATAACATGGCCGCCATCCTTTCCAGGCAGCGAAAGAACCATACCGAACTTATCGTCCCTGACATAAGTGCCCCTGGCTCCATGCAAGGTCGCATGGCGGTTGTGCCGCGATGCGTCTTCGGCGTCACCGCTGAAGAGATAGCGAGCGATGAGATCCGTCTCCCCGATACCATCGAGAATCTGGTCGCCTTCCTCGCCCGCACAGACTCCACACCCGAATACAATCACCAACAAGAATGTCACCGGTAGTGTCAAAGAATTCATTTCAGATCCTTGCGTTTCACTGTTTTCCCTTGAGTTCAAAGCGGTAGCTTCCGGAGCCGGCGTCGAAGGTGACCCATTCGGCATCCCGGCGGCCGTCGGCGATTCCCGCGACGCCATCGATATGGGAATCGTTTTTCCAAATGGCCTTGCCGCCTTCGGTAATAACAAACTCCTTCAGGCCAAGCGTGGGCACACTCACTTTGGCCGTCGAATTGACGGGGATCTCGATCTCCAGCAAGAACGAATCCTTCGTTCGCTTCCAGCTCGACGAGATGATACCCCGGACGGTCTTAATCGAGGCCTCTGCGTGCTTCAGGTCTCCGAGTGCATGGGGCCTGATATGGAAATGGCCGTACCCCGGCCCGAATTCGCGGGTTCCCCCACGTTCACTCGCTCCCCCTGCCGCAATATCGCCGCCCTCCTGCCCCGCCGCCAAACCACTACTCAAGACCAGAAGGGACAAGAGAAACATCATACCAGCTACGTTTCGTTTCAGGATGTTCATGTCATTACGTCGGTGTGTGTTGTCACATAACCGAGGAAGCCAAAGGTTTCGCCTGAAGGCGAGGGTTTTATACCCATCGAGGAGACAGTAACCCCTGCCGCGAGGCGCGGGCGTTGCCGGACGCCCCCGCGCTCGCCGCGCCTGCATCGGGATCACTTCTGGCTTGCGGTCGATGAAGCCGAAGTGGTACCGTGTGATCGAACATGCTAATCCTCATTGCTGGATATCTAGCATCCTGGATTGAGCGTTTCTAGCATCTAGCACAAAAAAGGCGAAGCGGCGGTTCCGGCTGCTCACTTGGCGTCGGGAGTGGCTTGCTACTTCCGCCGCCTCCGGCCGTACGGCGCCAGCCCCGGCGCACGCCAGGGACGAATTGTGACGGATGGCGCCAACCGTGTTTGGCCGATGTCTATTGGCGGGCGCGCCGACAGCTCGGGGCAACGAACCCAACCATCCAGAGTGAGTATGACTAGACAAAACGTGCCTGTCTACACAGAATTGCGTATAACTCTCTCAACTTTGCGCAGAAACGCTTCCACGCGGCGACCCCCGGCGGGTAGAATGCCCGAATCGAGGGGACGACGTTTGAAGTAGAACAAACCAATGCGGAGTCGAACGGCCGGATGACACCGTTCATCGCCGTCTGGAATGGAGAGAACAATCAGTTGGCCTGTAGTTATTCGGTCGTGGTCGAAGGCGACGGTGAAGTCCACCTGCTACAAGGACAATAGGTTCTTTCTGGACAACGGGATCGACGTGGTTTTGTCCATCGCAAACGAACACGTCTCCCTCGTGTTTCCAGAAGAAAACACAAGAGCTGCAAAATAGCTGCCGTATTGGGCGTTTCCGCGGTGTAAGGGCATGGGCGTCCAAAACGGACCAGGAGCGACGTCGAGTTCCGGTGGACGAATCCCGTATGATTCTCCCGAAAACGATTGCATTCACGGCGGTCGTGATACATACTGACGTCGGATGGCAACGGCTGGGCGTGCCTATGGCAGCGAGGGTAGTGTTATGTCCTTGCGAAAGTGGCTGGCGAATCTAACGGGGTGGGATAAACTATCCAACATCGGCAAACCAGCAGTAGACCCCCGCATCAAAGCCCTGGGTGATGAAGATCCCGGGATCCGAATCTCTGCCGCGGAGGCCCTAGGCAAGATCGCTGATCTCAGCGCAATGGAACTCCTCATCAAAGCCCTGGGTGACGAAGATCATGGGGTCCGACTCGCTGCCGCCGAGGCCTTAGGTGAGATCGCCGATCCCAGCGCAGTGGAACCGCTAATCAAATCGCTCGGTGATGAAGATCCCGGGATCCGGAGCGCCGCCGCCGAGGCCTTAGGTAAAATCGCCGATCCCAGAGCGGTAGAACCGCTCATCGAAGTCTTCGAGGATCAACTTGGGTGGGTTCGAAGCTCTGTCGCCAAAGCCTTGCGTAGAATCGCTGACCGCAGAGCACTCAAGTGCCTAATTGCGGCCCTAAGCGATAGAAGCGATGGGGTTAGAATGAATGCCGCCAGGGCCTTAGGCAGGATCGCCGACCCCAGAGCAATAGAACCCCTCATCAACATCGTTGGTGATGAAGATTGGAGGGTTCAGGAGAAGGCCAGGAAGGCCTTAAGAAAGTTGAGTGCAGCCAAAGAACACATGGTTGACGGCTGTGTCAAGGCATTAAACAGAGATGATTATGTTGGCCGATATGCAGTTGAAGTGCTGGGTAGGCTTAAAGACCCCAGCGCAGTCGAGCCCCTCATTAGAGTTCTTGGTGACAAAGGCCCTAAGGATCGGCGATGTGCCGCCGAGGCCTTAGGCAAAATCGCTGACCCCAGGGCAGCAGGACCCCTCATCAAGGCCCTTGGTGACGGAGACCGTAAGGTCCGAAGCACTGCTGCCGAGGCCTTAGGCAAGATCGCCGACGCCAGCGCAGTCGAACGCCTCATCGAGGTCCTTGGTGATAGGGAAGTTCATGTTCGAAAAAAGGCCGCTCTGGCCTTAGTCAGAATTGGCCGACCAGCGTTAAATTCCCTTCTTGGAACGCTTGGCGATCAGGATTATCGGGTTCGAATGAATGCTGCCTGGTCCTTAGGTAGAATCGGCGATAGATCTGCCGTGTCCGCTCTGAGGGTCGTCTTGGGTGACAGTCATTGGTGGGTACGCAGAGCTGCCAAAGAAGCACTCAAAAGAACAGCGGCCAGAATCTAGCGTTCGACTTTGAGAACAACGTTTCTGTCTTTGGGAACCGGCCCGTTTCACGGTAACCTCCAGGTGTCCGCCGGCCGTAGGGCAGCTCAACAAGTCACTGGTCGGCAATCGCGGCTATCGTAAGTACTTGCGGCCGACCAGCCGCACTTCGGTGAGCGTTGCATAACCAACCGTGTTGGCGGCTCATCCCAAGAGTCGGCTTCAGGCCCGTGTCACCGAGTCGAGCACGAAAGCCGACCGCAAACGGGCCCACCGCAAGTTGTTACTGAAAAGGAAGATGTGACTTCGTGGTGTTGAAGATAAGCTTGACACGCCACCCGTTCCAGTGGTCAACGGCGACTCCCCGTGCCCTATTGTGCCTGCTCTGTGGGAAGGGTGTAGACGACTGATGCGCTGAACGTCGTCGTCGACGCCCCCATAGTCGTCCGCAATGACTCCGACTCAGTCCATAAAGAAACCCCTTGCGGGACAAGGGGTTACGGCAAGTTGGGGAACTAGGATTTGAACCTAGACTAACTGATTCAGAGTCAGTCGTGCTACCGTTACACTATTCCCCATTGGTGGTGTGGATTGAACCGTGCCGCCGCCGTTTGCCCCTGATGGCGACTTCTAAACATTAGAAGGGAAAACCTGCCGCGTCAAGGGCAGCCGGATCGGGTGGTTGACGGCCACTCGTCGGCGAAACTAGAATCGAATTGTGCGCGGCGGCCGGGTGAGCCGGCATCCGCGGACGACCATCGGCGCGTGGCCGGTCGGGTAATGTCGTCTCCATCGTCACCGTTGGGGGGTATCGTGGCTGTTCTTCGTGCGATCAAAGGGCTGCAACCAGGGCAGATCGTCCCCTTAGAGGAGGGCCGGACCGTCCTCGGTAGGCATCCCGAATGCGATGTCGTTTTGGAGGTCGGGGCGGTCAGCCGGCAGCACGCCCGAATCGTGGTGATCGACGGCAAGTTTTACGTCGAAGACCTCCACAGCCGCAACGGCACCTTTCTCAACGCTGAGGAGGTGACCGAGCAACACGTGTTGGCCGAGAACGATCACCTGAAGATCTGCGATTTGGAGTTCACTTTCCACCACCAACTGCCCACCGCGCCGGTCAGCAACGACAATGCCACCGTGACCCGCGTGTTCGAGCCGACGGCCATGATGGTCGACGACGAACAGCCTTCGACCGGCTCAACGATTATGTCGAAGATCAACGTCTCGTCGGCCGACCTTCGTCTGGCGGCCAACGCCGAGGTGAAGCTCAAAGCGCTGATCGAGATCGGCCAAAGTCTGGGCAACGCGCTGGGGCTTTCTCAAGTCTTGCCGAAGCTGCTGGACAGCCTCTTCACGATCTTTCTCCAGGCCGACCGCGGCTTCGTCGTGCTGGCCGAGCCGAACTCCGGCAAGCTGATCCCCAAGGCGATCAAGTACCGTCGCGAGGAGAGCGGTCAGGTGATGCGGATCAGCCGTACGATCGTCAACGGCGTGATGGAATCGAAGCAAGCGACCCTCTCGGCCGACGCCACCTCGGACGCCCGCTTCGACATGGCCGAGAGCATCGTCGATTTCCATATCCGCTCGATGATGTGTGCCCCGCTGATCGACAGCGACGGCAACGCGCTGGGCGTGATCCAGATCGACACGGTCAACGCGCGAAACCGGTTCAACGAGGAGGATCTGGAGGTTCTGGCCAGCGTGGCGTGTCAGGCGGCCTACGCCGTGGAGAACGCCCGGCTGCACGAAACGGCGCTGAAGGACCAGTCGATGGCCCGCGACCTCAAGCTGGCCCATCAGGTGCAGCGGGGCTTCCTGCCGGACCGGGCACCGAGCATCGATCGGTACGAGTTCTTCGACTTCTACGAGCCGGCCAATCAGGTCGGCGGAGACTACTACGACTACGTGTTGCTGCCCGACGGAAAGCTGGGGATCCTGGTGGCCGACGTGGCGGGCAAAGGCGTTTCGGCGGCGCTGCTGATGGCCAAGCTGTCGGCCCAGACCCGCTATTGCCTGGTCACCGAGCCGACGCCGGCCGACGCGCTGAACCGGCTCAACGCGCTGTTTGCCGAGAGCGGGTTCGAGGATCGGTTCGTCACCCTGGTACTGGCCGTGCTCGACCCGATCCAACACGAGGTGACGCTGGCCAACGCCGGCCACATGCTGCCGCTGTTGCGCAGCGTCGGCGGCACCGTCCGGGAGATCGCCGACGAGATCACGTACGTTCCCTTGGGAGTCGATTTCAATGCCCAGTATCAACAGACCACCGTATCGTTGTTGCCGGGCGAATCGCTGACCTTCTACACCGACGGCGTCACCGACGCGATGAACGCCACCGACGAACTCTACGGCCCGCAGCGGCTGCTGGGCCAATTGACGAACCCGGTCGAGGGCGTCTCGAACCTCGGCCGCCGCATCCTCGACCACGTCCGCCAGTTCGTCGGCGCCCGCTCGCAGAACGACGACATGTGCCTGATGTGCTTCGGACGCACCACCGCGGCCTGAACGGGTTTTTCTTCCCTCGGCGGTTTCCATTGCCGTGCGATGTGGGACGTTCGGCCGCCCCTCTCCAGGGCGAAAATGGGCGAAGTTGCTCCGGCCGGCGATTTCGTCCAACCCCCGAAAACCGCCCAAAACACCCCCCTTACGGGTTATTAACGTTGGGGAATCGGTCTATACACACCCCCGATTCGCTCTCCGCGGCATGGCCGAGGCGCGCGCGTCCGTTGTCCAACAACTCGGCGCGCGTCTCCCTTCGCCCGCCGGAAGCGGGTCCGGGGACGAGGGCCGTGGAATCGTTCGCTCCCCCGCGGTCCCATCGCCACAGGAACCATCTTGCCAAGGACGCAATTTGAGCTACAATCGCGGTTACCCGTCTGGGGGTGATGCACTGACCCTTTGCGTGATCCGTACGATGGGCTTCCCAGCCCGTCGAAACCCGTACGATGGGCTTCCCAGCCCGTCGAAACCCGTACGATGGCCCTCCGAGGCCGTCGAGACCCCGTACGATGGGCTTCCAGCCCGTCCCCTTTACCGAAACCCCGTACGCTGGCCCTCCCATCCCGGTCGAAACCACAGTTTTTCCTTCCTCTGCTCCCTCTGCTCCCTCCTGTTCCAACCTTGGCTTTTTGAACAGGAGGAAACAGAGGCAGCAGAGACGGTCAAGTCGCCGGCCCACCATGGCGGCTCATCCATCACCCGAGGCACCACCATGCCCCCACCGCCGGAGATCGTCGCGCTGGTCGAGCGGTTCGCCAGCCACGGGTCGACGTACCGCTCGCCCGGCTACAACGAAGCCCAGTTGCGTGAGGAGTTTTTGAACCCCTTCTTCGCCGCCCTGGGTTGGGACGTGTATAACCGCAAGGGTTACGCCGAAGCCTACAAAGAAGTGATCCACGAGGACGCGATCAAGGTAGGCGGCCGCACGAAGGCGCCGGACTACTGCTTTCGTGTCGGCGGCGGCGTGCGAAGTTTCTTCGTCGAGGCCAAAAAGCCGGCGGTCGACATCCGCGACGCAATCAGCCCGGCCTTCCAACTCCGCCGTTATGCCTGGAGTGCCAAGCTCCCGGTGAGCATCCTCACCGACTTCGAGGAGTTCGCCGTCTACGATTGCCGCGTCCGCCCGGTGAAGACCGACAAGGCGTCGACCGCCCGGGTGATCTATCGCAAATGCACCGAGTATCTCGATTGCTGGGACGAGTTGACCGGGCTCTTCTCACCGGAAGCGATCCGCCTCGGTGCGTTGGACAAGTTCATCACGTCGAAGCGGGTAAAGAAGGGCACGGCCGAGGTCGACGCGGCCTTCTTGGAGGAAATCGAATCCTGGCGAGCGCTGCTTGCCCGCAACATCGCCCTGCGCAACCCGGCCCTTTCACAGCGAGATCTCAACTTCGCCGTCCAGCGGACCATCGACCGGATCATCTTCCTGCGCATCTGCGAAGACCGGGGCATCGAGCCCTACGGGCGGCTCCAGGCCTTGATGAACGGCGAGGCGGTCTACCCGCGACTGGGCGAGATTTTCAACCAGGCCGACGACCGTTACAACTCGGGCCTGTTCTACTTCACCGCGGAGTCGGGCCGCCCCGACCCGCCGGACGAGTTGACCCTCGGCCTGTCGATCGACGACAAGCCGCTGAAGGAGCTGATCAAGAAGCTCTACTATCCCGACAGCCCGTACGAATTCTCCGTCCTTCCGGCCGAAACGCTGGGCCAGGTGTACGAGCAGTTTTTGGGCAAGGTGATCCGTCTGACCGCGGGCCACCGCGCCGTGGTCGAGGACAAGCCCGAGGTAAAGAAGGCGGGCGGCGTCTACTACACCCCGGCCTACATCGTCGACTACATCGTCGAGCACACCGTCGGCAAGCTGCTGGGCGGAGAAGAGCGAACATTGTACGAT
>CAYUIQ010000095.1:0-29435 GCA_964444795.1 uncultured Planctomycetaceae bacterium
GTTCCGGCAAAATGTACCTGTCCCCTTTTTCCCTAGAGTTCGTGGAGCAGTTTCCATCCGGAGTCCCGATATCGCCGGTGGAGGAGCTGTTTCTTTCGCTCTTCTCCCGGCTGGCAATGCAGGGCTCGCGGATCGTTTCCCAAGGCGCTCCCGTCGATCGAACCCCAAAGCGATTTGTCCGACCGCGGATGTGGCGGCACATAGGTCGCCAGCCCCAGATGTTTCTGCAGCGCGACGCTGAAGTGATAATCCTCGCCGCAGGTGGCGTACGGAGCCGCGCGAGCCTCCAGCGCGTAGTAGCGAATCCAATCGCGGCGAAAGAACCAGGCATGGCCGGCGATGTCGGCACGCCGGGTCTCGCGGTTGGGATCGCACCAGCCAAATCGCACCTTCTCGCTCCGGTCGCCTCTGGGAAAGATTACGCCCACGGTCGCCAGCAACCCTTCGCACCGAGACATCGTTTGCAGACAGTTCTCCAACCAGCGCGGGCCAGGGATCGTGTCGTCGTCCAGCACGCACACAAACTCGCTGTCGAACTCCAGGCAATGCAAGAACCGAGCCCACACGCCGACCTGATGCGAACAGGCCACCACGGGCACGGGTGTCACCGGCGGCTTGCCCGGCCCGTCGTGCCAGACGCGAATCGCCGCCGGCCGAACCGTTTGGTTTTGCACGGCCCGCAGTTGCCGGGGAAGGATTTCCAGACGCCGGCACGTGGCCGCCAGAACGGATACACTGGAAACCTTCATCACGGCGCCTCGTCGGTAGGTGCGACCGTTGTTTGCGAAGAACCGGCCAGTGTGTCGAACATCGCTTTCCATCGCTGGTAGATCGACTTCGGATCGGCCAGTTCAGTCTCCAGAACCTCCCTCGCGCGGTGGACGATGTCCAGGCGACGGTCTTCGTCGTAGGCGAGCCGGGCCGCGTGGAAAGCCAGTTCGTCGTCGTTACGGGCCAGATAGCCGGTTTGGCCGTGGCGGATCATCTCTCGCCATCCCCAGCGGTCTTGCACAACGACCGGCACGCCGGCGGCCATGGCCTCCAGTCCGGAGCGGGGCCAGTTTTCGCCCGCGCCACCGTTGACTTGCAGCATGCAATGCAGCGAGCCGAGAAACGCTTGCGGGGTTTCCGCACCGGCGGCCAGACACTCGGCCCATTGCGGCGGCCGGCCCACCTTCCGCTCCACCCGCTTGTCCCAGGCCATCATCCGAGCCCGGATCGGATGGGGAATTCGCCGGTAGATGGGCCACGTATTGCTGGAGTACTTATCGCGAGCCGCCCGGCTGATCCGCCCAACGACAAACGGCTCGCCGGCGACGTGCGGTTTGGGGCGAAACGGAAACTCGGCCAGATCCAGCGCGCCGCGGATCATCTCGCCCTGCTCGTCGCGATAGCCGACTTTGCTCAGTTGCGGCGTCAACGTCTCCCGCTGATGACGACTCTGAAATACGTAGCGGTCGAACGTGCCGTGCTCGCGGTAGAAGGCCGTTTCGGTGGGAAACAACCACGTCATACAATTGACCCACACGATGCGGCAACCAAGCTCGCGAAAACGGGCGGCCGCTGCCAGGAAGAGCGAATTGCAGAACGAAACGATCGTCGCGCCGGGCAGCCCCGGGATCGCTTCCAGCGAGTCGGCGCTGCTCTGGTGCGTCCGGCATCCGATCGCGTCGAGCCGCTTCCGCCACGAGGGATCGGCTTGCCAGGTGGGGATCAAGGTGACATTCAAGCCGAACCGGCGCCAGAGTTTCACCGTGTGCCAGCATTCGGTATTGGCCCCGCCCACGTCGCCCGGATACCCGATGACGAAAACGTGTGTTGCGCCGCCGCGGTCCTTGCCCCAACGATCGCAACGACGCGTGCGGTCGACGAGTCGGGTGAGAAATCGCTGCCGCGCGCCGCACCCGCCAAATCGACGGCAACGGTCGCCACAAAACTGTTCGCACTGGCGGCAAATCGCCAGCAGCCGTTCGATCCGGCAACCTTCGCGCGTGGCCAGCCCCATATCGATCTGTCTCGCGATTTGGCGCCGTAGGCGCTCCAATCGCTGCGACGACGAGTCGGTACGCTGGCGTTGGCCCACGGGGGATGCCACGATCGGTTCTCCTCGAAGGGTGTGCAATTACGGCGACATGAGTTGGTAGCTACGGTCGCCAGACCGTGGGTACGCCGCTCAACCCACGGTCTGGCGACCGTGGCTACTGCGCCTAAGCCGACGACGAAGGTTCCTCGGGGGCCGAACTCGACGAGCTTGACGAACCGGACGTCTCGTCGCAGCAAACGTACACGCACACGTCGTCCAGCAACTCGACCGCCGTGAGCAGACCCGCGGTGAAGTGAAGCCGCTGGCGAGGAAAGCAGATCTCGTCGCCCGAGCGATACGGCTCGCCGGTCACCACGTCGATACTGGTCGTCAGGCCGTCACCGCCCGAACTGCTTCCCGAAGATGGCAGGACGCCGGAGGAACTCCATTGCCCGGAACTCGATCCCGAATCCTCCCGTCGCGTGCAGGGCCACATTTCGCTTTCCAGCACCAACACTTCCCAGCCGGCGCTTTGATGCGAATCGGCCAGCCGTTTGGCAAACCCACGGCAGCCCGGGTCTCCCTCCCAAATATCCAGGAAGTCGGCCACCGTGAACTCGACGCTCGTCGTCACGTACTCGCCGGCGCGATACACCACCAGATAGGCGGTGGCCACCGCGGGCGTGTTGCGAATGCCGTTGGGCACCAGCGGTGTTTTCAACTCGAAACGCCACAGGTCCTCGGCCGGCGCGAGAATCTCCCAACGACCGCTCTGGTTGTTGAACTGGGCGTAGACCCGATCGCCCGTGGCGTACTTGGGCACGGCAATCTCGCCCGGTTGGCCGGCGACCAGCGATGCCACCTCGGTTCGCTGATCGCCCGGGAAACCGTCGACGTGGTAGATGCGCATCGAGCGCGTGTAGGATCCGGCGTCGGCGTAGACGTTTTCGGGCGAGTAGCCGTCGACGTCTTGATACCATACCGGCGCGGCCTCGGCGCTGGGCACGTCGTCGATCACGCCGTCGGTCGTATTGCGCGCCAGCGGACCGGTCAGTTCCCAGAGGGCGATTCGCCGCGGGTCGCGCATCCCGGCGCGAATACCCGTCTGTCCGCCGCCGCCGACTAACGGCCCGCCGATGCTCAGCTTCGCCGCCGTATTGGCCTGATCGATCAGTTCGTTTTGCCGAGCGGCCCGAAGCGGTTCGCCCGGCCGCACGCGCGGGACTTTGCTGCTCATCGGATCACGCTCCCGGGGCGAAGTAGAATAGCGAGGAAAGGTCACCCGTCGGGTAGGGCGGTTGCCCGTCGGTCTTGACCAATCGAGCCCAACCGGCCGGCTTCTCGCGAAACTCGTGGTTCCACCCGACGATCCCCGCGGCAGACTTCACGGCCCGTTCGCGAAATCGGTAGACGATCTTCCAGTAGGAGAGCGGATCGCCCAACTCGTCGATGTACTGGAATTCCTTGTCGGCGTCGTATCCTTCGAAGAGCATCGTCTCGGCCGCCTTGCCCAGAAACGCCCCGGCGTTGACGCAGCCAAGCAACTGGCTCATGCCGCTCCACGGCGGACTGGCCACGCGCCGCCAGGTCAGCACGTGTTCGGCGGTGGGGATTAGCAGGTTGAGGTTGAGGTCGTCGGCCACGGGCACGTCGGGCCGGTCGTACCAGGACATGGCCCGGCCGGGGATCGTGGCAAACTGGGCCGACGCCCGGATCTGCCACCGCAAGAACGTGCCCGGTTCCTTCTCCTCTTCGTCTTCCTCGTCGGGCGTATACTCGTAGTCGACCGCGACCTTGGCAAACCCGTCGCCGTAGGTATTCAGCCCTTCGGTCAGGCTGACCAACGCGGTATCGTCGGGGTTGTCGCGATCGAACGGCTCGATTCGCACGTCGGTGACCAGGCAACTGTCCTTGCCGGGATAGTGGGCCGGGTTGATCGGACCGAGGGCGGCGGACTCGCCCAGAAGATCCCGTATGAACTGCTCCCGGTCGGACCAGGCAACGAGGAACTCGCGATGGCCGCGGAATCCGTCCTTCGTATACGCCTCGGTCGGCGAGCCGGCAAGTTCCTTGAATGGTACGGTCATCGGGGGTTCCTTTGGTTCGTTTTCTTCTTTAGAACGTGTTGTGAAATGCTGTTTTCCCCGAGCGAACCTTGTACGATGGGCTTCCCAGCCCGTCGAATTTCAACGTGCCCGCGGTGAATCGACGGGCTGGGAAGCCCATCGTACGAATTTCAAAACACGTTCTTATGGGGCCCAGCGCGGTTCGCCGTTGCCCTGGTTCTCCAGCACGCGCTCAATCATGGCCATGGTTGAGCGCTGCAATGCCAATTGCTCGCGAACCAGGGTCAACAGCTCCGCTTGGCGCGGGGCATTCGACACACCCGGTCGCCGATCAGCTTGCCTTGCCTCGTCGGATCTTCGCGCCGCTCGATCCGTGGCCAGTTTCCGATCGAAGACACTTGCCATCGCGCCGGCGAGCAAATCCAGCGATCGCTCGTGTTCACAGCGGCCGAGGGATGTCTCCTCCACGAGAGCCTCCGATGATCGGGACGCTCTCGGTGTGTCGTCGGCCTGGCGCGATCCGGCCGGCATCGCGGGCGAAGGCGTTTCGTACCGGTCGGCCAACCGCCGCAGCGACGGGGCCAAGCGGTCGAGCCGCTGCCGCATGTCGGCCACGGCGTCGAGGAACGCGGTGGCCCGCTGCATGGCGTCGGCCAGGCGGTTTTGCCCCTGGACGAGTTCGGTGATTCCTTCCGGCGGCGTATACGATTCATTCGACATGGCGATGTCTTTCCATCATTCGGCCAATCCAGTGCTTTCGGCGAGACCGCCTCCTTGCACAAACCGCTCGGGCGTCGGCTACCGACATGCGCCGAACCCGCCCGGGACCGGGATCCTCGGCCAGGTAGATCCACACTTGGGCAATCGTCATCTCGCCAATCTCTCGGGGAGTCCATCCATAAGCCAGGCTCAACTGCCGCGCCCACCGATACCAGGGCAACGGACGGTCGGCGATCAGGTGATCGTCGCCGGTTGAGTCTGGCCCGGCGAGTTTCCCGCCGGCATCCCCAGGGCGTCTTCCATGCGCCCTCGCAATTCCCGCTCGATCTCGATCGTCAGACTTGCGAGTAGTTGGCCGGCCCGTTGCAGCGTAACCTCGGGATGACCCTTTCGGACCATCATCCAGAAGAGATAACAGTACCCGTCGGGCGTTTGTCTCCACCGGTCGATTTCCCGCGCGCCGGCCACCTTACCTCCAGCGGCTTCGTCGAAAGCCCGTCCCAGCAGAAACTCCTGCTGCTTCTCGCCGAGACCGTCGAGATTGCCCACGGCCAGGGAAACCGGGTCCCGGCGCCGGGAAACGACGCGATTTTCGATCTCGCCGTAGTCGGCAAGCGTGAGTTGCCCCAAGCGAAACGTCTGCTCGCCGATGCGGATCGTCCCCTCGGCGGCGGTCAGTTGATTCAAGCCGTCCATCGGAAGAGTCTCCGTTGTTTAGCTGCCCGATCCAGATCCGCCGGTCGTGCTCAGGATGCCGTTGGCCGTGATCGTCCCGTTTCCGGAGAAGGCGACGAAATAGGCGACGATCTCTCCCCGGTCGATGTCCACGTCGACCTCGACCCGATCGATCATCGCGGGCACGTCGTAGTAGTTGTTGCCCGTGTCGTCGACATGGAGCTTCAAGGCCACGGCGTCGCCCTCCTCGATGGGCACGTTTGCCGTATCGTCGGCCTTGATCTCCAGCGTGCCGGAGCAGTCCTTCACGCCGGCCACGCGCTTCTTCGCGCCACCCGTGTCGTTGGCCGCGTAGTCTTTGTTGTCGCTGGTTTTTACCAGTCGCCAGTTGGTGACCGGGGTGACTTCGTCTTCGCCCAGATAGAGCGTTCCGTCTTTTCCGCTGATGACCGACATGGCTTTGATTCTCCGAGTCGAGTGGGAGGGAGTTCTGTCAACACGTTAGGTGCCCGACGACGAACTGCTGCTGCTGCCTGCGATGGTTCCCAGCACGGCGATATCGTAGGTCACGTCATCGCCGACCGCGGCGATTCGCAGGGCGGTGGCGCCGGCGTCGACATCCCATCCGTCGAGAACATTGGCCAACAGTAGCGGGCTGCCGGGCATGACTTTGACCGTATCGCCGGCATCGCCAAACGGCTCATGCCACGGATCGACCGCGGCGGCTCCGACGGCCAGGTATCCGCTGCCCGTGGTGTTGCGGTTGACAATCGCCAGCGCCTTGACTTTGGTCAGCGAGACAACGAGCGTATTGTCGAACAGTTCACGCTCCAGCGCGTCGAGATCGAGTGTTTCGGCGCTCCCGGCGGTCAGGATCCGGCTTTCGGCGTGCCAGACGGCGTCGGCCTGGCCCGATCCCGAGCCGTCGGCCAGATCGACGTCGCTCTTCAGCCGGCTGCTATCGACCACGGGCGAAGTGCCGGCACCGTCGCGCCACGTCCATCCCACCTGGGCGAAGATCTTGCTTTGCAGCGTTCGTGTCATGGGTTAAGTCCCCGAGGGAAGATATACGCGGACGAGAAAATCGATCATGAAGTTCCACTTATCGCCGTCCTGGACGGCCCGGTCGTCGGTCCGCCGCATCTCGACGACGCGCTGGCCGTCGTCCAGGGAGAAGGCGCTGCGATCGAAGGCTCCTTGGACGGCTTCCAGAATCGCTCGCCCGGCGTCGTGATTGTCGTGCCAGATGCTCACTCGCAGCGCGACTTCGTCGACCGCGTCGCCGGCGTTGCTGCGTAGCACGGTACGGCAGTGAAGCCGATTGAGCGTGGCATAAGGGGCGGTCGCGCCCGGCGAGATGCCGGTTGTCAGCCCGGCGGCCGACAAGAGCGAGTCGAGTGTCGCGTCGGCGGCCCAACGCGCGTGGATCGCTTGTTCGAGATTCACCGGAGGGTTCCTTTGGCAAAGGTCACGCCTGGTCCGACGGCCAATTGTCGGCAACGGCGTGGATTTCGGTCAGCGCGTCGATACGTTCGGCTTTCGCATGACCCGTGACGCGGTAGATCGTACCGTCGGGTCCTTTGATGCGGTGCGTGTGGTCGACGGCCAGTGGCTCGGCGACGAACACAACGAACCTCCGCGTCGTGGCACCCCGATCGCGTGTATCCTCGCGGCTCGCGCCGGCCGGCTGGATACGCGCCCGAAGGCCCGTTCGCCATGCTTTCCAGCTTGGTTCGGCCGCGCCCCCCGAGCCTTTGGCATAGGTCGCTTTCTCGACGTCGACGAAGTCGTCGAGGCCGTGGACCAGCGCCAGGTTTCGGCAGACACACCGCCATCGCGTGTCGATCGTTGCGCGATGGACGACCAACACGGTCCAGCGGCCGCCTTGGCCGTCGATGATCACGTCGCCGAGTCGCGGCAGCGTGGTCAATTCCGAAGACGGCAAGTGCCAGGCGACGTCGCCGGCCGTATACTTGCCGCCAGATCGCCGGGCTTCGCTGGTGGTCATCACGCGACGCAGCGCGTGGGCGACCTGGATGGTCGCGCCGCCGTCGGGGCGCGACAGCGTCACCGGCTGGAGTTGATCGGTTACGTCGGCGAAGTCGTCGCCGGGATCGAAATCGAGCGTCATCAGGTCGTTCCTTGCGACTGCACTTCAAACGGTTCGTGACCGGCCAGTTTCTTTTCACACCAATCGACGGTCGCCTGGAGTCGCGCGAGGTACTCCCCCCACGCGACCGTTTGCCCGTCGATGGTGTACGTCGGTTTCGGATCGGCCGTCAAATCGGCCAAAATGGCCAGCGTCTGGCTCTTCACGGCGGCAATCTGCTGGAGATCGGTCGGCATGGGTCTACCTCATATCACCTGGACGCGGAAACGGACGAGAATCACCTGCCCGGCGCTGGGCGTCAGCCGAAATGTAATGCGGTATTGCCGGCCGGCAACGGCAAACGCCGGGTTGACGGAGACATCGAGCACGTGCTTCAGGTTGTAACCCGTCGAGTCGACGTCCCACAGCGCGTCGGTCTGAAGCGAGTCGTAGATCAACGCGGCCACGCCGATCACGACGTCCGAGTGACCGGCAACCGCCGTGCCGGCGTCGGGATCGTTCTCGTCGAGCAGTTCGATCGAGTAGACGGCCGAGGCGATGCTCGCTTGGGTGACGGGAGTTCCGTCGGCCCCGACGACGCGTGCCAGGAGTGTTGCCGATCCGTTCTTGAAGACCGTTCCCGATATGTCCGTTGCGTTAGCCATGAATACACCCCGAGGTGGCTCCCGAGTGAAAAGTATGTCCTGCCTGAACGTTGGTGGCGAGGAGGTTTCGAGCCACCGTGCCGCTAAGCCACGTCCGCCCCGCATCGACCCGATACGGCCCGGCTGCCGCGCTGGACAGCGCCGCGGACACCTCGGGCACGCCCATCGTCATCCCCGCGGGACTCACCGTCGCCGTCTTGCTCGTGCCGACCGCCGACACGCCGCACGTCGCCTCGACCGGCGCGGGCGACAGAGCCTTGGCCGTGCCGGGCGTCGGTACGGTGGCAGTGATCGCCACGGTGTCGGGGCTGGTCGTGATTTCCCCGCCGCCGGTCGCCGTGAAGATCCACTGCCGCGGCCGAATGATGGCGTCGGATTTGGCGTGGAGGAGCATCTCCGCCGGGGTGAGGGCACGGTTCCACAGACCGACGCGAGCGATCCGCGCCGCCGCCTGGTATGTGCCGTTTTTCAGGGAGCCGATGGTCATATTGGTGGCGTTGGTGCCGATTGCCCCGGAGTAGCTCCACGAATCCCCGGTATGGACCCCATCTTGATAGAACTTGACCGTGCTCCCGTCGTAGGTGTAGCCAATCTCCACCCAGGTATCCAGAGCGATGGCAGCTCCGTTCATGCTCCGGGCCGTGCCCCCCAATATCATGCGCGCGTACTGCGAATTGTCGGAGTACATCCAGAATCCCCACGCCGAATCTCGGTCCTTGGCAAACAGGCCGTTATGCCGGGATCCGGTGTAGACCTTTGCCAGGATTGACGCGCTGATTTGCTCCGTGATGGCGTTGACGGATGCCGGATTGCCGCAATCGACGTGGTGTGCGCTCAGGCCCTTGAAATCAAGTGCGTGCCCCTTCTGGCCGAGAATCCAATCCGTGCTGGCATCCATGTTCGTCAGTGTGCCATGAATCTGATAGGGGCCCACGTCGCGGAACTCGGTGCCGGTCGACCCCAACGGAGCATGCCAATAGGCAGTCAGCCCCCGCCACAAGACGCGGGCGGTATTCCCGGCGGCGGAGCGCGCGTACCGGCCCCAGCGTGGGCGGGCGAGTCGAGACTGGGCCAACTGAATCATCCACTAGCCCTCGAACACAAATGGCTTTTCGACGTCGTCGCGCGTCGAAGTCATCGCGGGGATCGTGGCCAACAGGATCGCATCGTCCAGCATCGGATCGAAGTCGGCCTTGTCGCTCGGCCAGGTCGATCCGCCGTCGTCGGAGATTTCCGCAAACAAGTGGAACTCGCCGGCGGTACTGGCGTGGTTGATCTTCGCGTGGAAGATGCCGGCCGTGCCCATGTACTTGTCAGACGAGTTATTCACGGCCGTGCCGGACAGATCGCCGCCGTCGGAGATCGAGTCACCGGCACCGAAACCAAAGTCGTCGGTCTGCTGGGCTTGGTAGACCAGGGCCCCGTCGCTGTCCAGCTTCCAGCCCTTCCAGCCGACGTCCAGCCTCGCCCCGGAGTTGTACGTCTGCAACTGCCCCGTCTCATTGACGACAAGGAAACGAAAATAGTCCGGCAACATGATTACACGCTCCCGTTGTTATCGAGGGCCAAGGCGGTGAACACGGAATTGACCGTGAGCAACAGATCGTTCTCGCTGCGGTTTCGAAATTCGCTATTCATCGCCAGGCCGTGGGACGCTTCTAAATCTAGTGTCATCGTTCTTCCCTTCCCTTCCGGTTTGGAATGACCAATTCCCAAGGCCCAATGACCAACCGCTTGCGCGTCCTTTGGTCATTGGTCATTGGTCATTGGTCATTGCGGATTTGGACATTAAGCAAGCTGCAGAATCCCTTCCGCGTTCCACTGGATCGTAAAGTCCGATCCGTCCGGCGTGATCGCTCCGGAAAACTCGACCCACGCGATGGGCACGGAATCCGTGTCGTCGGTGACGTGCTTGTAGACCAGCGCGCCGTCGACAGTTCGCGTACAGGCGGCCAGGGCCGTCCAGGTGACGTCGTCGGCGTCGAACTCGGCCCGGTCGTTGGCGTCGTCCTTGTTGACTGTTTCGCTGGCGAGTGCCTGGCGGGCATAGCCGGCCGAGTCGCATTCATCGAGCGTGGCGAAGCCGTCGACGGTCGTGATCCCGTCGTTTTCCGTGTCGGCCGTGGTACTGGCCATAAGCAGCGCGACCCGGATGTCGTCACCGCCCAGATCGATCTCGCCCGCGGCGATTGCCCGCTTGGCTTCGTTGTAGATGACAGACGCCATGGAGTGGTGCCCTCGATCGCGTGAATGGGGAAACGTGGCCTGCGTTGCCGATGGGAAGTGTGGCTACGCACCGCTACTGGAAGCCGTGCCCGTGCATTTGGCGATGTAGCGGGGGTTGATGACCGCGGCGGCACCGCGCTCGCTGGCCTTGAAGCGGATGACGATGTCCTGATTGAAATCGGCTTCGCTTCCCGGCGGCGACTGGGTGACGGTGATCGGCCAGTTTTCCATGTAGGCAAAGGCCTTGGCGAAATCGCCGATGAACCACCATGCCTTGGCCGCGTCGGCGGAAATTCCCGAGGCGATGATCCGCCGGTAGGCCAGGCGGCTTTCCTCCACCCGATAGTTGCCCAAGGGATTGGCCGCGGTGGTTGCGGTTGCCGCGTCGGCCGCCGTGTAGGTGATCTCGGCGGCGTTGAACACGCGATGGGCCGCGTGGCGATAGGCCGGCATGACCAACACGGTGCTCGCCTGGACCAGCACCGGTTCGCCCGTGTTGGGATCGAGGATGTCGGCGAAGAGTTGCTCGGCCGCGTCGACGTTGGTCCAATCGACCAACTCGTTGTCCTCCAAGACGTTGATCCAGGGAGTGGCGGCCTGGTACGTATCGTACTCGGTACCGCGCCACTTGTAGTTGTTCACAGCGCCGATCAGCAGATCGCTGAGCCGCTTCTCCTTGTTCAGGCCGAGGATTTCGCCCACCTCGGCCGCGCGGCTGAGCACCAGGTGCGTGCGATCGAAGAAGATCGCCTCCTTGGTGACCGGCACGATGAACCCCCGCTTGGTGGTCGCCGGGGTTTCGATGTAGTCTTCTCCGAATCCCAAGCTGGGATAGGGCATTCCCGGATGGACTTCATCCGCCTGATCGGCCGTTCGCGACACGCCGGGGATCTTCTCTCCATCGAGCCGGGTGGGAACCGTGCTCACCAACTTCGAGACAACAAACGCCTCTTGCTGGTAGGCCTCCATGATCTTGGAGTAAACGACTTGCCCGGTGATGTTCAAGAATGCGGTCACGTCGACCCCGTCGCCGGCTTCCAGAAGATTCACGCCGGTTGTGTTTCGGGGGTCCATGGCGCGAACCCAGTGGTGCCCGTCGGGCACCAGCCCCTCGGCCAGATCGCGGATACTGAAATCGTCGGCCTTGAGGTCCTTCCGGGCCAGTGCCTCGGAGAGATGTTCGACCGTCTTTTCCGGCCCGTCCAGTTGATACCGGCGTCGGAGTTCACGATATTTGATCGTTGCCACGAGTGGATTCCTCCAGTATGAGAAGTATTCGATTGGAAACGTTTTGGGTTGCGTGCGGTTACTTACACGCCGCTGGGGCTGGTGCCCTCGACGCCGCCGGTCATCACCGTGGAGCGGACGTCGACCAGCACGCTGGTGCCGGCGGTGGCCACGCGCTTGGCTACCCGTCCTACGGCGTACATGCTGGCCGACACGGTTGCCACCTGCTGATCGAGCAGCGCATCGCCAGCCGTGTTCTCGTCGGCGCCGATGAGGTCGCCCAGCTCAAACGTGCCGCTGGGGCAATCGAACTCGAAGACACCGGTTGTGGCGACGCGGATCGGCGTCGTATCTCCGCTGCGGCTTCGCTGCATGGCCACGCCCAGGAAGTTGTCGGCAAACAACTGCTGATTGGCCGTCTCGCTCCCCTGGTCGCTCTGTGACGATGCCGGCTTGGTGTCGTCGGTGTCTTGCCAGAGCAGATCGCCGATCTCGACGACCGTCGCCGAATCGACCGCTGCCACCACCGGATTGGTGTCGCCGTATCGCCATCGCATCGTGTTACTCATGCCATTGTTCTCCCACTTGAAAAACGAGGTTTCGATTTGCGTGGATTGGCTGTCGGGCGTCCGCCGGACACACGCGGTGCCCGGGCAGGCTTAGCCCACGCCCTTTCATGTAATGGACCGGACGAAGGCCTCGGTGCCGTGACCTCCCGCCGCGCCAACGAGGTTCTGATCGCGTGCCGTCGGCTTGCCCGGACGGGCGGCGCGATCGGAAACCGACGCCACGAGCCGGGCTCTTTCCTCAATCAGCCTGCTCATCGCCGTCTCGTCGGGCGCCGCCAAGAGCGACTCGACGAACTGCTCGCTGACCACGGCCCGATCCCATCCGTCGGCCTCCTCGGGGTCGGGCAAGCCGTGCTTTTGCAGGAGTCGGGTCATGGCCGCACGTTTCCGGCGCGCCGTCTCCAGCGCGCGGAGCCGGTCAAGCTCCTCTCGGGCCGATTCGAACTCGGCCCCCTGTTCTCGTAGCAGCGTGTCAACCAGGTCGACCCGATACCGCCGCAAATCGTCGACCGTCGCCTCGGCCAGCAGCGGCGGATCCTCACGGGGCCCACTGGTCGGTTCGCCGGTTCCCTCGAACAATCCCCGCGTGGTGGCCGGGTCGGCGACCAGATCGACGCTTTGCACCTTGGTAATGGCCTCGACGACCAGCCGGTCGCCGCGCCGTGACGTGCGGGCACAAACGTTGTGCGAGAAGCCGACGTTCTCCGGCGCGTGCTCGGCGTCCCAGGCCAACTGCTCGGCCAGGGCGTGCTTGGGATTGAAATGGAAATCGCCGAAGAGCCCCTCGCCGGACCGCACCGCGACGTTGCGGATCGCGCCGATCCGATCGCGGTAATCCCGCGGCGAGAGCGGATCGCCCTGCGGATGGTTGACGTTGACCTTGGTGCCCTCGTAGAGCTTGGCGGCCCGGCCCAGCGCCTCGGGCAGATACGTTCGCCCGTTACGCGACTGCAGCCCGAGGATCTTCACGCCACGGACCACACCCGCCCGGCGGTCCACGCGCATCGCGACTCCTCCGGAATCGAACAGTTCTTGAAGTGTTTCGTTCATCGTGTCGGGTTCCTCGATCGTGTCTGGTTCCTCGGGACAAGAACAAAAAAAGAGCCCACGGCAAACCACGGGGGTCTGCGATGGGCTCTTGGAGATACCTACTGGAGGTAGGCTCTGTCAGATACCGGCTAGATGGTCAGGTTGTTATCGCTGGCTACGCGCTACCGCTCGATCTGCTCGACGCGGCGGCGAATATGTTGGATGGTTCCGTCTTGCACGCTCAGTTCGATTCCGGCGGTTCCGAAGAACCCCCGCTTGAGAATTTCGCCGAGGATGGCGGCCAGCGCCACTTCCACCTGGCTCACCTTCGTCGCGTTGGTCGGCGTTTTTGCGTGCGTCATCATTAAGAGCCAATCTAGCGTATCGCGTGGCCCAATTCAAGCAAGTTTTTGTGCCACTTGGTGAAGTTTTGTCCCGGTCGGGTGCCACTGGCATTTTGCCAGTGTTTCCTGGGGCCGTAGCTTGCACTCTGAAGTGACACAACACACTACGCGCGTTGATCGCCTTGAGGCGACATGGTATTCCGCAGTGGCGAAAGAGGCACGTTACCGTGTCGAACTCCCGGGGGTGGAGTCGATTGCCGCGGGGGACGGTTTGCTTGTGCGGAATGCAAGCTACGAGCTAGAGAAGCACTGGCGAAACGCCAGTGGCACCCAAACCGTCTAACCTTTCTCACCTCGCCCCATCAGCCCCTGCTCGCGGTCCGGTTCGAGGCCGTGGCGCATGGCCATGGTTTGCACGGACATGGCGCCGTTGCGGACGAGGATCTGGTCGGCCTGGGTGTCCTTGAGCCGATCGCGTACGGCCAGCGAGGGCATCACCGCTTGGATCTCGACCGCCGTGCGCGCTTCCGGCGCGAGACGTCCCGCGGCCACGGCGCCTTCGACCACGCGCCACATCACTTCCAGATCGTCCTCTTGCATGTCGTGTTGCTGGCGCTCGAACATCTTCACCGCCGGGCCCTCGGCGACCATGGTCGAGGCGTAGTTGGCGTTGGAGGCGTCGCTGCTGAGCATGAACTCGGGCATCACCAGCCGGCTGGCCACGGCGCGCAGCTCGGCCTGAAGAACCGTCACGTATCGTCCGGCGTCAATACCCCTGGCGGGGAAATCGTAATCGACGTCGGCAACGGCGTCGAGAATTGTACCGGGGCCATAGCGGCGGAAATGGCTCGTCCGCCCGCTACGCTGACTGGTCACGCTCAGGTCGGCCTGATCTTGCACGAATTGCTCGACGGCGCCCTTGGTGCCCGCGCCGTGTTTGCGAATCAGGGCGATCGCCGATTGAATTTCGGCGACCACGCTCATGTTCCGCAGCAGCTTCTCCGCCCGCCGCAGGTTTTTTCGCACGGGGAAGAACAACGGCAAGCCGCGTTTGACGTTGGCGTCGACGTTGGCCTTGCGGTGCTGGATGTCGCCCGCATCGACCGGCCGTCCGTCGACGTAGTAGGCCAGCACGGTCTCGACGTCGAGCGGATCGGTGCGGATACCGAATCCGGCATTGCGATCGGCCGATAATTCCGGTGGCGTCGACACTTGCGCCGGCTCGACGAACCGCACTCGCGTCGTCCCGTCCGGCCCGGTGAAGAACCGCAGAAAACACTCGCCGTCGCGATCCTTGCGGCGGACGATTTCCTGCTGCCGCTTGTGCCACTTATTGATTCGCACGAACGTGTTGACCACTTGCTGCACCTCGCCGGCCAGTTCATCGGCTGCGTGGCCCGGCTTTGGCGTCACCCGATAGACGTGGCCCGATCCGACGATGTAGCTGATGCGGTTTTCGTGCCCGTTGATGGCGAATTCGTTGGTGGCGGCCAGGGCCCGGCATTGGTTGCGGATTTGGGCCAGTTGCTCTTCGGTGGTAAACGGCGCACCGGTGGGCGTGGCGTGAGTTGCCGCCTGGCCGACGCGATCCCAGGGTGTGCCGTCGCCGTCGAAGTAGGCGTCGGCCGGGTCGACGAAGGTGTCCCAGAGTTCGTCGAACGCCTCGGCGAGCCGCTTCTCCACGCGGTGGAGGCCGCCAGGAGCCGCGGACCCATTCTGATTGTTGGTGGTTTCTTGCATGATTCGGATTCCTGTTCTTGGGTTGTCTAGGGTAAAGGGCCGCGGACAATACGCTCGCTATCCCACGGGCAGACGGTCTCCCAAGCCGTCGTCGGGCGGAACATCGCACAGGCGGGCGGCCAGGCGAATCGCCATTTCGGCCGCGTCGGGGCCGTCGTCGTGATCGCCGCCCGGAAACTCCCGGAGCTGTTCGACCAGCAGGGCCGTACCGGCCGAACCGGTCTTGGCTCGCAATCGTTTCGTCGCCAGGTACGGCCCGAGCCGGCGAATGCGCACCTGTTTGTTCACACGGTTGTCGATCGGCACGGGCCGCGCGGCGAGGATACCCCGGCGGCGAAACTCGGCCTCGAACTCGGCGCCGAGCAATTCTTGAAACTGATTGGTTTCCAGGCCGAACGCGTCGGGCTGGAAACGCCGATAGAGTTCCACACCGTCGGCCACGATTTGCGGCGTTGGGCGACGTGCCAGATCGGCTTCCAGGTAGAGCACGCCACGGCGGTCGACACCCAGCATCACGAATGCCGAGTAATCACCCCGGCGCCCGTCGGCGCCCTTGCTCGGGTCCAGCGCCAGCGTCTTCACGCGCAGGTGCCGGGGCCAGGTGTCGAACCAGAGGTGTTCGTCGAAGTACGACTCGGGCCATTCGCACAAGGCCGGATCGCGAGGCAGGTTCTGTTTCTCGCGGTCGAAGGCCGCGGGGCCACCTTCGGCCCGCATGCACATCAGCGTGTAGAGGTCTTCTTCCTCGGGCCAGAGGACCTCGGCCCCGGCGTCCATCTCCCGGCGATGGGCTTCGTAAAACGCCCGGGCCGCTTCCCGGTAGCCGGGGGTGTCGACTTGCGTGTAGAGCGATTCCCACCGGTGCCACAGCGACATGTTCTCCGGCCACCGCTGGATCGCTTTGAACGATCGGGAGGTCCAACCGGGTGTTTTGCAGAGCTGCACGGCCAGCGCCTCACGATGCAAGGAGGTGGCCAGATTCACGACGTTGGTCCTTCGCGTGCCGGCTTTGAGCAGCGTTCCGTGAAACCAGTTCCGCGAGTTTTCGCGTTGCAGCACCGAACGCATGTGCTGGTCGTTTTGCAGGTCGTCGCAAACGATGAGCGTGGGCCGATGGGCGCGGCGACGGCGGCCTCGGATGCGCTGTCCCGTGCCGAACGACTGCAAGACCGACCCGTTGGCCAGCACGATCGTGTTGCTCCGATCCACGCGCATCGGCGGCAGGGCGTCGGGATAGTCGGCGGCCAGGCGGTCGTTTTCGGTCAACTCGGCCTTAACGTTGTCGAGATGGGCCCGCGCCTGATGGGTCGTGTCGGAGATGATCCAGAGGTAAGGCTCCCGCCACACCAGCGCCGCCCAAAGCGGAAAGGCCAGCGTGGCGATCGTCGACTTCGCACCGCCGCGGGGCCCCAGCACGTTGAGCTTCTCGCCGCGCCGGCTGCGCATCCGGCTGAGTTGCTCGTCGAGCCACTGGTGCATCCCCGAAGGCGGTAGGCGGAAATGTTCCGGCAGGTATTTCCGCGCCCAGGGCAATAGCGTCGTCGCCTCGGGCGCGGTACACCGTCGGGCGAATTCGCGCCGAAGGGCGCCGAGTGCGCGGTGCAGATGCCCCGCGCCGATACGGCAATCGGCCAGAATATCACCACGATCACTCATCGGGCGGCTCGTCGGGCGGTTCGTCGATCGGCTCATCGGGCGACGGTTCGCGGAGACTTGCGGTCAGTTCGTCCAAACGCTCGAGGATCCGCTGGCGGGTTTTCTCTTCCGGAACTTCCTCGGCCACGATCTCGGCGAAACGGGTCAACAGAAGCAAGATCTGTTCGACGGTGATGACGTCGGGGCCACGTACGCCGTACTCATCGGGAAACTTGCGTTCGAGCACCCAGGCCGATGCCCTCCAGTATCGCGCTTCCTCGGCGGCGGTGTTGATGTTCTTGACATGCCTGACCTCCGACTGCGATTCGGCGTGCCGCAATTGCCTGGCGAAATTGTCGTCTCGGCGCGCCGTTCTGCGAATGGTCGACGGCGCGCAGCCGACGTAATTAGCCGCCGCTCGGCGCGTACATCCCATCGAGAGAATCGCGACGATCTCGCGTCGCTTGATTTCGTCCAACACGGGACGTCTACCGCACTTTGCCATACGCGAATACCTCTATCAACGTCCGGCCGATCCCATGTACTCGAAGGAAACGACGGCGCGGCCGGCCGAACCGTGGTATCCCTTGACGAAACGGCCCGCGCTGGACGAGCCGGTCTTTTTCACGCTTACGGCACGCCAGCGCGGGGATCGCCGGCAATGGGTGATCAAGGCCGGATGGCTGGCCGTGACGTTGAGCCGGTGTCCACCGTCGCGGTGAATTTCGGCCACCGCCTCGGCCACGCGCATGCCGATGCCCACGCCCTGATAGTCGGGCAGGGTTACCATCCGGCTGATCCGCCAGCGACGGCGAGCCCCGATCAGCGACAGCGTGGCACAGAACGCCACGGGCACGCCGTTCCACAGGGCCAGGTAGCATCGGGCCGCGCGGTTCAGCGAGCCGCTCAGATAGTGATGGCGCGCAAACATTTTCCACGCACGGTAGTGGCAACGAAAGATTTCCAGCTTGATCGGGGGTCGCCGAAGACACCTCCGTTGACATCTCGACGTGGCCATGTCGACGACCCAGTCGGGCTCGAGCCACTCGGCGACGTCGTAATGGCAGGTGACGGCCACGAACCGGCAACGGATCCTCCCGGTGCGAATCCCCTTGGCCACGGCGGCCGATCCGATCCGCGCCACGTTGCGGTCCACGACGCTGGTGAACTCGTCGAAGGCGACGAGATTCTCCCGCGAATCGGCACCGCAAGCCGAGGCCAACGCCCGGGCCAGATCGCAGCGGAACCGTTCACCACCGGAGAGGACGTGATAGGGCTTGATCCAACTGGGCGGCGAACTGAAACCGACGGTCGTAAACAGACCGGTAATCTCCTTGATCGGCCGGTCGCCCAGGCAATCGACCACCGCTCGATCCCGCGGCCAGTCGGCCCGTTGGTAAAGCCGATCGCCGAAGACCCGCCCTGCAATCGTGCTCTTTCCGCTGCCCGAGGGGCCGACGATCAGCCCGATTGTCCAGTCGTCGCCGGGGTCGGGTATTTCGACTTTGAATCGCTCCGACGCCCGCTCGGCAAGCGGAACGTCGAACATCCCGGCCACTTGCCGCACGCGAAACGAATCGAAAACGGGACAACTCACCGTCGCGTCGACTTGGGCCACTTCACTCCTCCGGATCACAACGTCAGCAGCCGGCACTGAAACCCCTCGCCGGTCATCCGCTCGAAGACGTTCTGCTGCTGGTCTTCGTCGGCACACTCGATCACCACCTGGAACGCTTCGGGGATCTCCACTTCGCGCGGCTCGGGGAATGGGGACTCGCTGACCAGCGAAGGTTCCAACTCGGCGAGCATCCGCTCCAAGAGAGCACCGACCGCCTCGTTTTCGGTCTCCACTGCGGCGACCAGTTCGCTCAGCAAGGCGGCGTCGGTCTCGGCCAGCGAGGCCAGCGGATCGAGCAGCACGAGCAGCTTGGCCGCTTCGTCGTCGTCCAGGTCGACCACCAGCACGGGAACTTCCATCTCGGGTGTGATCTGGGCACGGAGATGGCCGTCGATCAATTGCAGGGAGCCGTCGGGAAGTTCCCTGGCAATCAGGGCGTCGGCGTATCCGATCTCGGCCAACACGCCCCGCAACGCGTCTTGCTGGCTTTCGGGATGCGTCCGCCAGTTCTTCGGATGCGGGCGTAGTTGGCCGGCCTTCACTCGGCGCAACTCCTTGATGCGGTCGCGAATGTTCATTCGGGCTCCTGGTCTGCGTTCTGGAGCCGGTGACTGATGTGTTCGATCTGCACGTCGTGGGTACCGAGCCGCGCTTCGTGCTCGGCGTAGAGCGACCAGAGCTTCTGGTGGGCTTCCGACGCCTTTTGCACCTGATCGCACAGATCGAACACCCGCGCGGCAATCACCGCCAGCTTGGCGTGGACCATGAACATCCACGGGGCCAAGGCCAGGACGGCCGACATGGCCACTCCGATCACAATGCTCCATTGAGCCGTGTTCATTGGGAAATCTCTTCGGTGATGACGGTAAGTTCTTAATCTCGCGGCAGGCGGTTTTTCAGGTCGTCGACCTTATCGCTGAGACGGTTGACCAGCCGTTCGACCAGCAGCGGATCTCCGGCCTCGATCTTGCGGCCGATGCGCCGGGAAACAAACCACGCTCCGGCGGCCAGGGCGATGGCCAACGGACCGCTGAGCCCCAAGGCACCGCCGAGAATCTTACCGGCGGTCATTCCCACCTTGCCGTCGCTGAGTTTTTCGGCCGCCAGGTCTTTGGCATACGCCCGGGCGACCGCGGCCGGCGAATCGGCCCCTTCGCTCTTGACCTTCTCGATCCGTGTCCCGATGCGTTCGACCAGGGTTTCCCGATCGCCGACGACCTGTTCGACCAGTCCGCGCAGGCCGCCGATTCCCTCCGCCAACTGGCCGACGGTTTGCTGCGTATCTCGGGCCGTTTTCTCGGCGTCGTCCAATCGGCGTTGGGTTTCGATCGGAACGGAAGGAACCTGGGGCGCGACCGGCGGCGGTGACTTGTCCCGGGCCATCTGCTGCAACAAGGCGGCGATGCCGTCCAAGCGGCGATTCGTTTCCGATAGGTCGATTGGTGTCGCCCGCGGTGGCATCGTGGGCCAGGGATTGCCGGACGGCTCCTCTTGCCGGTTGCGATAGGGGAGCAAGTAATCGCTGCAACTTCCCCCGGCACACCCGCCGGTGTTTCCAGCCGCCGCGGCAGTGGCGCGCCCAAGGTGGTGATAGAGCGTTTGTACGCTCGTGGCGATGCCGATGCGGTCGTCGAGCGTTCGGGCACGCAGCAGCCCGACGATCTGCCGACCGGTGGCGTCGAACAGGGCCGATCCACTCCGGCCGTCCGCCGGCGGCGGCACGAATCGCACCTCCCCGCCGGCGCTGCCCGTCACGTGGCCTTTCCAGCCGGTCGACCAAGCCCCGCCCGCGCAGCCGACCGAGGTGATCGTTTGCCCGGACGCAAGTTCGTAATCTCGCGAAGCGATGGGCACGGCCTTGGGTAGCAGGCCGCCGAACAGCGATCGGTCGAGTGAGATGATTGCCGCGTCGCATTGCGGGCCGTCGACGCGAACGATCACTCGGCCTTCGACCGGAGCGGAACGGTGGCCCTGACGCCAGAATTCGCAGCGTGCCGTCGGGCTGTTGCCCACAACGTGGGCGTTGGTCAACACGAAGAGACGGCGGTCGCTGATCTCGAAAACGCAGCCGGTCCCCCGACTTCCGTCGGTGGCCGTGATCCGGCAGGTCGCATCAATGCAGTCCGACAACGTCGCGCGCGCCCGGTGCGCCGTCGGTCCAAGCAAGCCGGCAACGAGCGTCGCGGCGACGAGCGTGTGTTTGGAAAGGCGTCTCATGGTTCGAGCCTCCGCTCGGATGTTCAGGAAATCAGTTTCGTATAGTAGCCATCTCGCTCCGCGAGATGTGGCCTTTGACAACCTGCGAGACTACGGCCACATCTCGCGGGGCGAGATGGCTACTATACGGTTACGGAATCAACGTAAAGCGATAGCGATAGAAGGGGCTTCGCGCCAGATCGGCCGGCTCGGTGAGGCGGTCGGCCAGGTGAGGCACGGGATCGACACCCCCGCCGATCCGGTCGGCCATGGCGCAGGCGTGGCTGCAAAACGGCGGACGCCCGTCGGCCGACGTATCGTCCAAGTCGGGCCGAACGAACAACCGCACCACCGGCAGGTGCAATAGGGCCGTTGCGATCAGGCCGGCGTAACCGTAGTCGCAGCCACACAGACGCCGCATCACGCGCGTGGCACCGGTCCGATCGTACTGGGGCCAGTGGCTGTCCGGATTCGTTTCGAACACGTCCCACTGACCGGGCCAATTGCGAACTTGGCTCGACAGGGTCACGGCCCGTCCGCCGCGAAACTGGAGCATCTCCAGCATCATCAGATCGCCGTCCCACCAGGCGGCCTTGGCCGCGTGGCTGTGCTCGCCCCGTCCGGCAATCGAGATCAGCCCGCGGCGACGAAACAGGAGCAAGTCACCGTCGCCGATTTGCTCACGCGCTTCGGGGTAGCGGACTTCGCTTGGTCGGTTTGGTTGTTTCATGGTGGGCAGCTACAGGAAAAGTGTCATCCGTCGTTCGCCGAACTCGATCGCCTCGCGGACCTTTCGAGCGTGGATGGCTTCGTAACGACGCTGCTCGGCAGGGCGCAATTGAAGTCGGCCGGGATCGTCCCCCTCGACGTCGCGTTGCGGTTTCGCGGTACAAGCCGTTCCTGTTGCGTGGTCGCGTACGCGGCAGAGTCGGCAGGGCATGTAGACGCGGCCGCCACACGTTGGACAACGGCGGAGCGGTCCGCTGGGGAAATCGGCCCCTTGCCGTTTGCGACGAGCGGGGTCTTCACATCGAAGTGTCTCGCCGCGGGCGATTCTCCCGACGGTTCCGCGGCTGACCTCCGTGAGCCGGGCGATGGCTCGTTGGCTTTGTTTCTTCTCGGCCAGCAGACGGCGCACTTCGTCCACCATTTGTGGCGTGAGTATCGGCGTTCTCGTTCCCGTGAACATCTCGGGCCGGACCTTTCGACGAAAAAGAGCCCGCCGCGGAATTGCTTCCCGCGACGGGCTCTTGGGATACCTGGTCGATCAGGCTCTTGGGATACCTCTGGTACGCCCCCCTACCATAACGGAAGGGCTGGCCTACTTTCAAGCAAAAAGATGCAAGTCATTCCGCGGCAAGATGTTCGAGGCAGTCGACGACTTGCCGCAGCTCCTCGACCCAGGGCGAGATCCCGTGGGATTGCAGCGCATCGGCCATGGCCCGATAGTACCAGAGCGTACCGTCGCGCCCGCCTTGAAAATGGCTCCACACGGACTCGCCGACCCGTCGATGCGCCCGTACCAAACTCCAGCCGTTGACGATCTTGTCGCAAGCGACAATCAGACGGACCGACGGCGAGGCCGCCCGCACGTGAGCGACGTGGGCATCCTTGCGCTGGCGCCAGGGCGGCTTGGGGTGCATGTCGGTGTCGGTACAGCCGTCGACGATCTCCACCACCCGATCACCGAAACGACGGCGGATTTCTTCCCGCGTCCGGGCGCCTCCCTGATCCTCGATCGCGTCGTGCAACAGGGCCGCGATCGCCTCGTCCTCGTCGGCGCCATATTCCAGCGCCCGAGCGGTCACTTCGAGAAGATGAGCGACGTACGGTTCGCCGAACACTTTGCGTTGCTGCCGGGCGTGCAATCCGGCGGCCAGCGAAAGGGCCGTTTCAAATCGGGAAGTGAGTTCCATGAAGCTATCGGCCGTCGCGGTTCTTCAGCGTGGTTTCGTCGGGGCGCGCGGCGGGTTGCTCTGCCGGTCCACGCTCCGATCGAGCACCGATTCCAGCGCGGCGATCCGCTCCAACAACTGCTGGCGCTGGCGCTGGCAGTCTTGGCGATCGCGCAACAGCCGAAGCAGGTAACAACGGGCCCTGCTGAACAGTTTGGCGTTGGCGGCGAAATGGCGGCGGTGCTCGTTCGGCGCATCACCGACCGCCCGGTCGATAAGATGCCGGCCGTCGGGCAACGTGGCCACGACAACGCCGTCGCCTTCGGCCGCGTCGTCGATCACCAAAGGTCCCGGGCTGGCTGCCTGGCAGAGTTCGTCGATGCGCTCCGCCTCCTGGTCAGTCAGCGGAGCCAAGCGTTCCACTTGAAGCGGATCGAAGACCGCACTGTCCCTGATATCCTCGATTTCCGCCAGTTCTTCCGAACAGTCGTAGCGATGAGTCATGGCAGCTCCCCCGGTCGAGACATGGCCCCCTTTTCCCGCTGGAGGCACCGAAGTACTACACCATTATTCTACCGGATACCGGCTCGCGATGACAGTGCGGACGAGCGAGTGAGAAGCAAGAATCGCTCGCCAATGGGGGGTGGGGGGGTAGGCGATGACGAAGTGGTGCGGTGTTGACCGTGTCCGGCCGACTCCCGTCGCGGGCGCTGGGGCTAACCCGGTTGAACCAACGGAGCCTACGGTCCCAACCGCCCGGCCTGCCCGCCTTCGTGGATGCTGAACTCCGCCCAGATGGGGAAGTGATCGGAAACGGCCAGCGCTTGCTCCTTGGATAAGTCGAAATGTTCCATCAGATCGAGCACGCCGGCGCTGCCGGTGAATTCGACGGTCGCCATGCGATCGAAGAGAACATTGTCGGCCAGGTGGGTCCTTCGTACCATCGTCGGCGTTCCGGACAGGGCCCATCCGATATGAGGTATATCCATGAGTTGCCCGAGGTGCTCTTGATCGACGTTCAGATCACCCAGCAAGATGACGTCGTCTTCGTCGCGCGGGTTGTCGCGTACCGCCCGAAAGACATCGTCCAACACGTTCAGCTCGCGTGCCGTGTTCTCGGAATCGGTGTGGACGTTGATGAGGGTGAAGGTAAACGCTTCTTCCGGTGACGGTCCGCGGACAATGAATGCCGCCACCAGCGGTTCGTGCCGCAATCGCCGGCCCTCGTCTTTGACCAGACAGACCGTGCTGTTGTCGACCGCCACGCTGGCCCGATCGAAGAGAAACGCGCTGCGCGTCTGGCTTGCCGTACTTGCCGTGCCGGGCTGGTCGACCAGCGCGTAGTGCCGGCCGTCGGCATTGACTTTCTCAAGCAGTTTCGGCAGGACGCCCCGATCGTCCGGCGAAATCTCCTGCAAGGCCACAATGTCGTACCGCCGGATTGTATCGGTGAGGATCCGGCCCACGTGCCCGCTGCTGAGCTTGCCGGCGTTGAGGTTCTGTAGATTGAACGAGGCGATCCGGATCCGATCTTCCTCGCGACTGACGGGAATCTCCTCCGGGAGACTGTCCTTGGAAGACTCGCTCCCGGCGGACCACTCGCCAATCCCGGGCAGTTCCCGAACGTCATAGTTCTCGGCAACGAACCATCCACCGGCTGCCGCTCCCGCGGCCAACGCTGCGATTGCCACCATTCTCACCATCAAATGTTCCTCCTTGCTGGGCTGCTCACGGGGGGGTCAGCGCCGGGCCTCTCGAACCAAGTGGCCCAACTCGGGCAAGATCAGTTTTTCCATCGCCAAGCGGACGGCGGCTCGGGAGCCGGGCATGGTCAGCACAACGGTACCACCCATCAGCCCGCCGGTCGCCCGACTGAGCATTGCCGCGGGGCCGATCTCTTCGAAACTGAGCATGCGAAACAGTTCGCCGTAGCCGGGCAGGGGTTTATTCAGCAGAGCGGCAACGGTCTCGAACGTCTGATCTCGGCTCCCCAGCCCGGTTCCGCCGGTCATCAGCACTGCGTCGACGTCCTCCCGATCGCGCAACCCCACCAGCAGTTGGCGCATGGGCTCCGGTTCGTCGCGGAGAATCTGGCGCAGTGTCACCGGATGACCGGCCTCGGACAATCGATCGACGATCGTCTGCCCACCCGAATCGGTTTCCAAAGTCCGCGTGTCGCTCACCGTAATCACGGCACACCGCACCACGGAGGGGGCTTCGGCCTTGTGTTGATCTGGGACACGACTCACGGTAAAGCTCCCCTAACCTGAATTACTCATGTGTGTGCCACGACTACACCCACCCGAAAGAGGGGGTCTTGTCCAGATGGCGACCGATTTGGCCGTTGGGGCACCGTGCATCTGGGAGAACTGCGTCCCTGGGAGGCCGTTGGCCACTTCGGTTTGGCCAAATTCCTCGCTAACCGGTATACTAGAGATATCGGCGATGGGGGCAAAGTTTGCCCAACGATATCCCGGAGGAGATGGCCATGAGGTATCCGTACGCAACTTGGCTGGGGGCCGTCGGCCTGATCCTACTGGCGGGCAGTCCCCTGCCCGGCGAGGTGTTCATTCTCGACAACGGCGGCCGGGTGGAAGGCGAGTTGGTCAATCCCGGGCAGTCGCCCCGCACGGAGTACATCGTCCAGATTTCGCCCGGCGTGAAGATCGTTCTCGCCCGGTCCCAGGTGAAGACCGTCACCGGGCAGTTGCCGGCCCAGCGCGAGTACGAGGCGATCCGGCCCGCGTTTCCCGACACGGTGGACGATCAATGGGCGCTGGCCGAGTGGTGCCGCGAGCAAGGTCTTGTCACCAATCGCAAGATCCATCTGCGGCGGATCATCGAGCTGCAGCCCGATCACGAAAAGGCCCATCTTGCCTTGCGCCATAGCCGGCACGGCGGTCAGTGGATGACGCAGCAAGAGTGGATGGAGAGCCGGGGTCTACGGCAGTACAAAGGCCGATGGCTGACACCGCAGGAGATCGAACTACTCGAACAAAAGCGAGTCCAGAGCGACGCCGAGAAGAAGTGGCTCCGCGATCTCGAGCGTTGGGAGGGCTGGCTCGGCAAGCCCGATCGCGCCCTGCAAGCCCGCAAGGAGATCGAAGCGATCAAAGCCCCGGCGGCCGTGCGGGCGTTGCAGGCTGGGATGCGACGTCAGTTCAGCGGCCGGTATCGAGAACTCTACGCCCGCGCGCTGGCTCAGATCGGAACCCCCGAGGCCATCCGGGTTCTGGTCGACAGTTCGATGGGCGATCCGGACGACGAGGTTCGGTTTGCGTGCATCGAGCACCTGCGCGAGATGCGCGACCGGAATATTGCGTCCTACTACGTCGGCGCGATTGCCAGCAAGGACAACGGCACGGTCAACCGGGCGGCCGTGGCGCTGGGACATTTGGGAGATCCCTCGGCCGTCGGCCCGCTCATCGAAGCCCTGGTCACCGCCCACAAATTCAAGTACAGCAGCGGATCGTCCGGGAGCATCTCTCCGACGTTTTCTTCCGGCGGTGGCGGCGGACTGGCCATGGGGAGTAGCAACAAGGTCGTCACCCGCTATTTCGAGAACCGGCCTGTCCTCGACGCCCTGGCCGCTCTGACCGGCGAGAATTTCGGCTTCAACGAGCAGGCCTGGCGAGGTTGGTTTGCCTCGAAGCAACGGGCCAATCCCGTCGATATCCGCCGTGATTGACCGGCGGCGTCAGCAGCCGTTTTCCCAGAGTCACAACCATGCCACTGGATCGAAGAGCGGCACTAAAGGCGATCGCGGCAACCACACTCGGCGGATCCGCTTGGCAAACCGTCCGCGGTGCCGAACCGGCCAAGGGGGAACTCTCGATCCCACGCGAACTTCGTGCCGACGTTTGCATCATCGGCGGCGGTAGCGGAGGGATCGGTGCCGCGCTGGCCGCCTCGCGGGCCGGCGCCGACGTGATCCTCATCGAGCGACAGCCGAAACTCGGCGGCACGTCTACTCGGGCGTATGTCTGCCATTGGGGCTCCGGCCCCGGAGACCGCTTCGCCCACGAGATCTACCAGCGGCTGCGGAAGTTACCCCATGCCGTGGGTATCACCTCCGATCACAACGCCGACCGGCGCAAGGGTTCGTTCGGCCTGTGGCTCATCACCCCCGGTTTGAAATACGAACAAACGCTGCGCCGCGCCGGCTTGACCCGCCCCGACTGGTACGGCGTGGCCTTCGACCCCGACGCCCTTTCAGCGGTCGCCGCCAAACTGCTAGCCGAGACGGGCCGTTGTCGCGTGCTGACCGAAACGACGTTCGTCGCCGTGCAAGCCGAGGGCGATCGCCTGATTTCGATTCGCGCCAACTCGGGCTCGGGAGAGGTCTTTACCGTCCGGGCAAGTGTGTTCGTCGATAGCACGGGCGGCGCCCATCTCTGTCGCGCGGCCGGGTGCGAGATGATGTTGGGTCCGGAGCCCCGCGAGCGCTTCGACGAGCCGTTTGCTCCCGAGACGCCCGAGAAAACGCTCAACGCCATTTCCCTCTGCTACCGGGTCCGCCCGAGCGACAACCCCGTGCGTCAAGCGGCGCCCGATCCGCCGGTTGGCAACTGGCCTCGCTCGGCGCACGTCAGTTCGGTTCCCGGCGGCGGGCTGATTCTCAACCCGCTGGCCACACTGCCGGGCCGGGCACTGATCGACTTGGGATACGATGAGTGCATGGCCCGATGCAAGCGGCTCGTGCAAGCCCAATGGCGATGGTGGCAAGCGATGCCCACCTTTGCACCACACGAGTTCCATAGCTTCGCCCCGATGCTGGGCATCCGTGAGAGCTATCGCGTGGTCGGCCGGTACGTGCTCACGCAACACGATCTCACCGCCGGGCTGGCCGGACAGAAACACTCCGACCTGATCGCCACGGCCGAACATCCCATGGACGTTCACGGGTCGGGCGGCCGACGTGTCCACGGCGCGTTGAAAGGCCCCTACGGCATCCCCTACCGCTGCCTGATCCCCGAGGGACACGCCAACCTGCTGGTCGCTTGCCGGGGTGCCAGTTTCAGCCACATCGCTGCCTCCAGTTGCCGTCTTTCCCGCACCATCCTCGCCCTCGGCCACGCCGCCGGATTAGCCGCCGCAGAGGCCGTGAAGAGCAATGTGAGTGTCAGTGACGTCGACGTGGTGGGGATGCAAGAAGGGTTGGGAATCGAACTGCGATAGCCAAGTCGACGCGGCGAGCAATATGCAGGCGCAGCGCGACCGAAAACCCGATAGAGACCTTTGAGGGAGCTGGTCCACTCCATGGAGTGCATAAACGCCGTCCCCCTGGAGGCTGGCCGGCAATCAGCCCTACAGACCTCCTTCAACGCCTTTCCTTGCTGCGTCTGCAATCGATGATTGACAACTCTGGCCCGTTAGGCCAGACTTATTGTTAATTCAACTCCCTATCAGTTGTTGAGGCCTGAAGCGGGGAAGGATTAGGTTGACGCAAATCCTTTCGCAGGACAGATTAAGCGACCTCAGGAGAGTGAGCATGGACGTGGCGCGACGAAAGAATCTGGGTTCGTACTACACGCCGGATCAGGTGGTTCATTGCTTGGTCCGCTGGGCAACAAAGAGAAAGTCGGACAGGCTTCTTGATCCCGCGTGCGGTGACGGTCGGTTTCTGGCAGCGCATCGAAACAGTGTTGGGGTTGAGCAGGACCGGAAAGCCACGACGATTGTCCACCAGCGTTCCCCCGGATCGTTGATCCACGAAGGCGATTTTTTCACCTGGGCAAAGGAGACGCACGAGCGTTTTGAATGTGCTGCGGGAAACCCCCCATTCATCCGGTATCACCGGTTCACAGGGAAGGTTCGCAAGGCCGCTCAAGAACTCTGCGAGCGGCACGGTGCGAAATTCTCGTCGCTTAGTTCATCGTGGGCACCGTTCCTCGTCGCCACAGCGTCACTGCTGAAACGCGGCGGACGGATGGCGTTTGTAGTGCCTGCTGAAATTGGACACGCACCGTACGCAATTCCGGCCCTACGGTACTTGAAGGATCACTTCGATCTGCTCCATGTCATTGCAGTCCGCAACAAACTGTTCCCTGCACTTTCAGAGGATTGTTGGTTGTTGTACTGTGATGGGTTTGGCGGGAAGACACAGCGATTGCAACTCTCGGCCCTCGACACATTTGTCCCCTCAGAGACTCCGCCGAAGCAGAAAACGGACATCAGCGTCAGGGAATGGGAACAATGGAATCACCGACTTCGGTCGTTTCTTCTTCCCACTGCTGTACGAGAGTTGTATCAACGGACAATCGAATCGGCACATGCTTTCCGGATTGGTGATGTTGCTCAGGTAAGCATTGGATACGTAACGGGTGCCAACGATTTCTTTCACATGCGCCCTTCCGAAGCAAAGAAACTCAAGATTACTCCCCGGTTTCTCTTGCCTGCAGTTCGGAACGGCAAATTCCTTTCAGGGAAAGCGATCACCAATGCGACGGTTGAATCGTGGCGTCGGCGAGACGAGCCGACGTTTCTTCTGCGAATCAAGCGGACAGATAACGTGCCTCCGGCAGTTGAAAAGTATCTCAACTCGGAAGCGGGCCGAAAAGCACGCACAGCGTACAAGTGCCGGGTTCGCGATCCGTGGTACTGTGTGCCGGACGTGACGAAGCCGCAGGGGTTTCTTTCGTACATGAGCGGCGGGGGTCCTGCACTAGTCCTTAACGAAGCGACCCCTTCACGTTAATTGCATGAAAAAACTCGAAAC
>CAYUIQ010000096.1:0-29407 GCA_964444795.1 uncultured Planctomycetaceae bacterium
GTTTTCTGGGGGCTTGCTGCGCTCGACCCCAGGCACCCTCACGTCTTTTTCAACGGGCTGCTAACACCCAGCGGAGAAGCCTCGTGAAACTGGTCGTCGCAATCATCCAACCGACCAAGCTTGACGCGGTGCGCGAGGCGCTGGAGAAGATCGACGTCCGACGATTGACCATTTGCGACGCCCAGGGATTCGGCCAACAACAAGGGCGAGTGGGAGTCTATCGAGGGCATCCCTACAAGACGCGACTGTTGCGAAAAGTGACGATTGAAGTGCTGGTCAACGACGATTTCCTGGACCGAACGATCGAGATCATCGCCCAGGTGGCCCGCACCGGCCCCGAGGGAAGCATCGGCGACGGCAAGATCGTCGTCTTGCCCACCGAGCGGGTGGTCCAACTCAGCGACGGCTATCAAGGCCCCGGGGCCGTGTGAACGTTTCAAGATGGCCGTCTTATTCGCGCTACAGCGGCGCGCGGGTCAATCGCGAAGTCGGACCGAATCGCCAGTTGAGCATCACGCGCAACTCGCCGTCGAACTGCCGGTCCAGGCCGCCACCCAGCGGCACGGCATAGCCGAGGGTAACCGTGGTGCGGTGGTTGAACTCCAGATGGCTGCCGAGCGTCAGGTTCACGGCCTCGAAGCAGGACGCGTGGCTGCCGATGGTGAAGTTGGCGTCGACAACGGAGTCGCTTGCCTGGAGCGAACGATTCCAATGAACTTCGGCCGTCCAGGCCACGCCGGTCAGCCGGCGCCTGGGATTACGACTTCGGTAAGACCAGTACCCGACACCTGCGTCGACGTACATCAGCGTGGCGTCTTGCAGCACGCCGACCGGCTGCAGGCCGTTTCCGAAGAAGTTCGTCGAGACGGCGTTGCCGCTCGGGTCGACGTCGACTTGGAAGAAGCCCTGGGCGAAGAACCGATCGTTGGGCGTCCACAGGCAACCGAGAAACGGCGCCAGGTGGACGGACTCGTTGCGGATGCGAACCAGCGGCGTGCCGTCGGTCAGCACGACAACCGTGTCGTCGCCGGTCGGAGCGGCCACGGTCAATCCGGCCGAGACGCCCCAACTCTTGGTCTGGAAGAGCAGCGCCTTGAAGGTCAGCCCGAGGTTGCCGAATTCACCGTGCGACATGCCCGTCACGCCGTCGGCCACGACCGTACTGTCCAGGCCGGTGGCCATCGGCGCCTTCAACTCGAACGAGGCCATGCCGTCGAAAAACGTCTTCTCGAACCCGAGTGTAAAGCGATTGACATCCACGCCGGCCCCAAACAGGGCGGCGTTGCGGAAGTAGTGGTAATCGAAGATCAGGCGGTCGCGGGGAATCGGGCTGGTGTTGTCGGCGATCTTCAATCGGCCCACGGTGCCACCGGCCCCGGGACTGGGAATGTCGAGGAATGCTTCGTACTGGTAATGAAACTCCGATCGGAATACCTCGTTGTTATCCAGATCCCCTGGCGGACGCGTCGGGTTGCCGTGCGTCGCCGTACCGGAGACGTAACGCGTGGTGCCTGCGGTCCCCGGATTGCGGCCGGTCAACACGGCATCGGCCGAGGGCGTAATGGCCGTCGGCTCGGCCAAGGCAAGCGGGACCGTCGGATCCGCGTTAACACTGGCGTTGGCGTCGGCTCGTGATGCCACCGTACCGAAATCAAAGGGCGTGTTGAACAGAACCCCGTCGATGGCGACTGGACTCCCCGTATAGGTAAGCCAAATCGGAGCGGCCGCCGAACCGGTACCGGAGATGATGATCGAGTTGGCCGTCGGCGGCGATTCCAACACGGACAACCGATCGATGACCACGGCCGACCGACTGCTCGAGCCACCGAACAAATCGCCGATCATATTGGGTGCCATCGACTGCGGACCGGACATCGCGCCGTACGTCTCGCCGAATCCTCCGGGCGAACCGGCCAGCAAGTCGGGAGAAATGGGACCGCCTTCGGAAGGCCCCATCCCTTCACCGGCTCCGCCACACGTCGGCCCACCGCCGCACGTGCCCTTCGATCGGCAGCCCCCCTCGCCGCATCCTCCCGCCTTTCCGCACCAGTGTGTACGAGCCCGGGGGCCGACCGTCGTCATGCTGATCGGGTCGATGATCTTCCCTTCGGTAGCCGTCGGCAGGACATGAGCGCTGCCGGACGTTTCGCCGTCGCCGGCAAATGCCACGGGCGCTGCGTCCGTCGGCTCCAGGACCGGATGTTCGCGACCGTTTTCGCCGGGCGCCGATCCGCTCGTCCAGCGGCAAGCGGCCAGCGCCTTTTGTGCGGCCTGGCGGACCCGTTGCGACGGTTCCACGCAGCAGCCCGTGTCGTCGCGGGCGTAGGCCATTTCCGAGAGTTTGTCGACCACGTCGGCGGCACAACAGGTACCGCCGCACGGTTTGCATCGGCTGCCGGCGGTCTGACAGAAGGCCATGGCCGCCTCGAATCGCACCGCCTCGTCGCAATCGTCCAGCGAAGCCAATAGGGCCTCCTTGACCCCTTCGTGACAATCGCATCCGATGGTGGCGAGATAGCGAATGCCCTTGATCTTCTGGCCTTGCAGGTCGGCGTCGATCTTCGCCTGGGCGGCGATCTTCAAGACCGGCACGTCGGATTCAAGGAAGGCCGGGTCGGCGATCGCCTTGAGCGGTTCGGTCCGTTCCAGCTTGGGATGTTTGCCGCTGCGATTGAGCACGGCGTCGCGGGCTTTGTTGATCCCCTGCGGAATCCCAAACAGGTTCAGAAGCGTCGGAGGGGCCGCCGGTACTTCGGCCGCTTTGCCCTCGGAACCCACGACAAGCAGGACGACCATGCCGATGGTCAGCGCGCGAAAGACGGCGATCTTCATGACGGACTCACTCTGCCCTTATCAATATCGGCGATTGAATTGCACGGAGACTTCCGCGGGAAAGAACGCGTCGGACCCGGTACGCAACGGCGCGACCGCGGCAACACGAAGCTGCGAACGTGCCCCCACCTGGAAGTGGAGACCGCCGGTGATGTTCAGCGCGTCCATGCGATTGTAGCGATTCCCGACGAGGCCCACGAAATCCGCGTCTTGAATCGTGCTTGTATAGTGCAATTCGACCATAGGCGCTATTCCGCGAATCCACTTCGCCTTGCGGTTGCGATAGATCCAGCGGCCGACCGTCAGGTCGAGCATTGCCAGGTTCTGGTCTTGCAGCACGCCCACCCTCTGCAGGCTGTTGTTGGCGCCGGCGGGGCGGACCACGCCGTTTCCATTCGTATCGAAATCGAGTTGAGCAAATGCCTCCAGGAACCAGCACGGCCCCGGAGTCCATAAATAACCCACAAACGGTTGGAGGTGGAAGGCCTCGTTTTTCACCATGGTGAGGACTTCATTGTCCTCGTCAATCACCCGCCCGTCGTCGCCGGTGGGAAAGACCATCCCGAGCCCGACCGATAAGACGGTCGTCTTTGTCTGCCGGACGATCCCCTTCAGGGCAAAGCTGATATTTCCGAACTCGGTTCCCGTCAGCGGCGAACCCAAGGCATACGATTGGTCGGAGTTCAAGCCGGATGCAAACGGCACACGAAGCTCCGCCGAGCAGCGTCCGCAGAAGAACGTCTTCTCCACGCCGAACGTGAAGCGATCGAGATTCCCCCGCGACCCGCTGGCGGTTTGCAGGGCATCCTGGAAGTGATTGTAGTTGAAGAAAACGCGGTCGACCGGAATCGGGCTGTTGTTCTCGGCGATCTTGAATCGGCGATCCCCGCCGGCGATGGGAACCGAGATGAGACGGATCGATTCGTTACCCGCCCCCGTAACACTAATCAAGCCGCCGAAATAGCTATCGCCGATCATGCTGGGTGCCATCGACTGCGGGCCGGACATGGCGCCGAACGTTTCGCCGAATCCACCCGGTCCGCCAGCCAACAGATCGCCCCCCAACGGCCCGGCTCCCGAGGGAGCCGCGCCGGGAGTTCCGGCGCCCCCACCGCAGGGTCCCGAGCCGTCACACGTGGCGCAGCCTCCCGATGAGCAACTCGTGCAACCGCCCTGCCCGAACCTCGTCAGACTGACCGAGTCGAACGAAACGTCTCCTCCATACGAGGCCGTTTGCGCCGCCACACCGCCGTTACCGTCGTCCCCCATGAAGGCAGCGCCGGCATCGCCGCTGGGCTCAAGCACCGGATGCTCACGGCCGTCGGGTACGAAGGGCGAGGATCCGCTCATCCGCCGGCAAGCGTTCAACGCCCGTTGGGCTGCCTGGCGGACTCGGGCCGAGGGTTCGAAGCAACAGCCCGTATCGTCGCGGCCGTACGCCATCTCCGAGAGTTTGTCGACCACGTCGGTACCGCAACAACTCCCCGAGTTGCAGGTCTTGCACGGATTGCCCGCCGTCTGGCAGAAGGCTTGTGCCGCTTCAAAACGCACTTCTTCGTCGCAGTCGTCCAGCGAGGCCAGCAAGGCCTCCTTGACACCCTCGTGACACTCACACCCCACGGAGGCCAAGTACCGGATGCCCTTGATCTTCTGCTGCTGCAAGTCTTCGTCGGCCTTGATTTGGGCGGCCACCTTGATGGCCGGAACCTCCGATTCGAGGTTCTCCGGAGCGGCAAGCGCCAACACCGGCGCGCCGCGTTCCAGCCCGGGGTGCTTTCCCTTGCGATTGACCACCGCGTCGAAGGCTTTATTGACGCCCTGCGGGATTCCGAAGAGGTTGAAGAGGGTCGGCGGCGCGGCCGGCACTTCGGCTGCCTTCGCCGAACTTTCCCCAAATGCCAGAACGGCCAACACCAAAGCCACTGCGGCGCAACACGAAGTTTTCACGATACGGTCCTTCCATGTTCCGATCGAACGATAATCGCCCGGCCGACGTTGCTCTTCCATGCGTCGTCGGCCGTTGGCTGCTGAATGTCGAATCTACTACTCGGGCTCCGGAATAATCCACTGCCGCGGCGGCTCCAACCGCTTCACCGCCGGCATCGGCTTTGGCTCGATGGGTTGAATCAAAGCAACTGATCTTACGCCGGACACGGATCCCATGGTCATGGGAAGGGGTGCCGGAATCGGGGGCATCGGCTCGGACGGCAAGGCCGGCGGAGCCTCCAACGGCATTTCGACCGGTGTCTCGCGAATCGGTGTCTCGCGCACGGGAGCCATCCGGTTACACGCTCGCAGTGCCGCGGCCGCCATCTGTCGAACCCGGGCGGACGGTTCCGAGCAACACCCGCGTTCATCCTGTCCCTGGGCCATGTCCGTTAGCTTTGCCACGACGTCCGGCGCGCAACAGCTCCCCCGTTCGCAACGGCGGCAGGGATTGCCTGCCGCGTGGCAAAAAGCCAGCGCCGCTTCGTAACGGACCGCTTCGGTACAGTCGTCCAGGGAGGCCAGCAAGGCATCCTTCACACCCTCCTGACAACTGCACCCGACCTCGGCCAGGTACTTGATCGCCTTGATCTTCTGCGGCGCCAGGTCGATGTCCTTCTTCACCTCGGCCGCCACGCGAATGGCGGGAACGTCCGATTCCAGATTGGCCGGATCGGTGATCGCCTTCAACACTGGCTTGCGCTCCAGGCCGGGGAAATTCCCCTTGCGATTGACCACGGCGTCACGAACCTTGTTGACGCCCTGTGGAATCCCGAAGAAATTGAAGATGGTCGCCGGCTCGGCTCCCCGAAGGTCACCGGCCAAACCGGCAAACAGCAACATGACACATACGGCAACGGCATATCGTACAGGCGGCATCATACGAGTTCCCCCCTCGTTATTCCCGAAGAATACGGAATTTCCGACGCTCAGCGGCGTGAGACGGATTTCTGGCACGACCCATGCTACCGTTTCTGTCTTCGGCGGGCGCGAATTGCCACCTTTAGCTACAACCGGCGGATCTCTCACTTCCAGTCAACGCTCGGCGGACACCCCGTCGGACGCCACGCCGCGGCTGGATGTGTGTTACCACGAATGAATGCTCTCTGTCATTCGTTTATCGCGTCACAATGGGAGCTATGAGAGGCTTTCGGTGAGTATAACGCGCTGTTTTGGCTGCTCGCCAGAAGCCCTTTACGGGAGAATTCCGCGACCCATACACAGAGCAATAACAGCACCCCCCATGGGAATGGTTGGCTGTGGGGCGGAGCGAGCGTAGAATCATTTGCTCATGGGATTTGCGGCCGCTTGCAGCCACGACCTGCTAAAGTGCCATCTCCGAGGGGGCTCAACACGGCCCTTCGGACGGTCAAACTTGACCGAAGCCAGCCGCGACCGCTGAGAGGCGGATTTCGCGGTTTCTTTTTGGCCTCTCGGTGGCCGCCCGTGCGCGGGAAGATATTTCACCACTGGGAAGGAGTTTGACCGACATGCCCCCCTCGGACTCGACAGCGCACGACACGACTCAAGACACGTCCGGGCTGTCGACCCGGGCCGTTCACGCAGGCGAGGATCGGCTCAAACCGGGCCACTCCATCACCGACCCGATTTTCTGTGCCTCGACCTATACCTTCGCCAATAGCCAGGCGGTGCTGGAGTACGTCGAGGGAGATCTGCCGCGTGAGGAATACGGCCGATATGGAAATCCCACGGAGAAGGTCGTCGAGCGGAAACTGGCCGCCCTGGACGGCGGCGAGGAGGCCGTTTTGTTTTCCGCGGGGATGACCGCCATTTCCGGGTTGCTCTTGGCCAAGCTTCAGTCCGGCGATGAGATTGTGCTCTTCGATGAGTGCTACCATCGCACACGCCAGTTCTGCAAGGATTACCTGGGGAAGTTCGGGGTCGTCACGCACCAGGTCCCGGCTTGCGACTACGAGCGGATGGAAGCCGCTATCTCGCCGGCCACGAAGTTGCTGATCAGCGAATCACCCACCAATCCGCACCTCAGTGTCGTCGATATCGAGCGATTCGTTGCCCTGGGTCGGAAGCACGGCGTGGAAACGCTGATCGACGCCACACTGGCAACACCCTTCAACCAGCGTCCGCTGGCTGCGGGTGTCGACTACGTGCTGCACTCCTGCACCAAGTATTTGGCCGGACACAACGATCTGCTGGCCGGCGTCGTGATTGGATCGTCCGAGAAGCTCGAGGCGGTGCGAAAACTCCGCGGCGTGGCCGGACTGATCAACGGCCCGCACAACGCCTACTTGCTCCTGCGAGGCCTAAAGACCTTTGAACTGCGGATGCGGCGACACAACGAGAACGGAATGGCCCTGGCCGAGTTTCTCGAAGCCCATCCGCGAGTCGAGAAGGTCTATTACCCGGGGCTGCCCAGCCACAAGGATCACGACGTGGCGAAGCGCGACCTCAAAGGATTCGGCGGGCTGGTCACCTTTCTGGTCAAGGATGCCTCGGAGGAGGAAACGGCCGCGGTGGTCGACGCGGTGCGCCTTCCCCGAATCGGCCCCAGCCTCGGCGGCGTCGAATCGCTCATCGAGCAACCGCTGCTGATGAGCTACCACGATTTCACTCCCGCCGAACGTCAGGCGGCCGGTATCCGCGACAACATGATTCGAGTCTCCTGCGGCATCGAGAATACCGAAGATCTGATCGCCGATTTCCAGCAAGCGCTGGACAGTTAGCAAGTCGCAATGAGGGAATAGGGAGAGGGCTTTATGGAATTTCGGACGCGTGCTATTCACGTTGGCAATCGGCGCGATACGGAAACGGGGGCCGTGGTACGGCCGATTCACTTGGCGGCGACCTACGTGCAGCCGGGGGCCGGCGATTGGGGCCAGTTCGACTACGCGCGCAGCGGCAATCCCACGCGAAAGGACTTGGAAACGGCGCTTGCCTCGCTGGAGTCGGGTACCGACGCCCTGGCTTTCTCCTCCGGCATGGCGGCGATTCATTGCGCCACGATGCTCCTTTCTTCCGGCCAGAGCGTCCTGGCCGGTACCGACATCTACGGCGGCACCTACCGGCTGCTGCACAAGATCGTCGATCGCTCGGGCATCGGCGTGACCCTGGCGCCGGCCCACGACCTCGACGCGTTGGAAGCGGCGATTACCCCACAGACTCGCTTGCTCTGGATCGAGAGCCCCGGCAATCCGCTGCTGTCGATCACCGACATCGCCGCGTGTGCCGAGATCGCCCATCGCCACGGCCTCCTGCTGGGCGTCGATGCCACGTTTGCCACGCCCGTCTTGACGCGCCCGCTGGAACTGGGCGCCGATATCGTCATGCACTCGGCCACCAAGTATCTGGGCGGACATAGCGACGTGCTGGGCGGTGCCCTGGTGGTCGCCGACCGGGCGCTTCACGACCGTCTCTATTTCATTCAAAACGCTACCGGCGCGGTGATGGGGCCGCTGGAGAGTTTTCTTTGCATTCGGGGGATCAAGACCCTTGAACTGCGCGTGCGGGAACAATCTCGCAGCGCGCAGCAGTTGGCTCAGTTTCTCCTGGCCGACGACCGGGTCGCGCGGGTCATGTACCCCGGGCTGCCCGACCACCCGGGCCACGAGATCGCCGCGCGGCAGATGGACGGCGGCTTCGGGGCGATGCTCAGTTTCGAGATCGCCGGCGATTTTGCCGTCGCCAAGAAAGTCGTCGAGAGTACCCGGTTGTTTCAACTGGCCGTGAGCCTCGGGGCGGTCGAGTCGTTGATCGAACAGCCGGCCTCAATGTCGCACGCCAGTTACGATCCCCAAGATCGGCGGGCTCACGGTATCGCCGACGGATTGATCCGCCTCTCGGTCGGGCTGGAAGCGGTCGAAGATCTCCAGGCCGACTTACAGCAGGCCATGGAGGGCGCGTTTTGAGGCCTACGCGTCTTCCGACTCGACCATGCGCAGCACCGCGCGCATGTAGCCCAGCGTGTAGGCCATGCCGGCGTGCCACTGGCGTCGAGTGGGTCGAGGTGTGTATCATTGGGGGGGATTGGAACCGAGTCACAAGACCTTTCTTCGAGGAGAAAACCCGGTGAGATTTACAGCAGCGGCGATCGTGGCAGCAGCGGCAATGATGGGAGCATGGAACCAGGCGGGCGCGGACGAGAAGGAAATTGCCGAGAAAATGGAAGCACGCGTCCATCGCGATGTCGACGGCAAAACGCTTCCCTATCGGTTGTTCGTGCCGCCGGGATACGACAAAACGCAAAAGCATGCGCTGGTCCTCTTTCTCCACGGGGCCGGTGAACGGGGCGACGACAATCGCCGGCAACTCGTCCATCCGCAGGTGTTGCGTCTGGTCGGCGAAGAAGCCCGAAAGAAGACACCCTGTATTCTGGTCGCGCCGCAGTGTCCGCGCGAGGACAAGTGGGTGCCGTCTTACTGGGGACTGCAGAAATCCGAGGCGGCCCGGCGCCCCAGCGAGGCGATGCGGCTGACGTTTGAAATACTCGACGGGCTGGAGAAGCAATTCAACATCGATCCCGACCGGCGTTACGTGACGGGTCTTTCGATGGGCGGATTCGGATCGTTCGACGCGTGCCTGCGACGACCCGATTATTTTGCCGCGGCGGTGCCCATCTGTGGCGGAGCCGATAGCTCCCGGGCCAAGGAAATCGCCCACATTGCGTTCTGGGTGTTTCACGGCGGCAGCGACAACGTCGTACCGCCCCGCCTGTCGCGCGCGATGGTCGAAGCGCTGAAGGAGGCCGGCGGCAAGCCGAAGTACACCGAGTATGAAGGCGTGGGCCACAACTCATGGTCTCGCGCCTACACCGAGCCGGCGTTTGTCGAGTGGGTGTTCAGCCAGAAACGCAAGGCGAAGTAGATTCCGTATCCGCGACGTCCCGGAGAATCTCGATCGCACGATCCACGGCCTGCGAGTCGACGTCCAAATGGGTGACGGCACGTAGCGTCGTGGGGCCGGTGGCATTGATCCACAGTCCCCGGGCGTACAAGGCGGCGGAGAACTCGGCGGCCGTGCCCCACGTCGGATCGACGTGGAAGAACACCAGGTTGGTATCGACCTGCTCGTCGAGCAACCGGAGACGGTCGATCTGGCGGATCGCCTCGGCCAGACGCTGGGCATTGGCATGATCGTCGGCTAGGCGGTCGACGTGGTGATCGAGTGCGTGGAGTGCCGCGGCGGCGATGATGCCCGCCTGGCGCATGCCGCCGCCGAGCACCTTGCGATGTCGGCGGGCCTCGTCGATCAGATCTTTCGGTCCGTTCAGCGCCGAACCGACCGGAGCGCCGAGCCCTTTGCTGAAACAGACGCTTACCGTGTCGAAATGCTTCGCCCAACGGGCCGGTTCGATGCCCGTGGCAATGGCGGCGTTGAACAACCGCGCGCCGTCCAGATGGGTCCGTAAACCGTTCTCGCGTGCCCCGCCGCAAATGGCCTTGACGGTCTCGTAGGGTTGAATCCGTCCGCCGCCCCGGTTGTGCGTGTTTTCCAGGGTGACCAAGCGCGTGCGTACAAAATGTGCGTCGGCGGGGCGAATGAGGCCGTGGAGTTGTTCCGGCCGCAGCACACCGCGGGTTCCCTCGACCGGCCGCGCGGCGATGCCGCTGAGTTGGGCATAGCCGGCCTGTTCGTAGTTGTAGATGTGGCAGCCGGCGTCGCAGATCATCTCATCCCCCGGGCGGCAATGCACGCGTACGCCGATCAGGTTCGACATCGTGCCCGAGGGTACGTAAACGGCCGCTTCCTTGCCCAGCATCTCGGCCACGCGGTCTTGCAACCGGTGTACGCTCGGGTCGTCGCCAAACACGTCGTCGCCCACCTCGGCTTCGGCCATGGCCTTTCGCATCGCGGGCGTGGGACGGGTGACCGTATCGCTACGAAAATCGAGGACGTCGTCGGACATAGGAAATCGTTTCTGTTGGGGATCAACCTGCGTACCAGCAGGCCCATTGTCCCGATTTTTGGCCAGATTGGCAACCGGGTGTCAGAATGCCCCCTCTCCCTGACGGGGCTGTTGATTTAGTAACCCGAAGCGTCAGCGAGGCCGTCTTTTCCGTCCTCGCCGGCGCTTCGGGTTACTATTGCCCGTGAACAATCCGCGTCACGCATCCACCGGTGTGGGCGATTCGACGGTGCGGAGTTTCGCGACCAACGCCAGAACCAGCAGCACCAGCCCGCCGATCAGGGCGATGGCCGCCAGCGGTACGAACAGGTGGAACACGAGTCCGACGGTTCCCAGGATCAACAGCAGCGCGACGCCTCGCCTGGAGGCCAGCCAGCGGAACCTGAACCGCGCCGCGAAATGAGCCAGAATCGCGGCGATCAGCACGATGGCCACGGCGACGCCCGTGTTGCTGGCATCGGAGACCGTCGTTTCGGAAACCGCCTGGGCGGTGATCGAAGCGTCGCCCCGGGGCTTGGTGAAGTAGAGGACCCGGCCGCGTCGGGGCAACTCGATGTCGAGGCTGGCCATTCCGGCCGCCACGGTCGCGGGTACACCCGAATCACCGTCTTCGTTGCTCCGTTTGCCGTAGGCGAGTTCCTCACCACTGGCCGTGCGGAATCGATCGCCCCTGCGCGCGCGGCCGGAACTCGATTTGCCGCGGCCGGCCATGCCCGAACCGGTGTACGAACCAACCGTTCCCAGCAGATCGTTCTCCTCGGTTCCTCCCGGCGGGATACGCTTTCTGAGTGCCTGCGTGACTTCCTCAATGGTAGCCTCGTCGGAGTCGACCCCATCCATGGACCAGACCTTGACTTGCCCGTCGCCGCCGGCGACGACCGTTTTCCCGTCGGGTGAGAAGGCGGCGGAGAATTGGGATGTCTTCCGCGCCGGCTGACCCCGCTGCGGTTTCCCCTTGCCGCGGCGGAGCAGCTCCTCGGCCTGTTGACGGCCCTGCTGTTGGTATGCCGGTTGTTTCGGTGGTTCGCCACCTTGCTGGCCGGCCGCTTGTGGCCACCCTTCCGCCTCTCCTTGCGGCTGAAGCTGACCAGGAGTCTGCTGCCCTGGGCGTACCGATCCGACAGGCGGTTGGGCCACCAGTGCCGGGTTGTCGAGCTTGTTCTTCGACAGCCACTCGGCGTTGAGCGACGTGCCTTGGCTCACCGGTCCGCGCGATTGATCCGCTGCCGAGTCGGCCCAGTTGGGACCGAGCGTTTGCACCACGCTGCGAGATCGGGTCGTCTTCTGCCACTGGAGCCGCTGGTTCAGAAGGTCGCGGTTATCCCCGGCGGAAACTTGCGTTTCGGCGTCCCCCAACCGATCGAGCTCCTCGTCGGCTTCGCGCAGAACCTCGCTGTTCGCGACCAATTGCTCCTGCAATCCGGCGTTGTCGGCGTAGTCGTTTCCGAACTCCTGAAGCTGCAGCGTTTCCTTGCGGATGTTCTTATAGTTGTACTCGGCCCGGGCCTGCTCAAACTTCTTCCCATGGCGCATGGTCTCGGCAAGCTGTTTGACCTGCTTGTTATGAAACGCCACGCGCCCGGCGGCCATGTCCCCTTCGTCGGTTGCCTGTCGCATCGTGCCGCCGAAGTCGTACCACCGATAGTTCTCCGGTACATGCAGCCGAACCTGGCTTAGTTCGACGTGGATGTTCTCGGTATGCATCAGCGGGAAATCGACCTTGTTGTCGAAACGCGAGAGCGGGGGCACTTTGCCGCCGTATTTCAGAATCACGTCGTAGGCCAGATCGCCCACTGCCGTCTTAACCAGCGGAATGCGGATGTGTCGCGCATCGGGCGACTTGGGTTTGAGGGTCGGTTTGACCGGCTGGCCCGCCACCCGAGCGGTCCAGAGCACGGCACCTTCGGGCAGCAAGATTTCGAGGAACGGTTCGGTCGTGTTGTCGAGTTTGTAGAGCTGTTGCGCCCGATAGGCACCCGTAGCATCGAAGACCAGCACGGTTTCGGCCAGACCGATGCTCGCCCCGACCGTCTCCACGGCCTCGCGGCGCGTGGTGGCGAAAACGAGTCGCGGCTGCCGCGCGTCGCCGACTACGAGATAGGCGTGCCGAATGGTCGATCGGGCCGGCCCCGCCTCGCCGCGATCGTTGGAGGCCAGAAGCGACAGGCGCTCGACCAGCGAGCGCCAGTCGCGCGTTTGTCGTCGGATCGCTTCCAGACCGCTCGTCATTTCATCGCGCACAACGATCTCATCGCGGCCAGCTTGCTCCAGGGTGACGAACCGGCGCAGCACGTCGCCCGTCTCGACGACGGGAATCGGCACCTCGCGGTCTTCGCCGGGTGAAAGCGGGCCGTCGTTTTCCACGACAACACCCAACTCGCCCATCACTTCTTCCTGCAAGGTGATCCGCAGACGCAGCAGGCTCGGATCGCGCTGAACCGGTTCGATCTCCTTCTGATGAAAGAGGTTGCCCGTGCGAACACGACAGTCTTTCATCCGGGCCGGCAGGAGAAACACGACTTCGCGAATGCCCGCCCCGGCGATGAGGAAATCGAGCGAGATCGTCTCTTCCAACGACCGCTCGGTGGCCTTCACGTTGGTAAACGTCGAGCAGCTCACGCTTGCCTGGCGAGCGGTCAACTCGACGGCGCCTTGATAGCCGGCATCGCCATGGCGCAGCGCCACGCGCACCGCGTCGCGCTGCTGGGGCGTAATCCAGGCGAAGACCTTTTCCAACTCCATGGTTTGACAGCCCGCCAGATCGGCCACGTCGACGTTGTAGGCCGGATCGACCAGGACGGCCGTCTCCCCTTCTTGCGTCCGCACGCTGCGGATTTCCAGCGACGGCAAGGCAAAACGGTCGACCGTTTCCCGCCGCCCGAGCACGCCCCGGAGAAACAATTCGACCGAGCCCGAGCGACCGCCGGTCAGATAGACGCTCAACAGCGACCGGCCGTCCTCTTGGGTAACGGCCCACTGGAAAGTACCGGGAGCACCGACGTGCTCGATTTCCAACTCCTTGGGTACGAACACTTCGATGCGATAGATGGGCCGCCGCTGGGCCGCCAGTACGATCCGGGTGTCCAGGCTCTGTTCATAGTCGGCGATTTTGACGATCGTCTGCAGCGTGGCCGTCACGTCGGCGACCACCGGCGCCGCCGCCAGACGGACGCCAAAGGGCGTCGCCGAGAACTCGTACGCCTGGAACGGCCGGATTCCCAGCGGGTGTTCCAAGGTGCCGCCGCCTTGCTTTGCCTGGTCGGCCGACAGATCGGCGCGTCGCACGGCGCCGGAAGTGCTCACCACGTGGAGGTCCAGCAGCGGACTGCGAAGGACGGTAAGCCGGCCCGTGTGAAACGCGGCGTCGCCGACAGTCACCGAGGGCACGTCGAACTCCCGCAGGTCGCCTTCTCCGACCGGCCCGCGACGCCGCAGCAGCACGGTGAAGTTCTCGTTCTCTCGGGCGGTTTCCAACAGCGTGATCTCGACACCGGGCCGCCCGGCGTCGGTGCGCGGTTGCCATCCGCGGACATTCGTGCCGCGCACATCCTCGACCAGATAACCCTCGGGCACCTCGACGCGGAAGAAATCGCGTTGGCCGCGGCGAAACTCCAGCTTCAGATTCCAGACCAACCGCAGGCCGTCTTCCTGTACGTCCAATTCGGCGGTGGAGGCAACCGTCAGCGTTTGGTCGACGACGCCGTGGGCCACCTTGGGCCGCCATTGCAGGTCGAATCGTCCCTTGGCTCCCAGCGACGTTTCGATCGTTTCTCCGGGTTGCTCCGTCTCATAACCACGCCGATCGGCGACCTCGCCCAACCGCACGTCGGTTTGTGCGCGGGGGATGGTAATCGACATGGCCGTTGCCGGCGCGGCGGGTAAGCGACCGTCGGCCACGCGCCAACCGCCCTGGCGATGCAGGTGCATCCGCACCGTCAGCTTCAGTTCGTGGCGTCCCTTGCCCGAGATGTACAACACGGCGAGCGAACCGTCGGAAACGTCGGCCTCTTGTGCATTGGAGGACGCCGGCGCATTGGGGGCCTGATTTGGCGCGGGCACCGATACGACGTTCAGCCGGGCCGGCTTGCCGTCCAACTCGGCCGAAGCCAAAACGCCGCCTTCCAAACGCAGCGGGACGCTGACGAAGCCCTCGGCCAGAACGTCGATTTCCAGCCGGCCTTCGACCGAAAGATATTCTTCGTTCTCGCCCTCGGCCGGGGGCGTTGTCGTGTACGATGCGCCGGCCAGCAAATAGGGAGCCGGCGCCGAAGGTGTTTCGAGTCGCTCCAGCGGGTTGGCCCGATTCCACAACTCGACGTACTTGTCGTAAGGGATCAGCAGCCGATCGGCTTGGCTAGTTCCATCGGCCGACATGGGGTCGTAGGGTAAAACGATGGCGTCGTGGGGGATTTTGACCGGTGGCGCCGGCTCGATGACTTGAACCGTGTAGCGATTTCCGCCGGTGTTGTCACCGGCCGGTGGCGCGGCGCTGGTTATCATCGGCAGCGCAGCGAACAGGAGCATCGCCACCGTTGCGCCGGTAACGAGCCCGCATCGAGTCAGTCCACGGCATAGTAGCCCGAGGAGGAGTCGTACCAGAGCCACGGCCAGATAGAAGGGCACCAGCCACGCGGCGGCAAGGAACATCGTGTTGCAGACATGGGTCGCCGACACGCACCCGACCAGAGCGGGCACCACCGACGCCACGAGAGCGACGGTGACAATGTAGAACGACTTGAGCCGGGCCGAGCGACGCCATAGGGCCAGTCCCAGCAGGATCACGACCAGACCGAGTCCGTGGCCCAGGGCATCGAACCGCGGGCGATGAGCCAGGGTGACCGAAAGGAGCGGCTCTTCGCCCAGGCTGCGGAAGACGACGGCGCGCGTCGATCCGTCGGCCGTCTTTTTCAATGGAATCGGCAGACTGCGCACGCCCTTCCTCTGCTGACGCACGATGCGCGTGCGTTCCAACTCTTTCCAGATCTCCGCGTCGGGGTAGACGATCGGCGGTTCGCCGGGAACCGGAATATGTGACTTTTCGACCTCGAAGAGCGAATCCACGGTGCGTTTCTGCTCTTCGATGCGCTCGGCCATGTCGCGAGGTTCGGCCGGTGTCGTGCTTGGCTGCCTCGGCGTCTCGACCGACAGGGGCTCTTCGGTGGGCACCATCTCCTCGCCTTCTTCGGCCCCGCCTTCGCCGAAGAAATCTGGCGACTTGTCGGTGTCGGGCATCGATTCGGACCGGTCGAAGAATTTCGACGCTCGGGGCGCCGCGACCGTTCTATCCTCGTTCTTCCCCGGGTACTCCCTCGCACCAGTTTTAGACCGACCGGATCCAGTTTTAGACCAATCGGTTCTGCCGCCACTCCGCGACTCGTGGTAAGTCATGCCCAGAAGACCCCGCAAATCGTGACGTCCCCATCGAAGAATCTTCCGGCCCAGCGCAACGGCCGCCAGCTCGGGCGGCGCCAGGTCTTCGGCCGACAGCGTACCGCCGCTTCGCACCACCTCGTAACCGGCCGGCGGAATCACCTTCCACACGAGATCGGCCACCGGCACCTCGATCGGCTTGGCATTGCGACCGGCGCGCAGCAGCAGCCGCGGAGCCGGCAGATCCACCTGTCCGGAGAGTTCCACCGAGGCAACCGGCGTCTGGTAGACGATCTCCAACTCGCGTCGGGCCGTGTCGGCGGTGGTGTGCAAGCTCACCAGAAGGCTGTCTCCCTGACGCTGCGGCTTCACCAGCGTATCGTCGAGCACGGCCGACCACAGTTCCGAATCGGGGGGCAATTCCACTTCCAAGAACTGCGCCTTGGTGTGCAAGACAAACAGGGCCGACGTCTGGCTCACGCCGTCGGCCGAAAGCTGCGTGGTCAGTTGCGCTTGCTCGGCGATGGTTGCGGCCAGCGGATAGGCATCGTGGCGGAAGATACTCACGGCCACCCTCGGCGGTTCTCCGGAGAAGCCGTACGCGGCCAGCAACCGTTGCCCCGGCTGATGCTCGCACCGGGCAAATTCTCCCACGTCGACACGCCGGCATCGCAGGTCGGGAACCACCTGCACGTCGAGTTCCGCGTTGCCCTCCACGGCGACGAATCCAGACTGATACACCACGCCGTCGGCCCGCGGGATGGGCAGGGGATAGTCTTTCGTCTCCCTGTCGGGCAACGGTTGTTTGAACTGGACCGCCAGACGGATCGTCCCCCGCCGGTCGGCGCCCAATCGAACCGACCCTTCTTCCAACACGACCGTGCATCGCTGCCGGCCGTCGGAGGTCTGGTCGCTGTGCTCCTTGAGTTTCACGCCGCCAAGCCCTTCGACCGACAGCGCGCTCCGCGTCTCGTCGGCCGGCAGATCGAAGACCAACTGCGAAGGGCGGGCTTCGGTCACGTCGAAGACCACTTCGCAGTGTGCCGCGAGCACGTCGGGCTCGACCTCGAAGAACGAAAATCCCCGCGCCGTCAGCCGCGGCTCGGCCCGGCACAGGTCCAATGTGGCCGAGTAGGGGAGCGATTCGTAGCGCAACGCCAGACCGGCAGTCTGACCGGTCAGGCCGTATTCGGCCATTTCGTCCTTGTTCAGCGGAGCGAGGCGGTTGAGTTGCTCCGGGCGGACGATCATGTCGTCGCCGGGCACGACAAGAATGGCTCCCACGTCGCGTTTGGCGCCCGAGACGGAGAAGACGGGACATTCGACCGTCGTCGATTGCCCATCGGAAAGCTCGCCGGAGGGTGCATGCACGGCACGAAAGCGGACTTCGGCCTGTCCGCCGGGCTCGACGCCCCGGCCAAGCCGCACGCGGATGCGCGCGGCTTCGTCGGTCGCTTCGTAGCGTTCGAAGGCCAGCTTTCGACCGTCATCGCCGGTTACCTGCATGACGAGCCACCCAGGGGGCGCGGAGAAGTCGAACTCGAAGAGGGGCTCGACTTCCGTCATGAGGGAGAAAACGCCTTGTGCCTCGTACTCGCGCCGGCTTAAGGCCAACCGCAGGCTGGTGACCACGGTCACCGCGGCCGGCGGGTGATCGAGCCGTCCGGAGAGCCGGAAGGCCGATTGCGGCGCGTAGTAAGCGACCACCGGACGCACCGAGGGCGAACCCGGTTCGGCGTGTAAGACCGACTCCTGTAGCACGCGCGTCAGATCGGCCGTGTCGACGGGGATCAGGCCAACGGTGGCAACGCCTTCGATCTTCAGCCGATCCTCGACCAAGAGGCCCACCACGGCCACCTCACCGACGATCTCGACTCCGCCGGCCACGTCGAGCGGCTCCAAACGGGGAAACGCCCAGGCCTCGGTTGGCGGCGAGGCGCGCACGGCCGACAGATTCAAGACGACCGTCTCGTCGGTCGGCTCTTGCAGGTACACGTCCAGCGTGCGGCCGCTTTCCTCTTCGACCATGGCCCAGCGAGCCAACTGGGGCGAATCGACGTCGGTCACGTCGAAGGCGGCTGGGACGCGAAACCGGAAATGATCGACCGGCTGATGCAATACATCAAGGGTCACCGTCGCATGGAGCCGTTCGTAGGCGGCGGTCACTTCATCCACCAGCACGCTCCGGGCGATTACGGCCCGGCGGCCTTGCTGCAAGTGGCTGTTGAGCGACATCACCAGCGAGACGTCGCCGGCGCGGGGCAGCAACTCGAATCGCGTTTCCCGGACGTTTTGATCTTCCGCTCGGCTGACAACCGTTCGGCTGACCACATCCAGCCCACTTTGCACTTCGACGTCGCCCGGCACGGTCAGACGCATGATACCCGAGGGGGCGTGGGGCAGTCGGAAATCGAGCACCTGGCGCGCGGCAGCCGTTTCGACCGGGGCAACCATCTCCAGCACCAGGCGATGCCGACCCTTTCCTTCGACGAACAGCGCCAGGCGTCCGTCCTCGGCCTTGCCCATCGCGGCGGAGTCGCCATCGAGCGTAGCGCGTCTCAGAGCGACGCCCGTCACTTCCAAGGGCACCGCATGGAGACCGTCTTCGAGGACCTCCAACTCGAACGTCCCGGTAATCGTGGCGCGCTGCCGCTCGACCGTCGTCCGGTAGTCGGCCGAGACGAGCACGACCGACTCGGGTGTCTGGTCCTCGGGCGTCGTTTTGGCACGCCGTAGCAGGTCGTCGTATTCCTGGCGCGAAAGGAGAAAACGCCGCGGTTGTCCCTCGAGCAGGACGTTGAGATCCTCGAAGGGCACGTAGATTTCGCGCACGGGCTTTTCAGCAGCCGGCGGCTTGAGTCCGGGGTTGGGCGCCTCGCCGGCCGTGGCCGCGAGGATAAAGCCCATCGAAAGGCCGACGGCGGCGAGCAAGCCGGCCAACACGACGAGCGCATCTGGAAGGCTTTTGCGTCTACGCATCGTCCTGTCCTCCTTCGCTCCGGTCATCCTCTGGGGCGTCGGCCGGCGGCTGATCGTCGTCCAGCGGGGAGCCGAGCATGTCGTCCAGCGACGTTTCGTTCCCGGGCGTGTTTACCGGAGGAGATGGAAACCGAGGCTCGGAGGGCGGCGGTAAACGATCCGCAAGTGCGTCACTTCCCGCGGTCCACGACGCCTTGCCGGTCTCCGCTGTCATTGCTCGCCGTTTCCGCCGCCGCCGTGTCCAGACGAAGTACCACACGACCCAGAGGACGAGCACCACCGCCACGGCGGCCGCCAGCTCGGCATCGATGATCTGGTAGGCGAGAATGGGCAGAAAGACCCCCAGCAGCACCAACGCCGCGACGGCCGCTCCGATGCACAGCACGCGAACCATCATTCCGAAGGGGAGCAAGACGATCCCCCCGACCAGCGCCAGGGCAAACACCACGCTGTTGACCAAATCCTCGTGCATCAGAGGCACGATGAGCGAACCGTCCGGCGGTGCCTCGGGCCGGAGCGTCGAAAAGACGTACTGCCGGCCGTCGGTGGGAAACGATCCGGCCCGGTTGGCGGCCACGCCCACCTGTCCGATCACTTTGCCCACCGGATCACGGCTCGGGCTGCCGGGCTGCCAATGGCCGGCAGCGTCGAGCGTCCAGGCAAACTCGTCGGTCCACGGCCCCGACGCGTGTAGCGGGGTCCATTGCTCGGGCAGGTACACGCAAAGAGTCGTTTCGAGCACGGCCGGTTCGTCGGGAAACTCGGGACAGTCCAGGCGCACCCCGAAGATCGCTTTCCCGTCCAACAGCGCGCTGTGGAGAAACGTCCCGGAAAGGCGCCCCCCCTCGCTCCACGAGGTCGACAGGCCGGCGCTGGAGAGCCAACTGTCGTCACTGGTCAGGGGATACGTGTAGCGGAGTTCGAGCAAAAACGGTTTCGTTTCATCGGAATCGATCAGGGGTACGGAGAATTGTCGATCTCCGGCCTTCTCCGTTTCCGGCGTGACCGGCTCGCCGTTGATCCAGAGCGGATTGGCGTCGAACTCGGCCCCCTCGGGCAGTCGCATGGCCAGCCGCTGCTGCGCACCGGCACTGCGAATTCGGTAGAGCGCCTGCACCGACACCTGATTGCCGCGGGTGACCACCATGCGGAGCAATGCCGATTCGATACAGGTCGTCTTGATCTGCTCCAACTCGAAGCGCGTGGCGGCAATGGCCAGTTTCCACGGGTTGCGGAACTCGAAGAGCAGCGCCCCGCCGCGTACTTCGGCGCCCGGCATCAGGTCGTGTTGCGGATCTTTCGAGAGCACGCCACGCGTCTCCTCCTCGAGGGGCCGAACGCGGACCGATTCCGTCTTGCCCACTACGATCTGCCCCCAAGCGCGATCGACCTCCGCGGGCCGAAGCCAGGGTATGTCGATCTTCACGCGGGCGCCGACGGCGAAGTCTTCCAGCAGTTCCTTCCAGGTAAGCTCGAACTGGCCGCTGCCGCTGAAATCGCTCTTACCGGAGAGCAAGCAGGCGACGTAGCCCTCTTCGACGTCGTCGGGTTGCGGATCGGCTTGCTTCTTTTCGACGTCGTCCGTGGTGATGCGAATCTCGTCGACCAGTTCGGCCGGTACGTCCAGCCGCAACGTCTCCACGCTGCTGTAGAGAATGTCGTAGAAGAAAGTCGAACGGTAGGTGACCACGCCATGCTCGATCCGGGCGACCATCAACTGGCGGATGGTCACCTCCGGCTCGAGACGCTTGACGTTGAGCGTCAGGGTAACCGGCCCCGGGGAAACATCACGAGTGAGCACCGGTTGGGAATCGGTATCCAGCGACAAGGCCGTGGGCGAAAAGTCTTTGATCGCTTCGTCGAAGGTGATGCTTCCCAGGCCTTCGGCCGTTGCCGGAGTTACTTCGAGACTCGCCGGAGCCGAGACAATTAACCGGCCCGTCACCCGCTCGACTCCCTCGGGGGCGACTCGCGCCAAGGGCACGGGGAGTTCGACCGACTCGCCCGGCTGCAGCGCGTCGAGCTTCTGCTCCAAGCGGACCACCAGGGCAACGCGTCCTAAAGCCTGTCGACGCAGGTTGACGACAAGGCGGGTCTTTTCGGGGCCTTCGAGAACATGATTGGCGACGTCGGCGGCTTCTGCCCCGGCCACGCTGATGCCACCGACGTGCAGAACTTCGTAGTCGGCGGGAACATCGGCTTCAAGGCGGAACACACCGGCACGCTCGACCGTGAAAACGGCCACGAGACTTGCCCGGAGACGTTCCGTCTCCAATTGCACGGCAAGGACCGAGTCGGCGAGGATGCGGGGTTGGATCTTCTCGACGGTCACGTCCATCTCGAAGGGGACCGTGACGCAACGATAGGAGTAGGTCCACGATCGCCCGGCCAACGCGGCGGGTAACTCGCCGGCGTCGATCTGCAACAGGCCGCTTCGGGGATCGGCCTGCGACCGCAACTCCTTGTCGACGTCGATCACCAGATTGCCTTGCTGCCGGCCGACGTTCTTGGCTTCGACGACCGGTATGGTGATCATCTTGGCAGGGGAATCGGCGGCGGTCGTGTCTTCGGCCGTGTTGTTTTCGGCGCCTGCGTCGCCTTCGGCGGCAAATTGTTGCAGCCGTACGGTGATGTTTTGTGTCGCGTCGGCCGGCTCGTGGAGATCGACGGTGATAGTCTGGACGGCACCGCTCTTTGCGACGGCCCACTTGCGGACGTTACGCCCGTCGGGGTCGCTCACTTCGGCCACGTTCTGGTCGGCAGGCACGTCGATCACGAGTTGCGCAAGCTCGGCCCGGCTAATGCGGTAGGCCAGACGTGCCGTAGTTTCGACCAGCCCCTCGACAATACGGACCTCCTGTTCGGCCTGGACATCGGCCAAGGCCTCCAGCCCGGTGGCTCCCTCGGCTTTGGGAGTCCACTCGATGGAAACGCTGGGCGCGGCTCCCACGAAGGCCAAGAGGACCGTTTCCCCGGCATCGGCGGCCGGGTCCTCCTCGGGCTGCTCGGTGGCGGCAATCAGGGGGTGGATCTTCACTTCGGCGCCGCGCTCGGGAATTCGTACCTGCCAGCGACTGACCGGGGCCCGGGGTGCCTGGAACGACACGCGATTGCGGCCCGGCTGTTTGTCAATCCGTTTGGCGTATTCCAGTGCCAATTCGATTGACTTCGGATCGGTCCCCTTCTTCTCGACCAACAGGCGGTATCCGCTTTGGGCGTCACCGGTAATACGGGCCGGCTTGCCGTCGAGCGTCGCCTTGGTGATCGCGGCGTCGGCCAGTCGTAAATCCACGGCGGACCAGCCCTCGGCCAGCACTTCGATTTTCACTGTCGCCGCAACCTTCACCACGTCCTTGGCTACGGTGGCCTCGGCGTCGATCTCCGTGATCAGCGCCCCGGTGGGAAGCTCCGGTTGGGGCGGCTTCTCCGATGCCTCTCGGGCGGCCTTCCAGAGCTCCTGAAACCGATCGTACGGCAGAAAGACGCCTCGCCCCTCCTTCTCGAAGACCTTGCGAAGTTCGTCGTAGGGAATGTAGATCGTCTGCTCGCGAAACGGCTTCTCGGCGGGCTCCGCGGCGGGTTCTTCCGGCGTTTCGACTTCCGGCGGTGACGGTTCCTGGGCGGCCGCATTTTCGGACACCGGCCAAGCGGACAGTGAGAGGACCAGCGCACACAGGCCCAGGCTGGCAATCCAGCGGCCGTGAATATAGCGAATCAGGGGAAGGGGCATGACGGTCTCCTCGGAAGAAAGAGCTTTATCGTTAAACGCGTCTCGTGACGAAGGCTGGGCAGGCAACTCACCACACCCATCAGGGGGAGGCCGCGCATCCTACCCAAACGTACCTTTCTCCAGACACTTACTTGGACGAAATACGGCCCGAAAAGTTCTCGCCGAGCCACAATTCCCAGACGACGAACCTCAGCACCAGCCCCGTCAAGATAAGCGACGCACCGACGACCGTCCACCAAGCGGGCAGTTCCCAGCCCATGAGGGCGACCCAAAGGGGATTCAGAACCGGTTCGATTAGCGTAATGGCAACCGCTTCCTGGCTGGAGATCGACCGAAGTCCGCGTACCAGGCACATGTAAGGCAGCGCCATTTGAAATACGCCGAAACCGGCCAGGGCCAGAAGTTGCACTGGTGAAGGCCATATTCCCAAGGCGATCACCCAGGGAAGCAACAACAGCGCGGCGGCGCCATTTCCCACCGCGACCAGCCAGGCGGCGTTTTGGGTGTTCATCTGCCGCATCAGCACGACAACCGCTCCGTAGGTCACACCGGACATAATCCCACAGAACACGCCGAACTGCTCCTGGCCGTGGACTTCGAAAACCAGAATCATGCCCACCCCCAACACGCCGAAGGCCAGCGGAATCAGGTCGCGGCGGATCACCGGTTCGCGAAACACAACGACCGCCAGCAGAAACACCCACCAGGGCGAGGTCGCCTGCAGCCAGATCGCGTTGCCGGCGGTGGTCCGTGTCATGGCCACCAGAAACGTGACACACATCAGGCCGTAACAGCCGCCCAGCGGTATCAGTAGCCGATTCCATCGCGGCCGGCGGATCATCGGCAACAGAAACATCGTCGCAAACAGCGCCCGCCAAAAGGCCATCAGCGGTCCGCGAATCTCATCGGTCCACGTATCGTCGGCATAGAAGATCGGCCACTTGGCAAACAGCCCGCCGCTGCTCCACATCAGTGCAGCGGTCAGAATCCAAAGCCGGCCGGCGAGTTTACTCTGAGGAGATGAAGGCATGCAGGTTGCCGATTTCAAGTAGTTTAGTCCGTTGGAGAAGGGCAGTTTGTCGAGGGTGCCTAAACTACGGTACGGAAACGTCGAACACCTTCTCTCCGCGCACGATCGCTGCCCGCCGATCCGACTCGCGTCGGCGCTGCTGGGCCAAATACTCCAACCGCTGTCGATCCATCTCCGAGGGTTGGAATCCGGGCATGTCCAGCCGCGGATGTTGGGCCACCATCGCTTCGCCGGCGCGGATGATCGAGAGCGATTCCACGTACCCGGGGTCCTCGGCATTGGGAAAAACGGCCAGACACGCACTTCGCTCGGGCCGGGTAAAGTTGATCGGCGAAAGGCCCGTCATCACCAGCCGGCTCAGGCCCGTACCCGAGTAGCTCTTCACGCCCGCCCACCGAAACGTCTTGTTGCCCGGCTGGGCGATCAGCAGCGCGCCCAATCGGGAAAGCTGTCCATGATCGAGCGGACATCGGCCGAACGTGTTGTTGCCGTAGTAGGTCACATGGGACGGGTAATAGGGCGTATTCAGATCGATCCAGGTGATGATGCGCTCGAGGCTTTCGGCGTCGAGTTCGACGTCCTCGTGTCCTTTTCGCAAGAGATCGACCAGCCGGCTGCGATGCGAACCCCAGGAGTATGGCGGGATGACCCGAATCGGCCCGGCGCCCACGGCACTGATCAGCGGCTTCGCGCCGTCCGCTTGCGACGGTTCCCAAACGGCCGGCGATTGGCTCCGCAAACCGCAATACGACATATTAAACGCGATGCCCGAATCGCCCGATAGATTCAACTCCTCGGCTTCTTTGCCATAGTCGTGACATCGCACGCAGTGTTTGTCGAGCACCGGCTGCACTTCGGCCGTGTAGCTGAAGTTTCGCGCCGGGCCGTACCACGGCTCCATCGCACTGGCCGGCCGCCGCAGTGCCAACGCGACGTCCCGCCTGGGCAACGGCGGCGTGGCCAGCCGGTAATCGTGGCAGCCGATGCATCCCATCGTCTCGCCGGGCTGCACCGTCGTTCCGCTGCGCATCGATTGGATCATCATCCGCTTCGAATCGAGAAGCTGGAAATAGACGAATTTACCTGAGGGTACGCTGAAATGGGCCGAGCCGTCGGCCTCGATCGGCACGGTGCCCAGCACCCGTTTGTTGTTGTAGTGGTCCCAGTTGACCGCCACCGGATGGTGACTGTCGCCGCTCAAGGCGGGCGTCCAATCACCGATGCCGAAAGGGGGAAATGTCTGTTTGGCCGGGGCCTCGACAATCCGCAAGTACTTCACGCTCCCCCGCTCCACGCGCTCCATGCCTTCGCCGATATACACATCCTGCACGTAAAACGTTCCTTCGCCAGCGGCCAGATCGACACGCGACGGCACCGACGGTGGGCGTTTTCTCGGCACGATAGGCACGGGATCGAAACAGCCCGGGCTCTCGGAGTGCAGCAGCAGTTCGTTGCCGAACGTGTCGACCAGGAAGATGCCCATCTGGTGGTTGCCGGGGGCGAGACTTCGCGAGCAGAGGAAGTACTTCTCCGAGAGCGGGTACGGATCCTCGTACTTGATCGGCACGTGCTTGAAACTGTCGACTCCGCCGCCGATCCGCCCGATGGTGTTCCACTGGCTCATCCAGGGCGAAATATCGGCGGGCCAACTTTGCAGGACCGGTTTCATGCCGTCCAGGCCACGCGAGCGGTCGACCACGGCCATCGCTCCCCACGCCAGATTGTGGACCGAGGTGAAGATCGATACAAACCGCTCCGTGCCGGGAATGATCGCCGCGTCGGCGATGGCACCCGGCTGCCAGGCGTAGCCGCCGTAGTACAACGCATGGTTTGTGCCGTCGGGATTGACCGTCCAGAGCCCGTAGGCCGAAGCGAAGTGCTTGTCGACGTATTCCCACCGCGTGTAGAGAATGCGACCGTCGGGTGTTACGCTCGGGCGGCCCTCGAACTGCGTGTTGTGGCCGATCTGCCGGATGTTCGATCCGTCGGCGTTGGCCACGAACAGGTTGGTCATCAAATGGCGCTGGCAGGGGATGTATTTCGGCTCGCGCGTCGATGCGAAGACGATTCGCCCGCCGGGAAGATAGGCCGGCTGGATGTCGGAGATCCGCGGGCCGTGGGTCAATTGCACCGGCTCGCCGCCATCGGCGTTCATTTCGTACAGGTGATAGTCGTCGGCAATGTCGCGGCGCATCGAAAACAGAATCTTCCGCCCGTCGAAGTCGATCTCCGGATCCCGGGCAATTCCTTTGGGCAAGTCGATCAACGTCGTGACCTTGCCCCTCTCGGCCAGATCGAGCATTTTCATCGCCCCACCGCCGCGGAAGTGCTCGGTGTTGACTTCCCCGGTCTGGCACATCGTGGCTTCCGTGCCGTGGTTGTTAGAATACTGCTGCCGCACGACGAAGACGATCGGCTGGCCGGCAACCAGCGGGTTGGCCGTCAGAGCCTCGCGGCGCAAGGTCTCCAGCTTGATCGACCGCCCGGGCTGCTCATGTGGCAATTTACACAGCGCGTCGAGCCGGACGAGGAACTCTTCGCCGCGGGGATATGCGTCGCCGAAGGTCTCGATCAGGTCGGTGATCGCCCGGGACAGCGGCTCATATTCGGCAAGTAGACGCTTCCTGGCCTCCTCGGCCAGCCGCCGATCGACGTCCTTGAATCGCAGGCGGGTCGCCTCGACGTCGATCCGCCCGAGGGCACGAAAGTCGTCCATGGCGATGTAGCCCCAATGGCCCGGGTGCAGATCGACCATCTTGACGAAGACCTTGCGTCCGACCAGTTCGCTGGCATCCCAGTGGAACTCCTGCAAGGTTTCGACGTTCTTCCCGCGTGCGGTAAACACCTCCTTGCCGTCGGCCGTGCAGAGGGCCACGTAGGTATTGCCGTGAGCACCGCCGCCGACCCAGAGGGAGATCGCTCCGCCGTCGAGTGTGAAGACGGGCGACTCGATCACGCCGGTCAACTCGCCGGTGGTCGAGCCGTCGGCGCGTTGCAGGGTGTGCAGGTAATAGGTTCCCTGCTTGTTGTACTTGACGGTTGGCGTGTTCTGAAACACGTCGAAACTGCCGATCGTCTTGCCGAAGGAGCCTTGGACCACGCGCCACCCTTGCATGTCGCCCGTCTCGAAATCGAAACGCACGCGCGACTCACCCGCGCTCGCGGCGTTCAGCAGCGTGCATGCCAGGCAAGCGGTTATGGCGAGTTGCGAAAACCGTTTGGGGGATTTTGCCATGATCACTTTTCCATCAAAAGATGTTACGCCGAAGGCGTTTCACAACAAAGCCTAGGGGCTCGCAGCGCACCCTGGGTGGCATTCTTGAAACACCATCAACCGCAACGCGGTTGCACAACCACGCGCCGCCCTGTGGACCGCCTTCGGCGTTCATTTCGTCCTTCTCCCTCAACCCCGAGTATAGTGCGTCCCGCGGTAAGGGACAAGCGCAGCGCCGGCCCACCAGGAATTGCTCTGCTCTCGCCGCGATCGAAGTGACGTGGACGGATGCGTGACAGCCGGACTTGACAATCCTGTTTCGTTGGGCCAGACTCAGGGTCGATTCAGATCCCTTATAGCTGCCATGGTGGGCTACGACGACAACTGGGGGAACGGAGCCACATGACGTCCGACGAGTTGCGAAAACGCATCGCCAAACACAACACGTTACAGGCCCTGGTTGGGCTGCTGACCCTGGCCGCGTCGCCGCTGCTTTGGCTCTTCTCGTACTGGGTGATCCGCTACATGTTCTGGTTTTCCCTCTTCTTTTTGCTGGGCGACAAGGCCGCCGACGTGAGCCATTGGATCGGCGTCGTCGGCCTGGTCTTTCTGGCGATTGATGGTTTGCGCAAGGGATGGGAGACGGTCTCGCTGGAGAACGTGGGCCGGCAAGAGCACATCGGCCTTATCTCGCCCATTGGGCCCTATTACACCGGCAACCTCCGGGGGAATTCCTACATCATTTCGCACATCCTCTATATCGCCCCGCAAGTAACGCTCACGGGCATCGGCGCCCTGCGGTCGCTGATCCGGCAGGGGCCGTTCACCATCGATTTGAGCGTGAAGATCCACAACGATTTGGCCCGGCGCCGCGAGTGGGTCGCGTTCGACGAGTATCCCGGCGGGGTGAAGGCCGTCGCTTTGTTGAAGCGGCTCCGCCTCATACGGACCGAAGGCGAGGACGTTATCGAGCGAGTGCGTATTCGTCCGGGGAAAGGGTAGGCTTTCATGCCATGAGCATTGCGGGCCCACGACGAATTGCCGCGGCGGACTTGTTTGTGGGCATGCTGCAAGCTACGGCGCTAAGAAAGCACTGGCAAGATGCCAGTGGCACCCACATAAGTCTGTCACCCTACTCACCCCAGCTCAAACGACGTGATCCCAAAAACTTCGTCCAGCGGCAACTCGGGCGCGGCGTTGCGATACATCCGGGCTGTCTCGAAGACGGGGGTCATCGCGTGACGCTCGGCCAGCGAAACGGCCGCCCGATTGACCAGCGGAACATCGAGAAAGATCGCCTCGTCGGTCGCTGCCGCGGCAAGCGATTGGAAAAGATCTTCGGCGGCTTCCGGATCGTCGGCAAAGAGCGGGCCGATCTTCAGGCCGCTACGGCAGGGGCGAATAACGCCGTAACCGACGATGCGTCCGCCCCGGATTGCGGCCAGCGCTCGCGTGCCCGACCGATCGACCCATGCGTCGATGAATTCCTCGCGCCGGGCGGGAAAGTGCCGCGCGTCGTAATCGACCAGCGCATCAAAGGGAACCAGCCACGAATCGAGCACGCCCTCTCGCCGATCACCGCCGCCGACTCCCTCGTACCGCGCACTGCGATGGGCCGTCCGAAAGCCGATCCGCTCGTACTTCTCTTGCATGTCCAACACGCCGTCCAAACCGACCGTTCGCTCGCCAACGTAGTCGAGCCAGGCGCCGGTCATCCGCATGCCGTAACCCCGGCGGCGAAACTCGGGTTTGACGATATAGTGGCCTGCAAAGGCGAAGTGCGAATCGTACGCCACGGCCGAGCAGACCGCGATCACCTGGCCGTCGAGACACCCGGCGAAGAAGCCGTTGGGATCAGCCCGACGGAAACACTCGGCGTCGTAAAGGCCCGGGTTCCAGCCTTCGGCCGCCGCCCAGTCGGTCATCAGCGGCATTTCCTCGGCGGTCATGCGTCGTATGGTGAACCCGTCTGTTTCGACGGTCGCGGAAGACTGCAACTTGCTTGTCGTGCTCATCTGGGGAGACCTCCGCTGCTGAATGGCGCCGATCGGCCGGTCGATTGACCTGCTGTTAAACCCTATCTCGCGAGGCGGCGTCTTGCGAAGAAACGCCGGCGGCGCTTGCCGGGGATGGAACGGCCTGGTGCGAAATAGGGGGATGTGCGGGTATTACCGGTCCCGACGGGGGAGGTGGCGAAGTGCAGGAACGCCGATGGTGGCAATTCACCGTACGAGCCGTTACACTTACTGCTTGGTCCTTGCCACTTCCACTCCTTCCCCACCGGCCTCGTGCCGGTGGCTTGCTGGTTTCGAAACTACCGCTGTCCGCCCTGCTCCCTCGTGTGTCGCCCCGTCCTTGCCGCCGCCGTAGGCGGCGGCAAGGACG
>CAYUIQ010000097.1:0-11580 GCA_964444795.1 uncultured Planctomycetaceae bacterium
CCCAGAGGCTTACGTTCTGGGGGCTCGCTGCGCTCGACCACCAGGCACCGGCGCCGGCTCATTTGGCGTTCCATCACGACCCCAAGAAAGCCGGCGCCTTCGGCTGGGCGTTAAACGATCTACGGCACGAACGACGTTTCGGGAGAAATGCTCTCGACGGTTCGGGCCAACAGATCGGCGACCCGGTCGATGTCGTCCAGCGAGACCATCTCGACCGGGCTGTGCATGTAGCGGTTGGGCACGCTGACCAGACCGGCGGCCACACCGGAGCGGTTGATCTGCATCGCGTTGGCGTCGGTGCCGGTGGCCCGGCCGGCGGCCACCAGTTGATAGTCGATCTCGTGGGCGTCGGCGGCCTTGATGAGCGTGTCGACCACCTTGTGGTTCATGTTCGGCCCCCGGGCGATCACCGGTCCCTTGCCCAAGGAAACATCGCCCTCTTGCTTCTTCTCGACCGTGGGGCAATCGGTGGCGTGGGTTACGTCCACCGCGATGCCCACGTGGGGATCCACGCCGAAGGCACTGGTCCGCGCCCCGCGCAGCCCGAGCTCCTCCTGGACCGTGGAAACGGCATACACGGCGCAACGCAGCTTCTCGGCGTCGATCCGGCGCAAGGCTTCCATGACCACCCAGACGCCGCACTTGTCGTCCATCGCCGGCGCGACGATCAGGTTGTTGTGAAGCTGTTGGAATACAAGATCGACGGTGACCGAATCGCCCACGCGAACGAGTTTCTCCGCCGCTTCCTTGTCCGGCACGCCAATGTCGAGCCAGAGGTCCTTGATCTTGGGTACCTGTTTGCGTTCCTCCTCGGTGAGCAGGTGGATCGCCTTTCGGGCAATCACACCAAACAGCGGTCCGTCGGCCGTCCAGACGGTCATCCGCTGGCCGATGAGCATCTGCGTATCCCAACCGCCGATCTGCTGGACGTAGAGGAAGCCGTTGTCGTCGATGTGCGAGACAATCAGCCCGATCTGGTCGCAGTGGCCGGCCAGCATGATCCGCAACGGGGCATCCGCGTTTCTCACGGCCATGACGTTGCCGTGAACGTCGGTCGATACGTCGTCGGCGAATCCGGCCGCGTATTGCCGCACGATCTCCTGTACGGGGCTCTCATAGCCCGAGGGGCTGGGGGTTTCCACGATCTGCTTGAAAAACTCCAACGCGGTCGATTCCATCGGTTATCCTCTTGATAAGTGTCCTCTTAGACGTCGCAAATGGCCACGCCCTGGCTGAGCGACTTGACCGGATCGATCGTCGGGATCCACTCGTGGCCGACGTATCCCTTGTAGCCGGTCTTGACGATCTCTTTCATGATCGGCGGGTAGTTGATCTCCTGCGAATCGCCGATCTCGTTGCGTCCCGGGCAGCCGGCCGTGTGATAATGGCCGACGTACTCATGGTACTTGCGGATTCGCGTGATGATGTCGCCCTGCATCACCTGGACGTGATAGATGTCGAAGAGCAAGGTCATCCGCGGAGAGCCGATCTGCTTACAGACTTCGGCGGCCCATTCCACACTGTCGCATTGATAGCCCGGATGGCCCTTCATCGGCGTGTCGACGCGGCTGTTGAGCACCTCGATACACAGATTGATCTTCTTCTTTTCGGCATAGCCGATCACCTTCTTCAGTCCGGCCACGGTGTTCTTCAGTCCGACGTCGTCGGCAATCCCGTTGCGGAAACCGGAAAACGTAATCACCGTGGGGAAGCCGGCTTCGGCACACGCATCGACCGCCGTGGTGATCTTCTCGATACACATCGCGTGGTTCTCGGGATCGTTGAATCCCTTGACAAAACCGTGGCTGTTGGCCAGGGCACACTTCAGGCCGTACTTCTTCAAGATCGGCCAGTCCTTGGGGTCGACCAGTTCGATCGACTTCAGCCCCATGGCCACGGCGTGTTGGGCCAAGGTTTCCAGCGGCATGGGATTGTAGCACCAACTGCATACCGAATGGTTGATGTTGCCCTTGGTGGCCACACGCTTCGGTTTCACTTTGTCCTCTGCTCGAGCGGAACCGGAAAGGCCGAGCGAAGCGGCGGCCACGGCTCCGGCGGCGGTGGTCAATAGCCCACGACGGCTCACGGTGGGTTGGGGGATCGAGTTCTTCATTGTTGTCGCAGTCCTTATTTCTTCGAGTCCTGGAGGCGGATTCCCGTGATTGGGCCCATGAGTGCGTATGCTTAACGATACGCTGGCAGACGCGCCGACGCAAGCGAAACCCCCTTGTTGGGGAGTAGCGGGGCAGTACGGTTTGCCGGGAACGCTCCTTTTCGACTATAATTGAGACCCGGACGGATCGTTTCCCGCGGAACCGTGTATTGACCGGGGATTGGGACAAGTCATGCGACCAATGGTTACCCCTACGCTGCTGCTGGTTCTGGCTGGAATCTCACTGGGAGCGAATCGAGCCGATGCCCAACATCCGTCCGAGGCGGAACGTCACGCCGACGGGCTTCGACGGATGGACGCCAATCGCAACGGCATGATCGAGGCGCACGAGATTCCTCAACAACTCATCGGCCCCGTCCGTGGCCTGGGTACAAAAGCCGGGCTCGACCCGAACAAACCGATGTCGGTGGACGCGCTGATCCGGGCCCTGAAACCGGCGGAACCGGCCGGCGATTCGTCGTCAGGCGGCGACTCCGATGAGGAAACCGTTCCCGGGTTCGGCGAGTTGGAAACCGTGCCCGGGTTTGCCGATCCTCCCGCGGCTTTGGAGGAGCTTTACGACAGGCGGGTGATCGAATACGTCGACGGCCGAATGTTGGGACGCTACGACGAGAACCGCAACGGGCAACTCGATGCCGAGGAGATCCCCAAAGTCGACTGGGGCGATGCGCCGGCACAAGACGACGCAAACAAGGACGGCATCCTCAACCGGGCCGAGTTGGCTTCGCGCATCGCCCGGCGATGGGGACATGGCAAGAAATACGTCCCCCCGGAGCCGACCGTCCGCGGTTTCGACGGCACGGCAATCGGGACACCGCCGCTTGAGCCGCTGGAAGCGCGTTACGACAGCCGGGTTCTGGAATACATCCACCGCAACATCCTCGGTCCCCACGATCGCAATCGAAACCGATCGATCGACGGCGAAGAACTCGCCCGGGTGCCCTGGACCGACGACTGGCACCAAGACGACGCCAACGGCGACGGTGCCCTCTCTCGGGAAGAACTGGCCGCGCGAACCGTGCGACGATGGAAGGCCAAGCAGGGTAGTTCGTCGGGCAGCACGTCCGGCACTTCGTCGAGCAGTTCCGCCAGTTCGCCGGCGGCGAAAGTCGACGAGCGCACCCGCGAGTTTGCCCAGCGGGCCGTTCGGGGATACGACAAGAACCGCAACGGGACGTTGGAGCGCGACGAGTGGAAGCGGATGCGAGGCGATCCGACCGCGGCCGACACGAATCGCGACGGCAAGATCACGACCGACGAATTGGCCCTCCACTACGCCCGATGGCGCGCGCAACACTCAAGTTCTTCGCACGGCTCTTCGCACGACCGCTCGCGCGGTTCTCCTTCTTCTTCCGGCAAGCAACCCGATCGGCCGGCGATCCGATTCCGAACGCCTGCCGAGCGTTTGCCCAAGGGTCTGCCCGAATGGTTCCGCGCCAAGGATCTCGATTTCGACGGCCAGGTGGCCATGTGGGAATACGCCGACGACTGGACGGCCGGACTCGTTGCCGAGTTTCGCTACCACGACGAGAACCACGACGGCGTGATCACCCCTGCCGAGGCGATTGCAACTCCGGTGGAACATCCGGAGCCGGAGGAGAAGTCGGGGTAGGTCAACACCACGCGGTCGCCGCTGCGAATTGGGCGACGGTGGCCAGGAACGCCTCGCGCTGGATCGGTTTGGTTGTGTAGCCGTCGCACCCGGCGGCGAGGCATTTGTCCTTCTCACCGGACATGGCGTGGGCGGTCACCGCGACAATCGCCCCGGGGTAGCCTTCGTCGCGTAGCTTGCGGGTGGCTCCGTAGCCGTCGAGGATGGGCATCTGCATGTCCATCAGCACCACGTCGAAGGGGTGGCCGGATTGCCAGGCTTCGAGGGCCGCCTCCAGCGCGATCTGGCCGTTGTCGGCCGTGGTGACTTCCGCGCCCGCTTTGCGGAGCACCACCGACATCAGCCGCTGATTGTCCGGCGCGTCTTCGGCCAGGAGCACGCGGCAGTTCAAGCGGGGGGCCGGTTGACTGGGAGTCGCGACCGGCGAGACGGGACTTTCACTCGGTGATTCCAGAATCGTGTCGACCATGGGTACGCCGCCCAGCGGGCCGGTGGCCACCGTGAGCCGAAACGTGCTGCCCCCGCCGGCGGTGCTGGTGACGGTGATGTCGCCGCCCAACTTTCGCGCCAGACGCCGGCTGATCGTCAGCCCCAATCCCGTGCCGCCGAACTTGCGCGTCGTGGAACTGTCGGCCTGGCAAAACGGTTGGAACAAGCGGGCCACCTGCTCCGCGGTCATGCCGATTCCCGTGTCCACGACGTCGAAGCAAATCGTCTCGTCGTCACCCGTCGGATGCGGACAATGAACCACGAGCCGGATCTCACCCGAGGAGGTAAACTTGACGGCGTTGCCGATCAAGTTGATTAGCACCTGTCGCAAGCGGGTGGTGTCGCTTCGGATCGTGGCCGGGATCGGACCAGGGCACTCGATGCGTAGTGGGAGGTTCTTCGCCTCCGCCCGCACCTGCATGAGGCGGACGGTCTCGGCGACAACCTGCGACGGCGAGCAGGCGACGCGTTCGATTTCCAGTTTGCCGGCCTCGATTTTCGAGAGGTCGAGAATATCGTTGATGATTTCCAGCAGGTGCTCGGCGTTGCGAATGATCGTGTGGACGGCCTCGAGCCCGTGCGTCGCCCCGGTGGAGGCAACGGCCTCGCTGAGCATCTCTTCGGCAAACCCCAGGATCGCCGTCAGGGGGGTTCGGATCTCGTGACTCATGTTGGTCAGAAACTCGGTCTTGGCCCGCGTGGCGCCCTGCGAGGTGGTGTGGAGTTCTTTGAGCCGGGCATTGGCCGTTTCCAGTTCGGCGGCGTACCGGGTGAGTTCCCGTTCGGTCCGCTTACGCTCGGTAATATCGCGAGAGACGCCCAGCACGCCCGTCGGACGGCTCTCTCCGTCGCGGAGAAACACGACCGTGATCTCGAACCAGCGAGTCGAGCCGTCGGCCAACACGTGTTGGAGTTCGAGGGTGCGCTGCCGGTCGAGATTGGGGTTCGTCCGTTGCTCGCTCGCCAATTCCCCGGTCAACACGTCGATCGCGGTGTGGTAGGACTCGGGTGTCAGCACATCGGCCAGTTGCAGCGCGAGAAACTCCTCGACGTCGTAGCCCAGCAGCCGTTTCACCGAGGGGCTCACGTAGGTATTCCGCCACTCTGGTTCGGCCGCCACCTCGCCATCGGGGACCTCAAGCGTCGCGGTCCAGATGAGATCCGACACGTTGTCGGTGATCAGGCGGTAACGCTGCTCACTGGCGCGCAATGCTTCTTCGCTTTGGCGGCGCGAAACGACGTTGCGAAGCGTGGCCGGCAAGACGGCGAGGTAGTTGCGATCGTGGTCCTTGATCAGATAGTCGTAGGCTCCCAGACGCATCGCCTCGACGGCCACCTCCTCGTTGCCCTCACCGGTAAGGAATACCGCCGGCGTGTCGCCGAGCTGGGGTAAGAGTTCCAGCCCGGTGCCGTCTCCCAGCAGATAGTCCAAGAGCACGGCATCGTAGGTCGACTCGGCCAGTCGCTGGGCGCCCTCGGTGCAAGAGCCGACTTGCGTCAGATCAAAGGGAAGCGCGCACGCCTTGATATGACGCTGTACAGCCATGCGGTCCACGCGGTCGTCGTCGATCAGCAGAATTCGCAGTCGCTGCTCACTCATGGCGTGTCGCTTTCGTCGGCCAAATCAGCAGGGTACCTGTTCGCTCAGGCTCCAATACAGGTCAATGATTTTGACCGTTTCGATGAACTGGGTGAAGTCGACCGGTTTGATGATGTAACCGGCCACGCTCAGGTTGTACGTCTCGACCAGATCGGATTCGTCCTTCGAGGTGGTCAGCACGACGACGGGGATGCGCTTCAGCGCGTCGTCCTGCTTGATTGCTTGAAGAAACTCGATGCCGTTCATCACCGGCATATTGAGATCCAAGAGAATCAACCCCGGCAGCGTTGCGGACGGCCGGTCGGCATACTCTCCCTCGCCGTGAAGGAAATTCACCGCCTCTTCCCCATTGCCCACGACGAAGAGTGGGTTGCGGACTTTGTTCTCCTTGAACGCTCGCTTCACGGTCTTTACGTCGACCAGATCGTCTTCAACCAACAGGATGGGAACTTCACGGTTCATCAGTCGTTTCTCCAAGAGGAATAATCTCCAGAAAATGAGGTTCAAATGGTGACGGAGTCCGCGGCCTGCGATTCGGCCGTGAACGGCTCGCTGTGTTCTTCGGGCGTGGCGGTGGCGCGCTGTTTGGTGTCAGTCTGCTCGCTGGTGCTCTTCTCGATGGTAAAGAAGAACCTGGTGCCTTGGCCGACCGTCGATTCGATGCGTACCCGGCCTCCGTGTCGCTCGGCAATGGCCTTGACCAGGGAGAGACCGATTCCGCAGGCCTCGCGTTCGTCTCGCGGTTTGAGACTCTGGAAGATCTTGAAAATGCGATCGAAGTGCTTTTCCTCGATGCCCACGCCGTCGTCTTCGACGCAAAACTCGCGGACGTCGCCCTCCCGCCGACAAGAGATCGTGATTTGGCCGGTGGGGTTGTCCATGTGCTGAATCGCGTTGCCGATCAGGTTCTGAAGCAACTGCTGCAGATGCGTGCGATCGTAATGAACCGTTGGCAGAGGACCTCGGACGTCGATGGAGAGTCCCTCCGGCACGTCGAGCGAGTCGATCACCTCCCGGGCGATTTCTTCGCTGGAGAGCGTTTCCAATCGTACGGCGCTGCGACCGGCGCGGGAGTACCGGAGCACGCCGTCGATCAAGGCGTCGAGTCGCTTGACTCGCCCGATCAGGATGTCCAGATTCTCCCGGCCTTCTTCATTCAAACCTTCGGCCGAATCGGTGGAAATCCAGTGGGCCAGCGTCCCGATCGCCCGAAGGGGCGCCTTCAAATCGTGCGAGATGATATAGGCAAAGTCCTTCAGTTCGGCATTGGCCTGATTCAACTGCTGCACCTTGGCTTCCAGCCGAAGTTCGGCCCTGGTACGCCCGGTGATTTCCTCCTGCAGCGTTTCGTTCGTGCGCGTGAGTTCGGTGGTGCGCTGCTGGACGCGGCGCTCGAGATCGTCGTGGGCAACTCGCAACTCGGCCTCGCTCGCGCGGAGCGAAGAGGTCATCTCGTCGGCCAGAGCTTGCGCCGCCTCTCGCTTGGAGACCAACGACCACGCGATGGCCGCTAGAAGCGCGGTAATCAACAGGCCGCCGCCCAGGACCGTGCCGGGGATCACGTCCGCGGAGGCCTCGTGAAACTCGGGCTTCGCCGAGAAGAACAGAGTCCAGGCACGCTCGTGGAGCGTGAGATTCGAGACGGTGAAGAACTCGGGACGCTCCTGTTTCTCGATATGCAACTCGAGATCGTTGTCGTGCAGCAGCGTCTGACGCGAGGGGACTCCCTGGTCGAACACCTCGACATCCAATGGCAGAGCCTCCTCGTGGAGCACTTCTCGGAGAACTTCATCGATACACACCTCGGCGACGACCCAGCCGGCCAGCGCGGCGCGACGCTGGGCAACCGTGTCGTGAGGCTCGCCGTTGAGGTAGATCGGCAAACTGAGGAATACGTGAGACTCGTCGTCGGAAGAGGCTCTGGGACGATACTTGCCCGTCATGGTTACGTGTTCGCCCAGGGCCGATTGTTCCAACGCTGCCCGCCAGGCTGGTTCGGTGTAGGCGTCGAACCCGACCGGCACGACGCTCTCGGTCGGTGGCGCGAGATACTTGACGACATAGCGGGGAGCCTGCTCGGGGTTGCCGGCCGCCTGCGATTCCACCGGCTGTCCGAAGGAACTCGGATGATCTCCTTCACCGGGAATATAGGCGACAAAGGACAGGTGCTTCCGTCCATTCGTCGAACGATCGGCGTGACCCGTGTCGTGTCCGTAATCTTGGCCGGCATTGTGTTCGGAGTCCGCTAGACTGTGTGCGTGGAGAACCGTGTTGACAAACGTCTGCCATTCCTGTTCGTCAACCTCCTTGCTGGAGGCAAACAACGCCTGCAGTCCGTAGAGCGTTTCCTCGCACCGGCTCATATCGAGTTCGATTTCCGACCGGATCGTCTCCACATGATTGGCAAAGCGGTTGTACTCCTCGCCATGCTGCCAACGAGACGTGGCCTGCCATGCAACGGCGGTCAACGTCAGGCCGATAAATAGCACCACCGCAACCGGGGTGAATCGTCCGATCGATCTGAAGCGGAGTAGTTTTGGCCGCACGGGAATATCCCCTCTTCCGAAGACGGTCGTGGAATGTGTGAAACCCTTGCAAGCGTAGGTCATGATTGCGGGAAACGAGAGAGAGTCGTGGAAGGCCACGGTTCAGGCGGTGCCGATTGGGTCGGTTGTGTCCGTGTGAGGATATGCTACGATGCTCGCTGGGTAAGGAAACCTCATAATCTTACCCCTGCAGAGCTATGACATCCCCCTTGATGGCCTCCATACTGTCGGTGCTCATGGCACGAGATATGGCACAAAACGACGATGAGATTTTTCGCCGGAAGACCGCGATGCGGCAGATGGCCCGCGAGCGTCGGGCGGCTCAAGGCGACAAAGACCTCGCCAGCCGCCGTATTGGCCGGCAGTTGATCGACTCGGCCGAGTATGCCCAGGCCGAGACCGTCCTGTTCTACGTCGATACCGACTCGGAAGTGCGCACTCGGGAAACGATCGAGGCCACATGGGCTCGCGGTAAGCGCGTAGCCGTGCCCTATTGCATGGGCAACGAACTGCGGCTCTTCCCGCTGGAAGACTGGAGCGAACTGGCTCCAGGGATCTTCGGGATCCTCGAACCGCGGCAAGCGTTCCGCGACGTGGCCGGGAAGCAACTCGACACCGCCGTATTGGATCTGATCGTCGTGCCCGGATTGGCTTTCGATTGTCGTGGGGGGCGGCTCGGACAAGGCAAGGGATACTACGACCGCCTGCTGAGCGACGCGCCTTCCCACACGGCCGCGGTCGGCGTGGCCTTCCAGTGCCAGCTTCTGCCGGAAGTGCCCATGCAGCCGCACGATGTCTTCTTGGATCAGGTGATTACCGAAGAAACAGTGTACCAAGGAAAGGGGCGCGCCCAACGATCATGACGGAGAAGAAATACATCCTCTCGCTGGACCAGGGAACCACCTCCAGCCGGGCCATCGTCTTCGACCACGGCGGACAGATCGTGGCGACCGCCGGGCAGGAATTTCCGCAGATCCTACCGGCGCCCGGGCTGGTCGAACACGATCCGGAAGTGATCTGGTCCTCGCAACTTGCCGTGGCTCGCGAGGCGCTCGGCCGGGCTTCGCTGGAAGCTGCCAACATCGCGGCCGTCGGCGTGACCAACCAGCGCGAAACAACGATCCTCTGGGACCGCAACACGGGCCGGCCCGTGGCCAACGCCATCGTTTGGCAAAGCCGGGTCAGTGCGCCGATCTGCGACCGGCTCCGGGCAGACGGCCTCGAGGAAACCTTCCGAAGCAAGACGGGGCTCGTGCTCGACGCCTACTTCTCCGGCACCAAGATCAAGTATCTGCTGGACACGATCGACGGCCTGCGCGAGCGGGCCGAGCGGGGCGACATCCTCTTCGGCACGGTCGACACCTGGCTTATCTGGCGGTTGACCGGCGGCAAGCAGCACGTGACCGACTACAGCAACGCCAGCCGCACGCTGCTGTTCGACATCCACTCGCTCGATTGGGATGAAGAACTGCTCCGGCTGATGGACGTACCCCGGGCGATGCTGCCCGAGGTGCGCGCGTCGAGCGAAGTCTACGGCCGGACGGATCCGCGGTGGTTCGGCTCGCCGATACCCATCGCCGGCGATGCCGGCGACCAGCAGGCAGCCACCTTCGGCCAGGCGTGCTTCGCTTCGGGAAGCGTCAAAAACACCTACGGAACCGGGTGCTTCACGCTGATGAATACCGGGGGGAAACCGATCCCGTCGAAGAATAACCTGCTGACGACCATCGGCTGGGGGCTCGGTGGCGAGGTGACCTATTGCCTCGAAGGATCGGTCTTCATCGCCGGCGCCGTGGTGCAATGGCTACGCGACGGTCTGGGGATTATTAAAGAATCGGCCGACGTGGAGAAGCTGGCGGCCACGGTGCCCGATTCCGGAGGCGTCTACTTTGTGCCGGCGCTGGTCGGACTTGGCGCGCCCCATTGGGACGCCTACGCCCGGGGAACAATCCTCGGCATCACCCGCGGCACCACGGCCGCCCATATCGCCCGGGCGGCGCTGGAATCGATGGCCTATCAGACGCGTGATCTGGTCGAGGCGATGCAGCGCGACGCCGATATCCGCCTGACCGAACTGAAAGTCGACGGCGGCGCGTCGGTCAACGACCTGCTGATGCAATTTCAGGCCGATTTGCTGGACGTCACGGTCCGGCGTCCGACGGTGGCCGAGACGACGGCCCTGGGAGCCGCCTACCTGGCCGGTCTGGCAGTGGGCTATTGGCAAGACACGGCCGATATCAGCCGCAACTGGGCCTTGCAGCAAGAGTTCCAGCCGGCAATCTCCCCGGAACAGCGCGACGCACTCTGCCGCCGCTGGCAGAACGCCGTGGGCCGTTCACTCGATTGGGAGTCGAGATAGGGACTCAGAACGGGATCTCGATGCCCGGAATGTTGCCGTCGTATCGCGTCGCCCGCTCCTCGTCGCACATCTCCTCCGCATTTCACTATCCGTGGCATCGCAATTGCATGGTGATAGGATCGGAGGCCCCGTTTTGGGGCTTCTTGGGTGGAATCCGGTTTTCGGCGGTTATCGTGCCCGCCACCGCTTCTCGGACCCGCGACGCTTGCCCGTCAGGGTAAACAACACAGGACCCACCAGTACGAAGGGGTACCGCCCGACGAACAAACCTGCAAGAATGTATCAAGCGGGTTGTACGAGCGTGCGAAAAACTTGCAGGGCACACGGAAACCTGGGGGATCGGCCGATCGAAACTGTGGAGTTTTCGGCCCACTCGCCCAAACACGAGAGGAGAACGACGATGAGAGACTTACGAACATTGGCTGTGGCCCTGGGCTTTGTTTTCGCCATGGCCCCGGCAGCGGGAGCGCAAGATGCCGCCAAGGCGCCGGCCCGGGGACAGGAAGCACGCGAGGCACCGGTCGCCGACGCGCCGACGCCGACGCAAGTCCGCGACGAATTGCGAGAGGCCTTTTCCGCGCTGGCCAAAGCCAAGGCCGCGGAAACCCCTGATCAGGAGCAGATCGCAACCTTGACCGCCCAGGTGAACCAACTGCGGAACACGATGCGGCAGCAGCGCCAGAACCGATACGGCGCTGGTCGCGGCATGGGCCAAGGTATGAAGGGGCAAGGCGGCGCTGGTCGTGGCATGGGGCAAGGCCAAGGCATGGGCCAAGGCGGCGGACGTGGCATGGGGCAAGG
>CAYUIQ010000097.1:11680-29345 GCA_964444795.1 uncultured Planctomycetaceae bacterium
AGGTCAAGGCATGGGCCAAGGCGGCGGACGTGGTATGGGGCAAGGTCAAGGCATGGGCCAAGGCGGCGGACGTGGCCGAGGAGCGGGTCGCGGTCGCTAGAGAATGATCGATTCCGGCCACTGGCGTGCGAGGGCTTGTGCTTATGCTTATGCGATGGCGGCGTCTGACAACCTGGATCGGTCTCTTGGCCGGCCTGGCCGCGCTGACTCTCTGGCAGCGACACGAGTACGAGCACGAACGCCAGTTAGCTCGGGCCACGCTGAGCCGGCAGGCTCATTCGGTCATGAAGGCCGTCATCGGCGGCATTCGCACGCACCGCCGGCTCGGTCCCTACTTCGAGCACGAGTTGCAGGGTACGCTGGAGGAGTTGGTCAAATCGACCGACGTGCTCGCGGCGGCCGTTGTTTCGCAAGAGGGTGAGGCCGCGTTGTCGGCCGGCCGGATCGAGACCCTCGACGTCGAGCCGCCACACTCCCCGGGTGAATTCTGGAAGGACGACGGATTCTACCTCGTCGGTGAGTTGAGACTGTCCGTTGGCGACGATCTCCCGCCACCCGCGTCTGGCGGCGATGGGTCTGGCGGCGATGGGTCTGGCCAGGGATTCGGTCCGCGTTCCGGTGGCGGCCGCGGCGGCGGACGTGGATGGGGACATGGCGCGGGTGGCGGGTCGGGACGTGACGTGGCGGCCGAGGACGACTACGAACTGCCCAGTGGCCGGTTCGCCGTCATCCTCTTCTTCGACCGTTCCGACGTCGACATTCAATGCCATCGGGCGTGGTGGCTTCGCGCGTCGATGGTTACCGCTGGCGCGGCCCTGCTCTTCTGCGTGGCCCTGTTGTGGCGGTCCACGATTCGGCTGGCCGACGCCAGAGGACAGACGCAACTGCTCCAGAGCGAGGCCCGGCATCTGCGCGAACTGGGCCGCGCTGCCGCCGGGTTGGCCCATGAGACCCGGAACCCTCTCGGGTTGGTACGCGGGTGGACCCAACGGCTGGCCGACTCCGGATTGCCCTCGGAGGAACAGCAACAGCAAGCCCGATCCGTTGTCGAGGAATGCGATCGAGTCTCGGCGCGGATCAATCAGTTCCTCGCTTTCGCCCGGCCGATCGAACCGGAACTCGAACCGGTCGACCCAGCCCAACTGGCCGACGAGTTGGTCGTGTTGCTGGAGCCCGACTGGGAAGCCAAGAAACTCCAGGTACGACGAACGCCCAGCCAGTCGTGCTGCATAATCCGGGCGGACCGCGAGATGTTTCGGCAGGCGCTGTTCAACTTGATTCAAAACGCGGCCGAGTTTTCGCCGGAAGGGGAAGCGGTTGAAATCACGCTGCGCCGCGGTGACGATGGAACCTGCCGCATCGAGGTGGCCGATCGGGGGCCCGGGGTGCCCGACGATGCCGTGGATCTACTGTTTACACCCTATTTCACGACGCGCAGCGGTGGCACCGGGTTGGGATTGGCGATCGTCCGCCGGATCGCCACGGCCCATGGCTGGGAAGCCGGCTACTCGCCGCGCTCCGGCGGCGGGGCCGTCTTCTGCTTGGACCGACTCCATGGGTAATTCACCGAAGACCATCTTGATTGTCGACGACGAGGCTTCGCAGCGGGCGTTGCTCGGCGGGTTTATCGAATCGCTCGGGTTTCGAGCCGTGCAGGCTGCGTCGGCGGAAGAGGCGTTGGAGATCGTCGCCCGCGATCCGCCGCAAATGATTCTCCTGGACGTTCGTCTGCCCGGCATGAGCGGCATTGATGCTCTGGGTGAAATTCACCGCACGGCCGGCGACCTGCGCGTGTTGCTCATCACCGCCCACGCCGATCTGCGACAGGCCGTCGCGGCGATGAAAAAGGGAGCCGACGACTATCTCTCCAAGCCGATCGACTTGGACGAACTGGCCGTGGTCATCACCGATACGATTGGCACGGCCACCGGCCAGCGCCCGCCGGAGTTCGGCACGGGTCAGCGGAAGATCCCCGAGTTGCCCGACGGGCTGATCTGCGAAAGCCGGGCGATGCGGCGATTGGTGGAAACGGTCGCCATCGTGGCCGAGGCCGACGCGCCCGTGTTGATCACCGGCGAAAGCGGCACCGGCAAAGAGGTCGTGGCGCATCTGGTCCACGGTTGGAGTGCCCGAAATGCCGGCCCGCTGGTGGCGGCCAACTGCGCCGGTCTGCCCGAGTCGCTCATCGAGAGCGAGCTCTTCGGCCATACCAAGGGTGCCTTTACCGGCGCCGAGGAATCGCGGCGGGGATTGTTCCGCGCTGCCCACGGTGGCACTCTCTTTCTCGACGAGATCGGCGAACTGCCTCTGCACCTGCAACCCAAACTGCTGCGGGCGCTGGAATCAAAGCAGATCACGCCCGTCGGCGGCGATCGGCCCCAGGAGGTCGACGTCCGTCTGGTTGCCGCCACGAATCGGGATCTGGCCGCCGCGGTGACCGAGGGGCAATTTCGAGACGACCTCTACTATCGGATCGACGTGGTCGAGTTGGACATTCCGCCGCTGCGCCGTCGCCGCGACGACATTCTGCCGATGGCCCGACTGTTTGCCGGAGAATTTGCGGGCCGGCGCGTTCGCTTATCTCCGCAAACCGTGCAGTGCCTGCTGAGCCACTCCTGGCCGGGAAACGTTCGCCAACTGCGCAATGCCGTGCAACGCGCCTGCCTCTTGTGTCGCGGCGACGTCATCCTGCCCGAGCATCTTCCGCCGAAGATTGCCGGCCCTGCCACGCCCGGCACCCAAGAACCCGACGACGGAGGCCGTCTCTCCCAGGTCGAACGGGCAACCATCTTGGCCACCCTGGCCGAATGCGACGACAACCGCACGCAAACCGCGAAGAAGCTGGGAATCAGCCGCCGCGCGCTGATCTACAAGCTGCGGGCGATCGAGTCCGAGGGGCAGTAAGCGTGAAGTAGCCTGTTGAAAAAGGGCCCTTTGATGGGCCAGCGGCCAACGTTTGTGCTAACGACAGAGATCACGCGGCGGGGAGTGGACGATCCACTGCGCAGGACCTATTCCCGCTCGCGTGCATCGTTTGGCTCGGCAAAGAAACCTTGAAAGTCCCCGATGCCCTGTTCCGCTTACTCTGACGAGGGTGCGCCAGTTGGTCCGTCGTCAGGCTCTTCATCCTCGTCGTCGATTCCCCAGTATTCCGTCTCATCAACCAGTCCGTATTTCTCGGCGACCTTTGCATCCATGGTTACCAAGTGAGCATAATCATCGCCGGCTGCGCCATCGTCGTCGAGGACAACTCCGTCTTTACGCATCTGATCTAACTGATCTGCCGCCGCACGCAGCATGGAGATCATATCTTCGATAGATTTCGCCTCCGCGGCAAGCCACTTGTTGCGCCAGGTCGTGACATAGCGTTTTCTGGCTTGCTGCCACAAATCCTTGAACTTGGTTCTCACGAATGGGTCCAACTGATTGACAAAATCGATCGGGAGATCGAGAGCCTTAATAAGTTCCAACACGTCCGAAAGATCCTTGAGTCGCCCCGGATTCGTCATTCCTGAGGCGAGCTTTAGTTCCACAAGCACCTGCAAATTGATGTAGCTAATCCCATCCGCTTCAAAGTTCACGTTTCTTGGATCGGGAAATGAGACAGGCTTTTTCTTGCCGTCGCCAGGGTAGTCGCCCGTAGTGAGGAATTCGATTTTCACGCCAAGTTGAGTGTCTCGGAGGTGCTTGCTCTTGGCAAAGGGTTGAACGTAACCGAGCCCCTCCAACTTCTCGTGAATTGTCTTGAGATCTCTTCTCGTAACGAGGATGTCAACATCCTCGGTGAAACGGCGAAGCCCGTGCCTGAACAACGCCATCCCTCCAACCACCGCGTACGGTATGCCGAGGGACCCGAGGCGCCCGGCGATGTTGTGCAACGCCTTGAAGACAGCACTGTCCTCCTCGAAATGCCGACTCCCCTCGCTCATGGCCCACCTCGCATCGCGATTCAACAGTTCCTCGTAGGATACGGGCAAGTCAGTGGGAACGATCCCGGGAGATTGATTCCGAACTCGGCCCAGCCTATCGATGACTGGTTGCTGTCGCTCGGAATCGCCTGTGAGTGAATGGCTCAAGGGATAGTACCGATAGTCTGAGCTAGAAATGAGTAGCAACTGGACATTACCACACGATGACCTGCCGTTCACCATCGTAGCATAAGAACAACCCAGCCGCCAACCTGTTCTTGACGCCGAACTAGTGTCTATTGAGCAACCCGACAATGCCAGCGGGCGCGGCTACCCAATAGCGGTCCCACCCGATTGAGGGTTGCCGCTGTTGGGGATTGCATCAAAACACGCCCAGGGACGTTGAAACACCGAAAAACGAGCTGACTCCGGTGGAACGATTTGTTGAACAAACGACTTGACTTCGGCTCATCGATCGGCCGTTCACGCCGAAAACCCTCCCGCAGCCGTGCTCGCCGTGTCTACCTCTCCCGTGACGCACGCGAAGTCAAACCCTCATTGTTATGCATCGTCGTTCAACATCGTCGCCATCCGTTCCAGTGCCGAACGTATTGAACCGCGCATGACAGAAACCGTATACCCCTTCGCGACACATTCGAAGGTTGAGTCATGGAATGCGAAGATGAGATGCCGCAACTCTGCATATTGATCGGGATTATGGTAGTGATGAACCGAGTTCATTCGTTCGAGACAGCGAACCCACGATGAATCGATGATCTCACTTGCTGAATACGGTCGCAGGCCCCGATCTGCCAGTGGGTGACCAGAGAACGCTTCGTCGTTGGGTGGCCCAAACATGTGAGCGTAGGGGTGCGTGAACGTGACGACCGCAATGGGTAGGCCGCCGGAATCAGGGCCGACAACGTTGACGTATGAGCCATCCCAGTTGGGGTCTGGTTCCGAGACAATGTACGCCAGTAGGACGTGGAATTCGTCGCTGATGACAGCGGGGCACGGCGCGCCGGTACAGGACTGAGGGACATCGTGAAGCTCAACGACGGTGTCCTTGTCATCGATCGTGTACATGTTGGTTTCGATGCCTAACTTGGTCTCAGACTGATCCGTGTATCACCTGTAGACTGCTTCGTTGCAGCCTATCACGCTACGAGGCTACTGCGTATGTCCAATCGTTGCAGACAGTTACGCAGCTATCTGCCATCCTGGGGCGTGTTAGGCTGTTTCGGTCTAGCACCGGGCTGGGCCGCTTGGTACGTACGTGGCCATCTCCAGCATTAGAGCCGCTCGGTATGGAGGGGGCAAGGACCTCTGTGGTACGAGCCAATGCTCTTCTCAAGAAACCTTGGGAATACGGCGCGTCCAAAGAACCCCAGGCGCCCGTACAACTTTTCCAGCGGGCTACTATACGCAAACCATTGGCACCGGAATTGCTCTATGAACCATCGCCTCGCGAAAACCGAGCAAAACGCCCGTTTTGTTAGGTCCCGCCGTGCAAGACCGACCGCTTTTACCCCGTGTGGGGTGTGAAGATATTGCGCGCTGGGCTTGCTGTCCAGAATGCGTGGTTCGGCAGGAGAAACGGGCCCAATGATGGAATGTATCGACTCGCCCACCCCAATAGAGGATGTCATGACAAGCACCAGTCGAGTGATTGCGATTCTGGCCCTGGGATTGCTGGCTGCCAGTGTGTCCCCAGCCTATGGACGGACCGCCGGAGAAGCGTACGCCGACGGCGAGGCGCGGCTGGCCGAGGCCGACTTTCGCGGCGCCCTGCAATCGTATGCCGCCGCGGCGCGCGCCGATCGGAGTAACCGGCTGTATTTGCAGCAGTATCTCATGGTCCGCCAGGTGGTGGCGTTGCGAGAACGTCTCGATGGGGAGACCGATACGGCACGCTGGCAACGGCTGGCCGAGCCGCTGCACGCGTTCTACACAAGACAGAAACTCGACGGCGAAGCGCTGGCCTTGGCCGAGAGTATGCACGCCCGGCTCGATACGGCCACCTCGGCCGCCCTGCTGGCCGAGACGCAATTGGCCGCCGATCTGAACCAGCCGGCGGCGAAAGTGCTCGGGGCATTGGACGAAAAGAAACAGACGCCGCGCACGCAGGTGCTGGCGGCCATCGCCCAAGGCCGGCTTGGCAAGAGCGACGAAGCCCGCGCCTTGCTCGGCAAGATTGAACTCTCCGAGAAATCCGGCCCGGGCATGCTCTACGCCGTGTCGCGAGCCAGGGCCGTTTGCGGCGATCAGCCGCAAGCGACCGAGATGCTGGTCCGTGCCTTCGAGGGGATCGCGCCCAGCAAGCTGGCCGGCGTCAAGGCGCACGCCCAGCAGTGTTCCGATTTCGCGGCTCTTGCCTCGACGCCCGCGTTCACCGCGGCGATGGAAACGAAGTCGAAAGTCAGCGAGTCGTCGTGTAGCGGCGGCAGCAGTTGCAGCAGTTGCCCGATGAGCGGAAAATGCAAAAGCGGCGGAAAGTGATCGGCAAGATGTGCAACACGCGACGTCTCGTTCAATTCGGATTCCTCGCTCTGGTTCTGGTCGGAGTTTACGGCCTCCGCGCGCATGCCGAGCGTTGGTGTCCGCTGGGTGGTCTCGAAGGGCTCTACACCTACGCCACCGAGGGCACCATGGTCTGTTCCTTGGCCGTGTCGAATCTGTACCTGCTCGGCGGCGTGCTGCTGACGGCGCTGCTGCTGCGGCGCGCTTTCTGCGGCTACGCCTGCCCCATCGGCACGATTTCCGATTGGACCCGTCGCGGCGCCCGATGGCTGCGATTGCCGGCGGTGGGCGTGAGCCGCCCGATCGAGAGTGTGCTGGCGTGTGGAAAGTACGTCGTGCTCGGGTTGATTCTTTGGGCGACATGGACGGCCGGCGAACTCGTCTTTCGCGGCTACGATCCGTGCTACGCGCTGATCGGCTGCTATGGCCGGGGAGGCCCCGAAAGCGGGAGCTTCTGGCCCGAGGATATTCAGATCTGGGCCTACGTCAGTGCGGGCGCGATCCTCGCCGCGTCGTTGTTCTTCACGATGCCGTTCTGCCGGTGGTTGTGTCCGATGGGCGCGGTGCTGAATCCGTTCTCCCGGTTCGGCCTGGGACGCGTGCGGCGTGACGCCGAGGTGTGTAGCGATTGCGGCCAATGTGCGACATCCTGCCCGATGAACATCCCCGTGGGTGAAGTCGACGAAGTGCGTGCCGCTCGCTGTATCGCCTGCGCGCAATGTATCGACCGTTGTGCAAGCCGAAAGACGGGCGACCTTGCTTTGTCTTGGTCGCTACCGGCGGGATGGGGCACACGCTGGATGCGCGCGGCACTGGTGCCCGTCTTCCTGGCCTGTCTTGCCGCCGCGGTGGCCGGTGCGTACCTTTTCCCGTTGCCTTCGTTTGTGAAGTCGCGTGGCGAGCGGCCGGACGACGTGGCGGTGGTGGAGTTGAAAATCGAGAAACTCGGATGTCGCGGCCGGGCAACCAGACTGCTGGGGTTTCTCAATCGCGACGACATCCTCTACGAGATACCCGGCTATCTGAAGTTCGAGGCCTGGCCCGGTCCCGGGGCGGCCGATGTGCGGATCACCTACGATCCGGCGAAAACCGATGAGGATCGCATCAAGGAAGCGATCGTCATGCCCTACTTCGACGGCACGGAATTGTTCTGGTCGGACTTCCGAATCGAAGGCTACGATCCGCTGGGCATGGACCTCGATCCCCTCGGCGACGACCTGCTGTCGGACGACGAGGACGGCTCGCTGCTGCTGATTCCGTAGGGGCTTCCCGATCTCGCCGCCCGATGATTGCCTACGGATGTCCGCGCCGGAACCACCACATGACGCCGAGGCCGATCAGCAGAAGGACAACCGAAGAGGGTTCGGGCACGCTGGCACCGCTGACATACTCGAAGGTCAGCACCGGCGGGTGGTCGGGGTGTTCGCGGCTGCCGAATCCGCGATTACTCGACCTGCCGGAATCGTCAATTCGCTCGTCGCCCAGGACGATCCAGCCCATATTTGACGTTGGATCGGCAAGCCATGCGTTGAGGTCGGCCTCCATGTCAGCCGACGCGAACGCGACCGGTCCCAAGTAGGGGGCGGCCGGGACCGTGCCCGCCGGATCACCGTATACGCTGGGGTCGAGAGGCGCGTTGCCCAAGGCACCCTCTTGTGGCCAGTAGCCCGGATCGGCCGGGTTTGGATTGTACGGATCGTGAATCGCGGGGTCGTACATCGTGTGGAGCCAGGTTGCGTCGTCCTCCACGGCGGAGGCGCCGCTTCCGGCCCCGCTGATGCCCGCGTTCGCCTCGGAAGCGCCTTCGCCCCAATCGCTATCGAGCCGTACCAGCCAGAAGTCGCGAGATTCTCCCGAGGTGTCCTTCTTTGGCATGTCGACCACTTCCAGAGTCAACTCGGCCGTTCCCGGCACGATCACGGCTCCGTCCGGAATACCCGACAAGTCGAACCGGATCAATCCGCGTCGAAGGAGACTTCTGGCACGATTGCGGCCGGCCGAGAAGAAATCGCCGCTGCCGTTGCTGTTTAATGGGGATTGCGGGTCCGCCGGATCGTGCTCGTACAACGTGTTGTCGTTGCTGGATGTCATCGATACTACCGCGGCACAAGCGCGGGGTAGTCTGGCGTGGCCGATCGACACGACCAATAGCATGGGGATGTATACGGGCAGGGAGGCTCTGAAACAACGCATGGGGTAACTCCTGTGGTGCCGGAATCCGAGAAAGGCAACGTCAACAATTCGGTGTGGTAGGCGGTGTGGGTAAAGGCGGGTATGCGGAAAAGGTCTCGTGTCGGCGGACTACTCGAAATCGCCGATCACTTCGCAACCGTTTCGGGAGCATAGGGCCCGAAGCGTTTCCAACGGGAGCGACTCGCTGAGAAAACGGACGGAACCATCGGTAAACGCGAAGTTAGCTCCGCCCGGATGGCTGCTGCCGAAAGCACACTTGCGACGGTCTTCGTAAACCTCGAAGTCGAGTACGGACGCCAGCGGAGGGTCGGCTTGCTGGCGGTTGGCATAATCAAAGGGGAGTTGGTAATTGATCGGGGCGAAGGCGCTCATGGTGACGTCGCCGATACGTTTCCGCCCGCCAATGGCCGCCCATTTCCCCAAGTACTTGAGTGATTCAGCCCAATAGACGCCGGTGAAAGTTTCCAGGTTGGGGTCGTGATGGTTTCGTTCGCCCAGCAGAATCGTCTGGCTCGTCCCATCGAACACCATCGACAGGCGCACCGGCAGTTGATCCGGTTGGGGATCCGAACCGGGGCCGGTCGTGTGGAACATCCCGTCGCAGGTTGCCTGCGTGGGGTGATGTGATCGGGTGCCGCCGTTGCCGCCATAGCTGGTCATGCCGTAGTGTCGACCGGCCACGACGACGGGGTTCTCGGGAATCGAGTCGGAAGGACAGAGAAAGATCGGCAATACGGTCGCCGAGCGAGCGGCCGGTCCGCCCCGGGTGTTGTTCAGCGGAGCCGTGTAGTCCCAGTCCCGCAGTACGTTGCCTTGCTCGATAAACGGCAGCAAGTACGTGAACAGCGAAGTGCCTCGATACCGGGGCGACCAACGGCACTCGAACTGATCCAGGCCCGGGGGAAATTCGCCGTGACTCTCGTGACGGTTGTGGGCGGCCAGGGCAAGCTGTTTCAGGTGGTTGGCACACGTCATCCGCCGAGCGGCTGCCCGCGAGGCCTGCACGGCCGGCAGCAACAACCCCAGCAGGACGCCGATGATGGCGATCACCACGAGCAGTTCGATCAACGTAAAGCCGCGCGAGCTTTTCACGATCGTGGCCTCCGCCTTACGTTAGACGTACCGAATTCCAGCAATCCGATTCAGGGTCGTCGTGGGTTGCGGGCCGGGCATACAACACGATACTCTTACCCCGATAGCTGGGTCGCAGGTGCTTGCCGACGTCGACCGTTCCAGCGGTGACGGTCCGGCCGCTTTCCAGACATCGCACCGACACGTCGCGCGCCCGTAATGACGGGACGTCTTGCGGGCCGCTCAGATCGTCGGGCCAAGAACCGATTTGCACGACGCGACCGTCGTTCCCCTCGGCAACCAAACCCACTGCCGCCAGGGCACCGATGACACCGTCTTCCGTGCCGCCACAAGCTTCGAGGTGGACGCCATGCGTCGCGGCAAGGTGGCGCGCCTCGTGCTGCGTTACCAGCGATTTCTGACATCGCCTGCCAAATTCGGTAAGCGCGCCGGGAACCGTCTCGGTCACGCAGAACCCCGGATCGCTTCCTTCGAGGAATCGCCCGAGCATGAAATCGCGGAGCGTATCGATCAGGAGTTCCAGAGACTCGACCGCCGAACCGTTGCGTGGCTCAAGCAGTATCGAGGCGGCGCTGTTCTTGCTCGTACAGGGTACGCGGGGATCGATCAGCAATTGATGACGCACGATCACCGCACAACGATATCGGTCCGACAGATGCGTTGCCAACGCCCTGGCAAACTTATTGGTGCCCGGCGTGCCAGGCATATCCGTGTCGTCGATTCCGACGTAGATCACGAGGCCGCCTCCGAGGTGGCCGCGCTGGGGCTGTCGGAGGAAAATCGAAACCAAACCATCGCGCTGAGTAATCCGGCCACGATCCCGCACAACGCATACGTGCCCACAGCCTGGAACCACCACGCGGCCAGCGGCCGGGCCGCAAAGTGATCGAAGCCGCCGAACTTCACGCCTGCCCGTACCGTCAACGCAGCCAGATTGATGGTCAAGCCAGCGGTGGCAAAGGCAAGGTATAGCCGCCATCCTTTGCGGACCTGCCAAAGAGCCACATCCAGGAACGGCCCGGTCAGTGCGAGGCTCGTCAGTGCGCCAACTCCAGGCGTAGCCAACCCGCCCGCCTTGATCATGAGCGCGGAGCCCAGGGCCGTCGTTCCCATGACCATGCCGCCCATCCGGCGGGGAGCCAGGGACAAACCCAGGGCCATGGGAAAAACGGACCGCAGGATTGCGTGCCCGGGAATCCGCAGGCTAAGATCCAAAAAAACGGTCGCCAGGGCCGCACTCACGCCGGCTCCCAACAACACAACCATCGCCGTCACATCAGACGATTGCCCTTCTCGTGCCAGAGCGGGTACGCGGCTGTTGCCAGCCAGTCCGGGATGGATGGACAATACTGCGGATCGCATCGGCGCCCTTTCCATTTTCTGGAGTTCTTCAAAGTGGGCAGTACACCAAATCGCACGGCCGTGCGATTTGACCTTGATTCTACCATTCCTTGAAGTTGCGCCAAGAGGCAGAGAAGCACGCCCACCCGATAGTCGCGTCAGGGGCTACCCGGAGGTAGGGGCCTCAGAATCAGGGGCTGTTTCAAACCGTGAGGAGAATTCCTGCTCGACGACCTCGAACATCCGCCGTCGCAGGGCATCGTAGTCGGACACCAAGCGGATGGCCAACTCGGTCAAGGAGCTTCGACTGGCTCCCTTTCCGCCGACGCGCGTGTCGACCAGAGGCTCACCCAGAGCTTGTTCCGCCTTTTTGACGCGAGCCCATACATGACGGTAGCTCTTCCCGAGTGTTTCCGCCGCGGCCTTGATCGAGCCGGATTGCTGTATCGCCTTGAGGATCTTGCTGATCCCGAAGCCGAAGACATACTGGTCATCCGTTTCCAGCCAAACCTTGACCCGAGGCTGTATCTGCTTTCGTTTCGAGCGATTTTGTCGAGAACGGACCACGGTCGGGCTCCGGTTCGGTTCGTGTCGGCCGTTTCCTGGTTGGTCAAGTCGAGATCATGGATGGTGCGTGGATCGATGTCAAGAGCCCGGAACTGCACGAGGACGACCTTATCCTGCCATGCGGGCCCCGCCGACTGGAAAAATGGGCTCAATCCAGGTATACCAGGGCTTTGACGTTTTTGCGCCGGAAGGTCCGGTGCGATGGTTTTGCCGGACGATAACCCCCCGACGCTCGATGCCACGCCTGCCTGCCGTCAAACGATTCGTCTCCAATACCGGGGTGCGGATCTACCGGATTGCCTGTCAAGCTTTCGCCGGGCTGACCGTCCGCGCCTACCTGCTGCTCGGGGCCGGACCACCCACGCTGATCGACACCGGCAGCGGACGCGACCACTCGACCGAGCAGCTCTTGGCCGGGCTGGACGCCGTGCGAACCGAGTTCGGCGAATCGATCGGTGTTGGTGACGTCGAGCGAATCCTGATCACCCACGGACACGTCGACCACGTTGGGGGCGTTGCCGATCTCTTGCCGCACACCGACGCGATGGTGGGGATCCACCCGCTGGACGCGCGGGTGCTGACCGCCTTCCGTCAGCGGTCGGTCCTCGGTAACCGGCGCCGGCTTGCGTTCTTCCGCCGCGCGGGGGTCCACCCCGGGTTGATCGAGAAGCTCAATGCGGCCTACGCGATTCCCGGCCAGAAGACCGACCCCGTCCCGGTCGCCCTGGCATTGGACGACGGCGTACAACTCGACGGCCTGCAAATCATCCACACCCCCGGCCACGCGCCGGGGCACGTGTGCATCGCCGTTGGCGACGTCCTCTTGGCCGGCGACCACATCCTCGCGCGCACCATCCCGCAACTTTGGCCCGAGACTACGGCTCCCTACAACGGACTGGGGCACTACCTCGAATCGCTGGAGAAGATCCGCCGCGCTGGACCGTTCACAATCGTCCTGGCCGGGCACGAGCCGCCCGTCGACGACATCCCGCATCGCATCGAGCAAATCGAAAACGCCCATCGGCGACGTCTCGGTCGCGTCGTGGATGCCGTGGCCGAGGCCCAGGGGCCGTTGACCATCGCCGACGTGACGCGGAGGCTCTACCCCAACATCTCGGGATTCTATCTGGTTCTAGCCTTGTGCGACGTCGGCGCTCGCGTGGAGTACTTGCATCAGAGGGGCCGGCTCGACGTGGCCAACCTCGACGAAATCGAAAACGAGCCGGACCCCGCGTTTCAATATGTTGGGATGAGCGATTAGAAAACGATGAACACGACGCGAACCGACGAACCACCGACTCGCCCGCCCTACCCAGCGGTTTTGCTGCTTGGGCCGACGGGCGCGGGGAAGACGCCGCTGGGAGAGATGATTCAGGAGCGAGGGATGTGGGGTTGGCGCTGCCTGCATTTCGATTTCGGTCAGCAGTTGCGGCAACTCGTCGATGGCGATCGGCCCGACAACGTCGTCTCCCGCGCCGATCTCGATTTTCTCGCCCGGGTGCTCCATTCGGGGGCCCTGCTGGAAGACAAGGATTTTCCCATCGCCGAGCGGATCCTACGCTCGTTTCTCCGGCGAAACGACGCCGACCGGCAGACAGTCGTCTTGCTCAACGGCCTGCCGCGCCATGTGGGACAAGCGGCGGCCGTTTCACAAGACCACCGTCCGCTGGTCGACGTCACATGCGTCGTTCGCCTGGAATGTTCGGCGGAAACAGTCTTCGAGCGAATCCGTGCCAACACCGGCGGCGATCGTGACGGACGAACCGACGACGATCTGGATGCCATCCGCCGGAAGCTGCAAGTTTACGAAAACCGCACCCAACCCCTGGCCGACTACTACCAGACCCTCGGCACCCGCATCGAAACGATTGCGATCACCGCGACCACGATCCCGGAAGAAGCCTATCACGAACTCGACCGCCGCCGGTAAACACGCCGCCCTGCCTGGCAACCGGGGAAACCCGAGAGAGTGGAAACGGGGGCGAGCGGACCGGGGGGGATGGGCAACCTGCCTTGTGGCGGGGGGATTTCGTTTGCATTTTCTCCAAACTGCTGGTACACTCGGCACGTAGGACAATCGGGCCGTTTCACCACTCGTCGGCGGTGCATGTGCGCGCGATGAGACCCCCTCGCCCGGGGGGGTGACGTAAATGGAATTCCGGCTTTCGGTTGCGTCGATTCGTGGACACGAATCGCCACCCGGGCCGCTGGCTGGTGGGCAAGAGCATGGCCGTTACCACGGCGGAGTCTTTTCTCGAAGTTCTTGAGGCGAGTCAACTGCTCGACGCCGAGCAATTGGCGACCGCCCGGGAAGCCGCCTCGGAAACGGCCGACCCCAAATCGCTTGCCCGGCTCCTGGTCCAGAAAGAGTTGCTGTCGCGCTGGCAGGCGGAGAAGGTTCTCGGCGGGCGCCGGGCTTTCTTTCTGGGTAAGTACAAGCTGATCCAACTCCTCGGCCATGGCGGCATGGGCCGTGTGTTTCTCGGCGAACACACGACCATGAATCGCCGCGTCGCCCTGAAGATCGTCTCCAAGGAAGTCGGCCGCGATCGCGACTCGCTCGAACGGTTCTACGGCGAAGCCCGGGCCATCGCCCAACTCGATCACCCCAATATTGTGCAGGCCTACAACGTCGACAACGAAGGCGACCGGCATTACATCGTCATGGAGTACGTCGACGGCCGGGATCTCGATGAGATGGTCGAGGCGGACGGGCCGTTGGACTTCCAGCGGGCGGTCGACTTCATGCGGCAAGCGGCCGAAGGTCTGGCCCACGCCCATGGCCGCAATATGATCCATTGCGATATCAAGCCGTCGAACTTGCTGGTCAATCGCGAAGGAACGCTGAAGATTCTCGACATGGGACTGGCCCGGCTGAGCATCGGCAAGAACGGCTCGGGGGTAGGTGAGCAAGAACAGGCCGTGCTGGGGACGGTCGATTACCAGGCCCCCGAGCAAGCGATGCGGAGTGACGACTTCGACCACCGGGCCGACATTTATTCCCTTGGATGCACGTTCTATTTTCTGCTCTCCGGCCGTCCGCCGTTTCCCCAGGGGACGCTGCCGGAGCGAATCCTCAAACACCAAACCCAGCAACCGCAAAGTATCGCCGAACTCCGCGCCGGCACGCCTCCCGACTTGATCGCGATCTGCTCGAAGATGATGGCCAAGGATCCGACCGACCGTTACCAGTCGGCCGCCGAGATCGCGCGGGTCATGGCCGAGTGGCACCCGCCCCAAGAGCCGCTCATGCGCGCGATGCCGCTGGAGGAAGCGGTTCCGGTCGTCGATGCCCTGGATGTGCAGTCGACGATGGTTCGCGCCGCCAACGGCTCCCAAGCGGACGGATCCGGCGAAGCTTCGGGCCTGAAGCAATTGGTCGGCAAGAAGCTGTTTCTGGCCCTCGGCGGACTTGCCGTCGCCGGTCTTCTCATCGGAGGGATCGTCTGGTGGGCGTCTTCCGGCGGTCCGTCATCCTCGGGAGTCAAGAAGTCGGGCGAGGGCAAAACGACGAGCAGCAAGAGCGCCGACCGGGAGAAGTCGAGACCGCCGCGCGACAAGAAGGACGATGATTGGGGGATCAAACCGCCGCCCGGGTTGATCGGGCCGAAGCCGCCCGAGGAAACACCGTCTCGGCCCAAACCACCACAAGAGAAGCCGACTCCCCCAGCACCGGTCGACCCACCCGAACAGCCTTCGCAGCCACCAGAAGAAAAACCACCGGAGGAGAAACCACCGGAGGAGAAACCACCGGAGGAGAAACCACCAGAAGAGAAACCACCAGAAGAAAAGCCGCCCGAGGAAAAACCACCGGAAGTAAAGCCGCCGGAGGATCCGTTCGCCCATCTGGGGACGCGGCTGCCATTGCCACCGCCGGAGAAAGACGCGAGCCCGGCCACGTCGGTGTGGACCGAACTCGGCCGCCTGGGTGGCCGTCTCGACGCTCCCGTGGCGCTGCGGTTGGTCGGCGGGCAGGACGTCCTGCGATCCAAACGGCAATTTGTGTTGACCGAAGAGACGTCGGGGGAAAAACTCTCGTGGCGGGTAGAAGTCGAGCCGCCGCCTCCCAGTGGAGCGGCCGAGATCGGACGGTTTGCCGTGGAAGACCGGACGTTGAGATTCCAGTGGCTGAGCGACTCGCGAGATGCGGCCCAACTTCGCTATTGCCTGTTGTCGCTTGCCGTCGACGGTAAGAGGCGGTTGTCGCCGCTGATCGAGCCGACACAGGGTGAGGCCCTGGTGGTCGATCTCGACCGGCCCTCGGTCTCGACGAAGATACCGCTGGACTCCGTCCCCGACATGAACAAGCTCCACATGGAGATTGTCAAGCTCGACGGGAAGTTTCCGCCAAACGAAATCAAGGACGGGGCTCGTGACGGGACCGACGTCGTTTTGCAGCGCAAAGACCACAACGGCAACATGGTCTCCCTGCTGACACTTCGCCTGACGTTTGCTGCCCGCGGGTCCGCGGTCGAGGTGGAGATGCGCCGCGTGTTGCCCGAGGGCTTGCCCCCGCGGTTCAAGTGGACCGATATTCCGATACGCATGAACCAGATCGACATGCAACGGCAGGCAAGGTTGGGCGAGGCGAAACGGATCCGCGACCAGAAACAGCGAGATCAGCAGATCCGGGAAATCGAGAACTTCTTCAAACCCGGCCTCGATAATCTGAAGTGGATGGAAGAGCGGTACAACGAACTGAACAAACTGGCCCGGATTCGGCTAAGATTCTACCTGGACGTCAAGGATGCCGACACCGGTACCGTGCATCAGGTCGAGGTGATCCGGGCGGATCTCGAACCGGGGCTTGATGAGTAAACGCATGCGACGATTGTGGACATGGATAGTCTTCCTAGCCATTCCCGCGGCCGGATTTGGCCAGGACGCGCCGGATACCAACGAGCCGGAACCGGCCGAATCGATCGTCGAGCGATTGGCGGCCCAATTGGAGAAGTCGCGAGACGAGATCCCCGGTCCGCCGGGCACCCCAATCCCGGCCGACCCCGGGCGGTGGCATGCGACCTACCGGCTGGGGCAAATGGGCCCCGCTGCCGCCGGCGCCGTCGAGGCGTTGGCCGGAGTATTGGCGGATCCCGAGCGGATCCATTGGGAGTACGTTCGCACCTCGGCGGCTTGGGCGCTGGGACGCATCGGCCCGGAGGCCGTGCCCGCGGTCGGCCCGTTGACCAAAACGCTTGCTTCGAGGCTCCCCTCGGTCCGCCGTCATTCGGCCCGGGCTTTGGGGCGTATCGGGCCCGCCGCGCTGGAAGCGATCCCCGCGCTAACCCGATCTCTGGGTGACGAAGACCACGCGGTGCGCATCAACGCGGCGTTGGCCCTATGGCAGATCGACGGCCATCCACAGGCCGTGCCCGCGCTAGTCGACTTGTTGCAGGAAGAAACGCCAACCACCGCCTACCGGGCGGCCGTGGCGCTGGGCGAGATCGGCCCCGACGCCGAGTCGGCGGCTGACGCCTTGGTCGAAGCACTGGGACACGGCGACGGCGACGTGCGCCGGGTATCGGCTCGGACGCTGGGCCGGATGGGTCAGGTGGCGATTCCCTCACTTCGGGAAACCCTGAACCGGCGCGAATCAATCGCCGGCCGCGGCGCGGTCGAGGCACTGGGCTGGATGACACCCAGCGAAGAGACGATCGCCCTGCTGATCGGAACGCTTGCCGATCCCAGCCCGATCGTTCGGGCCAGCGCCGCGCGAGCGCTGGGGCGATTCGGCCCCGAAGCCGCGGCCGCAACCTCGACACTGATCCAAGCAGTCAACGACCCCGAGGCCATGGTCCGTGACGCCGCCGCCCGCGCTTTGGGACGGATCAGGAAGCCGGCATCGCAGGGGGATTCCATGAAAAGCAGAGACCGCGCCGGCTCGTGACATTCCGTAAGAAGACTAATCGTTTGTGCGTAATGCCTTCATGTCGACCCACGGGATGCTGCCCGTGGGCTTAGAGCTCGATTCAGTGATCGCGTCTGCAAGGCCCTAGTCCCAATACGCCGTGTAGACCGCGTCGACCGCGTCGAAGTTGGTAGTG
>CAYUIQ010000098.1:0-28698 GCA_964444795.1 uncultured Planctomycetaceae bacterium
AAGACAAGTACGGATGCCGGGCCAAGAACAACTCGTACATCATGCGGTCCAGTTCAGGTGGATTTCTCATCGATCGGCCGCGCCGCGAGGAAACGGCCGAGAAACCCGATCCGGCGCTCTCGGCAGGGGGCTAAGTGCGGATCATTCAAGAGCCGAGAAACTGCTAAAACAAGAAAGGACCGCTGCGAAGCGGTCCTTTTTCGTGACGACAAGGCACGGGGGACAAGGATCTTACGATCCAGAGTCGACGTAGCTCACTTCTTCTTGTCCGACGGGTCCACCACCCGAACCGTATCCGTTCCTGAAAACGAAACGCCGGTAATCGTAGTACCCGTTAGCGTCAAGGTTGCGCTCCGCCCGGCGACAATCTCTAGCACATCGCCTACGCGGAACTTGGCAACAAGATCTCCCCGGGCGTCCGACTTCGTGTACCAGACTTCTACGCCGTTGAGCTTCAAGCTGTCTTCATCAACAACATCCAAAGGAATGTCGGCGTGGACGGTTACCCACACGCCTTTTTGGTCGACGTTGATGGTACTTGGCGATACCTGGATTCCAATCTCCTCGGCAGTAGTCACGCTCGTCGAGAATCCGAGCACCAGCAACGCCACCCATACAACAACAGCATACCTAACCATAACAAACGCTCCTTAGTAAAAGACTCCGTGCCCTTCTCGGAGCCCAACACGAGTCGACGGTTTCCTCTCGATTTCGATAGGAACCCGGTCTCGCTCCCTTATGATAACGCAAACGGCGTTCCGGTAGCATACATAATCTCCGAGATTTCCGGATTCCGGCAAGAACTCAGCGAAGCATGCGATTGACTGCTGTAAACACCCCCCTGGAGACCTGTATTGCCTCCCACGCAGAAGGTTGTTTAACGAAGGTCGAACCGGCGAAATGGAAAGGTGTGCCGAAGATTGCACCATGGGGTGGGCAAGAATTGCACACTCATCGCGCCCTCACCGTAACAACGCTGCAGCATCGGGTGGAACGCGGGCGCGTCCAGGGCTTGTACTTCTTGGCCATCGCAGGGTACGCGATTTGCTGTAACCTTTGAGGTGCCTCACGACTCCATATTCAATAGACCGTGGGTGCAACTCGGGTCGCTATCCGCTACCGCAAGTCGCGTCGAATTTGGCCAGCAAGGAGCATGATGTCTTATCTCACACAGCTTTCCGCAAAGCAGTACGCCTGGTGGATCGCCACCTTAACGGCCATGGTTGCGATCGTAGGCATGGGTTGGGCCCTGGAGCCGAAGGCCGAAGATGTGGTGGTTCCGTCATTCTCCACGGACTGAAGTATTCGGCAGATCGCGCCGAAACTGGGGACCACGGGCTTCGCGATGGCCAAGGAACTACACCTGCCGAGGGATGTGGACAAGAACCAGCCGCTGGGGGAACTCGGGATCGATCAGGAGCAACTCGACGAAGTGACCACGCACCTTCTTTCCCATCGGGGACGGCGGTTGAAGTACTTCGTTTTTGCGGCCCTGGTATTGTTCGGGCTGGTTTTCCTCACTCGCCTCGGCCGCCCCGACGGATCGCCCAACTCCCAGCGGAAGACTTGGTATCCACGAGCCCCCTACCTAGCCGCGTTGATTGTAGCCCTGGCGGTGTGCGGGTTTGCCCTGGGCAAATCGCCGAATCCCATGGAAGGCGCCGTGAAGATCTTCAAGGCAGCGGTGGGTCTGCAGCCGTCCGTCTCCGTAGTCGTGCTTGCCTTCTTGTTCTTTGTCGGGTTGGCCATCGTGGGCAATAAACTGGTCTGCGGCTGGGCCTGCCCGTTCGGCGCCCTGCAGGAACTGATTTACAGCCTGCCCGTGTTGAAACGACTGAAGCGCCGGAAGGTGCCTTTTCTCCTCTCCAATTTGATCCGAGGCGGCCTTTTTCTGTTGATGCTGTTGCTCCTGTTCGGAATCGTTGGCGGCAAGAAGGGTTTTGTCATCTACCACTTCGTAAACCCTTTCAATCTATTCGGCCTGCACTTCGAAACTCGCTCCATCTTGATCACGGTCGTGGTCGTGTTGGGATTGGCCGTCGCCACATACCGCCCGTTCTGCCAGTTCGTCTGCCCGTTCGGATTCGTCTCGTGGCTGGCCGAGCGAGTCAGCCTGTTTCGAGTGCAGGTCGATCGGGCTCGCTGCAATCAGTGCGGGGCGTGTTCCCGCGCTTGTCCCACGGGCGCCGCCGCACACAAAGTGGACGGCAAGCTGTTCGCTGCCGACTGTTACAGTTGTGCCCGATGTTTGGACGTTTGCCCGGAAGAGGCCATTGCCTACCGCTTTGTGGCCGGCGAAACTCCCGCCAGCCCGGGCGAACCTACGGCGGAGTCGGCCCACTCGTCGTAGCGTCCAGGATTTCCCGCCTCCGGCATCGAACTTGCACGGAATTCCAACAGACGCGTCCAGCAAGGAAGTCGGCTACTGCGAGACGTGCCGGCAAAGCGGCACTGCATTTGTGTGCCGGTTGGCCTCAGTCTGGTGTGAACGTTTTGCAGGGTGGTTCGCGCGTTGAAGGACCTTTACCGGCACCGATCGATCGGTGTCATCCGTTTCCAGCATGGGAGGATACGAGACATGCGAGTCAGTTCAACTCTTGCGGCGGTCGTCGTGTTGTTGGGTGGCCTTACCGCCGGCCACGCCTATGCCCAACGGGGGATGGGACAGACTTCCGGCATCGCCAGGCAGGACGTCAAACCGGATGTGGAGTCGTTTCGAGGGAAGGTGCGAGGTGTCGACACCGGACCGTGCGAGAAAACCACCGGCCGCGCCTCTATCGGGGTTCACTTCCTTCTGCAAACCAAGAAAGCCACGCTGAACATTCACCTCGGGCCGGCAGTCGCGGTGGATGACATTGCCGATCAATTGTCTGTCGGTAAGAAGGTGACGGTCGACGCCTTCCGTACCGACAGAATGCCAGAGAATCACTACGTGGCCCAAGTGCTGACGTTCGGCGATACGTCGATACGGCTTCGCGACGCGAACCTTCGACCCGTCTGGGCAGGCAATGCCGCCATGCTACGCGCCGGCGACACGCCACCATCGGGTCCCGGCAAGGTGCGAGGTCGAGGTTACGGCTGGAGATGCGGGGGCGGCCCCCCAATGGGCGGTCCCGGTCGCGGCGGTTACGGTTATCAGAACCGCGGCGGCTACGGTCGTGGCCAAGGGCAGCGGATGGGGCAACCCGGCACCGGAACGTGGCAAGGCTACGGACGTGGCCGATGAAGGTCTCGCGGACGAAGAAAGGGGTGCGTGTCGTGGAAACCTCGACCGACCCCCACGTGGCAAAGCTGATCCAGGCACACGCGGATGTGTTGAATCGCTTCATTGCCAACGGATACGCCGAAGTGCGGATGAATCATGCGGTCCCGAAACCGGAGCGTTGAGCCGGCGGGCTAGAGGTCCATCTGATCGACGTCGTCAACGAGTGCGTCGAGATCATCTTCTTCGGCGGGCGACACCACCTCGTTGGCTTCCGCCCTTTTCGCCAATGCTGAACCGCGTTCCGCGGCGGCCAGTTCTTGCGGTTTCGCCCCGCCAAGCAACTGGATAAGGCCGGCGCTGATTGCGGCCGGCGCGGCTTTGGGATCGCCGGCGATGGCGGGGTCGTTGTGCATCGGGAACATGATCGCCTGCGAGGGACACACCCGGGCACACGCCGGACACCCGTTGCGGCATGCGTCAGGTTGTTCGAGCAGCAGCGCACCTTCGGCATCGACTTCAAATACGCCGAACAGGCAGAAGTTCAAACACTCCAAACAGTTCTTGCAGCGGCCCCTGTCAACGACGGGATACCATCGCGGTTGGGTGGTCTCCTGGATGCGCAGTGCTTTGCTCAGCGGAGTCTGCCGTCCGGACCGCGCGGCCCGAAGCTGCCGGCCCGTCCCTTCCAGGACGGCAGACTCGATCTCGCCAAGCAGCGGTTCGGCTGAGGCGTGGCGGCGAGTATCAAAACACCAGATTGTGCGTCGGAAATCGCTGCCGGCCTCGTCCGTCAAAGTTTTTTGTTCTGGCTCGTCGGACACGGTTCCCGACCCTCCCGGACGGCCCTCTATTCCGTTGACATTCAGGAGCCAGAATACAGCTCGGGGATAGAGCGGTGCCAAGACGATCATGTCTCGGTCGACGGATCGCAGGTGGTCCATGCCCTTCCCGTCCTTCTCGAGATCGTACAGGAAGGGCAGGACCTTCACTTCGATGCCGTGCCAATGAGCCAACTCGGCAAGGAGTTCCTTTTCGAGCGACTGCGAAGCAGGCGCGACACCGCGACTTTCAGAGATGACAATTGTGGTTTCGGTAGTCATGGAACGTATCCGTAACCGATGCCAACGAAAGGTTCACCGCCCGCGGAAACGCAGTCCGGTTCTCAGCGAGCCTAAGCCGAAACGTCCATGCGTTTTTTCATCATGTCCATGAATGCCTGGGCGTACGGATGGCCAATCAGCTTGTCGCACTCGGTGAACTTCCCACATCCCGTGCCGCAGTAGTCGATGCCCTTCATGGCGGCACATTTGAGAACGGGGCAGGGTTTCTTCGCCAGCATTTCTTCAGAGGCTTCTTTGCCCGACGCGCAGCCCTTGCAAGTGCCGGCCTTCATCAATGGACATGCCATACAGGAGAGCCCGCAGGCCGCAACCATCGCTTTCGGCGATTCGGCCTCTTCCTTACCCGGGGCAGGGCTGGCCTGCACGTCTTCCTTTGCGGATTGCGAACATCCCACAACCAATCCCCCGATCACTCCGGTGGCTGCGATCCGTCCGCCCTTGGAAAAAAAGTCGCGTCGTGAATGATTCATCTCTTTTTTCCTCGTTTGAAGTGAAACAAAACAGAACAGCATGAGTATTTCAGGTCGAGCACCGGTGTGTCTGGAAGTACATCGATGCCCTCGACTTCGATGGCGTTCTCCTTATACGACTACTCCGATACGGCTTCTCATAATCGAGATTCCTTGTCGAACGGCCACATGGCAATTCCGCCGTCCATCACACGGACCGTTTCGAATCCGGCCGCCTTGAGGATCAACGCCGCCTCGTAACCCCGCAGGGAAATTTTGCAGAACGCGATGATTTCCTTGTCTTTGGGCAACTCGTCTAGTCGACCGCGAAGTGCCCCCAAGGGGATCCATGTCGAACCGGGTAGTCGAACCTCCTCGTATTCGGCTGGACCGCGAACGTCGAGGAAGACGAAATTCTCTTGGTCCGCCAGCATTCGATGGACTTCCATCGGGGAGACACCGACCATGTGTCCGTCGAGTTTGTTTCTGGCGACATTGGCGGCGGTTATGATATTGTCCATGGCCGGCGCATAGGGCGGGGCGTAGCACAAGTCGGCGTTGGCGAGTTGATCCACGGTCATTCCGGCGGTAATCGCCATGGCGGCCACGTCGATCCGTTTGTCACCTGTCCCGGGCCCCGTTGCCTGGGCGCCGAGTAGCCGCCTGGACTTCTTGTCGACGACAAGCTTCAGCAGCAACGGCTTTGCGGCAGGCATGAAGTGGGCCTTATCCGGCGCCGGGGCCATGGCAGTGACCACGTCGTAGTCCATCTTGCCGGCGGTCGTCTCGCTCAACCCCGTTCTGGCAACGCAATAGTCGAAGACTTTACAGACGGTGCTGCCAAGAACACCCGGGAAGGTATCGCTGGCGCCGCAGATGTTGTTTGCCGCGACGCGTCCCTGTTTGTTTGCCGTCGAACCCAGGGGAACATAGCATGGTTTGGCCGTCAGCAAATCCACGCATTCGACGCAATCCCCAGCCGCATAAATGTCCGGATCGGAGGTTCGCATGTGCTGGTCGACCTTGATTGCGCCCGTGGTTCCGATCTCCAGGCCGGCGTTTTGCGCGAGCTTGACGTTGGGTCGAACACCGATCGCAATGATTACCATGTCCGCCGAGAGTTTGCCCTGATCGGTGACTACCCGCTCCACCTTCCCGCTGCCCTCAAAGGACTCCACTCTGGTGCCGGTGAGGACCTTCACTCCGTGTGATTCCATATGCTGCTCGACGAGCTTCGCGATTTCCCAGTCAAGCATGCCGAGGATTTGCGGGAGCATCTCGACGATGGTTACCCGGCAGCCTTTCTCAACGAGCGCTTCGGTAGCTTCCAGTCCAATAAGTCCTCCACCGACAATCACCACATCGCGGGCCTTATCCTGGGACAGGACGGCCTTGATTCCTTCCGCGTCGTGGACGCCGTGAAGGGTGAAGATGTTATCCAACTTAACGTTGGGAAGCGGAGGGACCACCGGGACACCGCCGGTTGCAAGGACCAACTTGTCGTAGTCCAACCACGACTCCGTACTGCCGCCTCGGCTGCGCACTTGCACGCGTTTGCCGGCCGGGTCGACCTTTGTGGCTTCGGTTTGGCCCATGACACGGATATTCTTGACCTTTTGAAAGAACACGGCGTCGCGAACCACCCCCACCGGCGTACACATGAGTTCCATCCGCTCCTTCACCACGCCGGAAACGTAGTACGGCAACCCGCACCCGGCATAGGATAGGAAGCTGCCCTTTTCGACAATCGTGACCTCCGCGTCAGGCATAAGGCGAACGACCTTGGCTGCCACCTTCGGTCCGGCGGCCACACCACCGATAATGACAACTTTCATGGGATTCGACATTCAGACAACTCCTTTTCTTGCGGAAGCACGGTGCTTCCGGTTGGGAACAAACGTTTGTACGAATGGGCATGGCGCCGGTCGTGTGCCGTGTCGAGTCGGCCAAACATCAAGCACCTCCGCTGGACTGCCCACGTCGCAACGCGTGCAGATAGAAGGCAATCCCGGCAATCCCCAGGATCCAGCCGATGCCGCCGAGGAGATCGCGAAATCGGGTCCGCTGCTGCTCCTGCCGGATTTCGTTTTGGTACGCGCTGAGTCTCTCTTGAAGCTGATCGATCCGGCGGAGGATCGATTCCAGTTGCTCCGAATCGTTCGCGGCCTCGGGCGTTTCGCCCGGCTCGTCCGCGGCGGTGGGTGGGCGTTTTTCGCTTCCGGTGCCGCAGTTTTCGGACGAGTTGGGCGCCTCGCCTCGCAAGGGTAAGTCTGCCGGAAGTTGATTGCCTTGAAGCAGGAACTCCGCTCCGTGGCCGTCGGCGGTTTGCACGCACAGGCGATGATCGCAGCGGAAGCGGGCTTCCAACGTGAGTACTCCCTGCTCGTCGGTCTGGGCTTGCCCGATCTCTTCGCCCGCCGGATCGAACGCCGTAACGGTCGCATTGCGAACCGGTGTGCCGCCGCGGAAATAGGCCTCGCCGCGGATCGTGGCGCCGTCTGCTTCGGCGAAGAGGTACATCGTGTGAGCAAACGCCGTCGAGGAACAGAACGGCGTGGCCAGGAAGATGAGTATCCAAAGCAGCTTAGGCACGGGAAGCCCCTTGTGCATCGTTTCCCTACTCGCTTTCCATGTCAACCGTTTTCACCCAGATCAGCCCCCCGAGTTCCACGTCGACCATCTCGCCGTCGGGGCTTTTCATCTTCTCGTCGCCGTCGACCAGCGCGGCGAATCCCCACCAACCGGCGCGGGGCATGGTGTAGGAGAAAACACCCAGCGCGTCGGCTTTGACGACTTGCGTGATCAACGCGTCGTTGGGAATCTTCACCCGGTTGCCTTCGTTATAGTATTCGACCTCGATCTCGGCGAAGGGGACCGGCTTGCCGTTCTTCTTGACGATTCCCCGAAACGCGTTACCGGTCCAGAGTCCGAAAGGGCGGACCAGCGGCTCAATCTCGACCGGAAAACCGACCATGGCGTCCCAACCCTCTTCGGCCCCCATCACGTCGACGACGACTTTGGTGTAGTGGATGATCATCTTCTCTTCGGCCGGTTCCCAATACGGTGCCGGCTCGATGAAGAAAATGTAATCACCGGGCCGTGTTACGCGGACAGGACAGGTGTACGCCGTCTTGCCGTCCACCTTTCGAACCTTCAGTCCCTTCCCCAGGTCGGACCTCTTTCCGTCCACAAGCACCCCGATCCGCCGCGGCTCGCCCATCTCCATCACCGGGCCCTGTTCCATGGGATGCGTGAAGATGATGTCCAGGTCAACGATCGTGCCCGGTGTAGCGACAACATCCTCGGAAGGAATCAGAACCTGAAAATGGGACTCCGCCTCGTCGTTTGCCAAACAAAAGGCGAGAAACGCGATCAGGCAGATGGCGAGCACTGTTTTTTTCATGGTGTGTCTCCCGATGGGTGGGGGGTATCGAGCCGCGCCAAGCCTTGCCGCTCATGGACGCGGCGTGTTCGCTTCGAACGCAGTGTAGCCAATTCTCAATGCAAGTAGACAATCGGGCTAGAGGTTGACCTCAAACCGCAAACCGGCGACCAATGCGTCGCGATGCGTGCCGCCGGGGCTGGCAACGTACTGTAGATCAGGCTGGATCATGAAATAGGGGGCAAGTCGGAGCTTGTAGAACAACTCGATGTTCGTCTCGGCAGACTGGTTGACCAGCAGATCGCTGAAAACGGCATGTGCGACAGCCACACCCATCAGATCCTTGCCCCGGTTGGGAAGCAGCCCTCTGTAAACCAGCCCGCCGCCAACGTAGTGGGGAACTTCACTGCGATCCTCCCGGGACCAACCGTATTGGACGAATACGTCCAGGCCCTGGTCGTCTTCCTCGTGGCCGCCTTCGCGGAAAACCGCCTGCTGCGCTCCCAGGTAGGCGCCGTGATTTCCCGTGCAAATCGGACTACCGTCGAGGTCGCCGAACGGGCCGCTGTGATACCACACGCCGGCATGGAATTCCCCGGGCAGTGCGTCGGGCAACTCGTACTGTGTTTTCACCTCGAGCATGGTGATCGTTTCACCCGTTCCGGAAAACCCCCAAGTCCGCCCGTCGGCCACACCGTCCCAAACGCCGGCCCGCAATTCCAGCCGGTCCGCTAGTTGAAAGAAGGTGGCCACGCCCATGGCCCCGTCCGGCCAGGAGGGCATGGGAATGTTCGGATGCTGTCCGTAGGAGCCGTTGACGAAGTCTTCGGCCAACCCCACCACGGCGAAGTCGTGATTGGCGTCCTGTTTTCCCAGCCGCACGCGCAGAAACTCGTCCAGCAGGGGGATCTCCCACCAGAACTCGGCCATTTGCATCGTGTTGAGGCCGTCGATGTTGCTGATCCCCTGATAATCTCCCACGAAATCCTCGGTGATGCCGCGCCCGTGACCATGGTTTCCGTAAAGGTACACGATCCCGCCGGGGAGAAGATCCAGTTGGTCGAGGTTCGCAGTCAGCAGCAGGTCGAAGTTGCCTTTGTATCGGGTGGCGTTCCTGGTGTTGATGCCGCCTCGCGTGTTGGTGAAGACCTCGCCGATGTAGAGGTACTCCGCTTGGAGTCCATCTCGGCCGTGCAGGAACGGTTGGAACAGGCAGTCGCGTTCACGAGGTTCACCCCGCCGGGCCTCTTCGATGAATTGCCGCTCCAGCGGAACCATCGGCTGGGCGAGGACCGGCCCGCCGCCAAGCGAAAGCACCAGAACCGGACACGCGGAACAAAGCAGCAAGGCGAGTAATCGGCGAAACATCAGACACCTCGGCGCTTCAGTGGGACAGCAAGGGCACGCTGCTTCAGTTATCGGCAAGTGCTGGGGGGAAAAACAGGGTAATATTACATTTTCCAAACCAGTAATACTGCTTGTGTGGGGACGTCCGCCAATATGAGTTTCGGGAGCAATCTAGTTCTTTAGGTCTAGGACTGGTGTATCGGGAAACGCGTCGATGCTTTCGATTTCGATGATATTGTCCTTCACCGAAATGATCTTGCACCGGGTCATGGCGATCAGATTGGGACGAACCGGTGAGTGTGTGGCGAACACGCCTCGCTTGGGATTGTCTGTATTTCCACGGGGATGCACTTGAAGGATCGATCGCTTCTCGGGTGTGTCGTTGCGATCGAACCAGTACAACACCCAAACCTCCGCGTAATTCTCCAGTCCCATAAGACCCGCTTGGTACTTCTTGTCCACTACGATCGTGGTTCGCCCTTCCGCCTTCCTCACCCAACCGATCGGATGAACCGTGTACTCTTTCACCGTTTCTTCTCCCTCAGCGTCTTCGGCTCGCGTTGTCTCCGTGGACCACGTGCCGAGAAAGAAAAGCAGCAACACAATCGTAGAAAAACGTCTCATGGGATTCTCCTTCGCCAAAAGGAAGTGGAAACTCGAAAACCACTTCCCGGCGTGTTTGCCGACCAACGGATTCATTTCGGAAACGAACGGATTCGCGCGGCCAACTGGCCACTTACCAGCCCACCAGCCATTGAAATGCCAGGCAGGCCAGCCACCCCGTTCAGAAGCACGCCATTCCAAACACGACGGTCCGCATACTGATCTTCATCGTCTAGACTCCTACTAGGTGGTAAGACACGTTCCTTATGACTCGATGTTGAATACCGATCCAACCGAACACTCGAAACACTCGTCGGGCAACTGGGACCACAGATAGCTCGTGGCCCGCGTGCCCGTGCAATGCGCGGTACCGATCCTCCGGACATGGTACCGCCTGAGCGCGGCTATCGTCGCCACCAGCCGTTTTGCGGTTGCGCGTATCAGATGCATGCCGCCGAGCACCGCGTGGATCCGGTCGCGACCCGTCAGCTCGGCAATGTAATCCAGCGTATTGACCACACCGGCGTGGGCACACCCGAGCACCACGACGGTCCCGGCAGGCGTCTCGATGTACATCGCCTGGTCGTCGCGCAGGGGATCCGCTTTCGTGCATGACTCGTCGCGGCAGAATGGGCCGCCGGTATCCTCGAAGTCGTTGCGGCGCGGGATTTCGCCCGTTAAATGGACTCCTTCCATCAACTTCGCCGGTTCACCGACCCACACCAGATTCCGCGTTCGCTCGCGCAACGCCTGCTCATCCAGGTGCGGGATTCCAATGCTGCGATGTGGAGGCGTCTTCTCCCGATGGTACTTCTTTTCCAACGCGGCCGGGTGCAAGTAGAGGTCGATTTGCCCGGCCGTATCCAGCGCGTCCTTCAGCCCGCCCGTATGATCGAAGTGGCCGTGACTGATGACGATCATCTCGGCCGCATCCAGGGGGACATTCAGATGTTGAGCATTGTGGTGAAGCACTTTTCCCTGTCCCGTATCGAACAGGATGCAACGCCCATCGGCCTCGATCCAAAAGGCCAAGCCGTGTTCGCCGAGGAGATTGGCCCCCCGGGCGGTATTCTCGGCCAGCGCGGTGATTCGAAGATTATGAACCATGATCGCCTCGATCTTCCGGCTTTTTCTCCAGCAAAAGCCATACGCCCTGGCCAGTTCTCTTATCCTCGCCGGAAATCGCTCCCTTGCCCATCACTTCGAACTCGTGCAGTCCGGATTCTTTCGCCCATCGCGTCATTTGTTCGGGACGTCGAAGCTCAATAAATCGCATCCACTTACCGGACGCGTCTTCTTGCATCTTATCTTTCCGCTGCTGAATCAGTTTCTCGACGGCCCATTTCGGGTAGCCGCTTCCGGCACCACCGCCGATGTACGCCTTGCCGCCCGGTCGCAAGACACGATAGACCTCACGCAGCCCTTTGACCGGATCGTCCCAGAAGAAGATCGAGCCCCGGCTCACGACGAGGTCCACCGTATTGTCCGGGAAGGGCATTGCCTCGGCGCACCCGACCACGGCAGAGAGGCGGTTTTCGAGTTTCTTCTCTCGTGCGATCTTGAGGCCTTCGGCCATCGCTTCTCTGTCGGGGTCGAGCATGACAACCGGGTTGCCGGTGGCTTCGATCAGCGGGATCGCAACCTGTCCTTTGCCAGCCCCGAGATCGACCCAGAAGCCTTTGGCCGGCCTGCAGAGCGCGAGAACGTCTTCGACGACGTAGGGGTAGCGGGACGGAAGCGATCGCTCACTCCTGATGTTCGCGGGAGCGGCCGACTGCTGAGCCCACCCTGCACACGGGCAGGCAGCCAGTGTGGCGACGCCGATGAATGTAGCAAGGGTTCTCATATCGGGCACGTGTCCGTTCTTGATATTGCCGGTTGTCAATGCCCGCGCGGGGGATGGCATCATGCTCGCCTCGACACGCTGCACATTGCAGTGGCGACGACGATTCGGTGTCTACCTCCTCGCCTCGCCACTTGCATGTGCGGCGAATCACCTATGCGGGCTTCGCTTCTTTCTTGATCCTGCAGCAGCCTGGCGAGCCCTTGTCCAGGCCGCAATTCTTGCATTTCACGGTGCCCGGCTTGCAGCACTTGTCCGAACCTTTGATTTGACCGCAGTAGGTACACAGGCGGACGGGTTTCTTTGCACCGCCCAATCGGCAGCAACCGGGTGAACCCTTGTGCAATCCACACTTGGAACACTTCTCCGCGCCGGCTTTGCAGCACAGTTCCGATCCCTTGATCTGTCCGCACTTGCAGCACAAAACACAGACGCCAGGCTCCTTTTCCTTGCTGCATTCTTCAGCAGCGTCCGCCATGGTGCCGAAAGGTCGAATCATCATCGCCGCGGGGGTGATCAGCGCAGCCTTGAGGATGTCTCGTCGTCGCATCTGTCCTTCTCCTTATGTGGGTCACGGAAACCAGAATTCGCCCGGCCGCATTGCCGGGGCAAAACCATTCCCCTATTCTACTTCATCACTCGGTGGTTACAATGTTTTAAGCTCCTCCGCAAGTTTTTCGTTTACGGCAACCCATGTCCATCGTGTTGGGCAGTCAGGATCGAGTCGACCACGTCGAAAAACGCCTCGGCGGCCGGTGATTGAGGCCCGTCGCGCAATAGCGGCCTTCCGGCATCTCCCGCCATGACGACCCGAGGATCGATGGGGATCTGCCCAAGAAATGGGACACCCATCTCCAGGGCCAGCGCCATGCCACCCCCCCGCTTGAATAGATCGATTCTCTCCCCGCACTTCGGGCACAACAACCCGCTCATGTTCTCGAGAATTCCCATAACGGGTAATGACACCTCGCTGCAAAACGTCACGCAGCGACGGACGTCGGAAATGGCAACTTCCTGGGGAGTCGTGACAATGATCGCTTCGGCAGGCGAGCCGACAAGCTGCGCAATGGACATCGGTTCGTCCCCCGTGCCGGGCGGCGCATCGACCACGAGGTAATCGAGTTGCCCCCAGGCCACGTCCGCCAAAAACTGGCGGATGACCCCGTGCTTTCGCGGTCCTCGCCAGATCACTGGTTCTCGATCGGAACGAAGCAAGAATCCAATCGACATCACGGCCAAGTTGTCACTCACTTTGACCGGCAGAAGTTCCTCTTCGGTCCCTTGGACTTGTCCCGTCTCCACCCCCATCAATTTCGGGATACTGGGCCCATGCACGTCGATATCCAAAAGCCCGACGCGCCGGCCGGCTTGGGCCAACGCCGTCGCGAGGTTGGCGGCAACCGTGCTCTTGCCGACGCCACCTTTACCGGAGAGGACGAGGATCTTGTGGCCGATCTTGCACATTCTCCGGGCCAGGGCCTGTCGTTGGCGGAACTGCCCCTCCGATTCGTCCTGGCGCCGATCCTTCGACGAGCACGTAGCCGAGTCGCACTGTTGGCAATCCGGCGAGTTGTCGGCCTTTCGGCTTTCGAGATCCTCGGCCGCGGCCTTGAGCGTGTCCGAGGCGAGCAGGGCGCAGTGCTCCGATTCTTTCGGCAAGCCCCCCAAGGCCGCCAGGATGTCGGCTTGCTCAATCCGGGCGGCTTCCGTCGGCGACCGGCCCATGACAAGTTCGGTCGCCATGCTGCCCGCCGCCTGCGAGGTGCCGCAACCGGTGGTCGTGAAACTCGCCTCCGCGATCCGCCCCGCATTCATGCGGAGCCAGAATTCCATCGTGTCGCCGCAAGGGCCGGTGATTTGGGCGTGACCGTCGAACCGGTCCAATGGGCCGTAGTTGCGTGGCCGTTGGAAACGCTCCGAGGCCTGCGGGGAGACTCCGCTTTGAATGGGTAAATCGATGTTTTTCATTCTCTCACTCCAGAACTCGGACTACCTTTCAGGTCTTTCTACTTCACTTCTACTTGAGTCAGGCCACCCCGCCGGGAAGGCGTGCCAGTTCGTAAACGCTTCTCTGCTCGATGCCATATCGCGACGATCAGGGTCAGGCTGGCCCCGGTTAGCGACGCGATCACGAGGCAGCCAATGCCCGGCGAGCCGTCGCAGATCACCCGTCCCAGACCCTCAGACACGGCAATCTGCCGCGCGGCTCGCCGGAGTTGTGTTACTGGCTTTCCGGAATTTTCTCCCGCTACTACCAGTTCCTTTCTTCAAAGACGTTCACTGATTCTGTCCGCGGCCCCGCCCCTGTGCTTGGCCACGACCTTTACCTTGTCCCTGGGTGCGTCCACGGTCTTGGCCCCGGCCGCGGGTCTTTTCATTTCCACTGCCGCAGCGGCCTTTACCTTTGCCGGTCCTGGGGCCTTCTCCTTGCGGTCCTGTTTCATCGCCACGTGGCATAACGAATCTCCTTTCAAGCATTTGTGTTTTCAAAACGTGCTTCGCTCCCGTTTAGTGGTCGCAGGTATTTTCCCCCGTGTGCAGGATACCTTCGAGATGACTCCGGATGAGGCTCTCGGGTGGTTCGGCGGGGGCCCCGACGATGACCTCAATTCCGTGCTCGGCGAAGATGCTTTGGGCGCGTCCTCCCATGCCGCCGGCAATAACAAGATTCACTCCCTTTTCATGCAGCCATCGTGGAAGCAGGCCCGGCTGGTGAGGTGGCGGGTCGATTTGTCGCGAGCGCAGAATCTTCTTGTCCGCGGTATCCACGTCGAACACTTCAAACTGTTCGCAATGCCCGAAGTGCATGCACAAGCGGCCACCCGCGACGGGAATCGCGATAGCCAGAACGCTGTTGGGTCCGTTTCCGTTTGCCGACATTGATTACTCTCCTGTTGTGACGGGATGATTTCATAGGTTCTGGTCGCGACGCCGCCATGTTCGCGACCCTACCAACAACCCGCTACGGGGTATTGACGTTTTTCGATTGTTGCGGCTCTTTGAACTTCAGTCGTTCCGTAAGCCGACGGAATTGCCATTCTCACCTTCGTTTTGCCGCTCCGCCCCGCGTCTGGACCTCCGTCTTATGCCCTGGCCCGGATCGGGTGACCCCGTGCCGGTAACCTCATCGCCGGGAAGTCGCCGACATCCGCGCCGGCCACGGCCCCCCATCGCAGCCTCGGCATCCAACTCACCGCGGAGCAAGGCGGAGAGCGCATCTTCAATCTCGCCGGTAACCCAGCCATACACGGTGACACCCGCGGATTGAAGCGACGTGGCCGACCACCGATCGATGCCACCGCAGATGACTGTATCCACGCCGAGTTCGAGCAGTTTTTTGATGCGCTCATGCGGAACCCAATTAGAGGTCCTAAACTCCTGACGCCCTGATGGTTTATCCTCATCAATGGTCACCACCAGGACAGCCCGAGCACAATCGAACCGCGGCGAGACTCGACCTTGAAAAGTGGGAATGGCGATCTTCATGGCGACAAACCTTTCTGTTCACCATGAGTGCAACACGCGTGCCATTTTCCGATTAACGGAGAAACACTCCATAAGTCATATCGGTGCCGAAAGATGCGATGGCGGCGGCTGTCCCTTCGGACCGAGATGGAGATTGCGTCGTTGCAAGGGTATGCACGGTGTCATTGCGGTGGCGCAATGGTTCGACATAGACGGCAATCACGGATAAGTGATGCCATACTTCTTCATCTTTCGCCAGAGTGTGGCCTTGTCGATTTCCAGCACCGCCGCCGTCTTCCCACGATGACCGTCGTGGTGGCGCAGCGTCTGAAGAATCGTCGCGGCTTCCGCCTCCAATAACGGACCGCCAGCCGACCGCGAGGCGCCGCCGGCGTGACCGGAGGCCTCTTGAAGCAAATCCGCCGGCAGGCAATGGACCTCGATGCGGCGATCGCGGCACAATACGACGGCATGTTCGATGATGTTCTGCAATTGACGCACGTTCCCGGGAAACTCGTAGTCCATCAGCAGGCTGAGCACGTCCTCGGAGATTCCCTCGATTTGCTTGCCCTGCTGCACACTGAAGCGGTGCATGAAGTGACTTGCCAGGAGTGGGATGTCCTCGCGCCGTCTGGCCAGCGGGGGTAGCGAGATTCTCAGCACGTTCAGCCGGTAGTAGAGGTCTTCGCGAAAGGTGCCGCAGCCGACCAGTCCCGCCAGCGAGCGGTTCGTCGCCGCAATCACCCGGACATTTGCGGCATGGGTCGTGGTGGCCCCGAGCGGTTCGTATTCCTTCTCCTGCAGGATCCTCAGCAGTTTGACCTGCAGCGCCGTCGAGATGTCTCCGATCTCGTCGAGGAACAGCGTTCCCCCTTCGGCCAACGCGAACCGGCCCGCTTTGTCTCTCTTGGCATCCGTGAAAGCGCCCTTTTTGTATCCGAATAATTCCGACTCCAAGAGCGTATCGGGCAGCGCACCGCAGTTGACGGCAACGCACTTGCGCCGGGCTCGCCGACTGAGGTTGTGGATAGCCTTGGCAAACAGTTCTTTCCCCGACCCGGTGGGCCCCTCGATCAGCACGGTACTGTCGCTGGTAGCGATATCCGGCAAAATGCCGAGGATTCGGCGGATCTCGTGGTTCTTGCTGATAATGTCGTAAAACGTGTAGTGTTCGTCGATCTCCTTGCGGAGCGATTCGACCGCCGAGAGATCGCGGAACGTCTCCACTCCTCCGAGCACTTTCCCATTCTCACGGCGTAATACGGCCGTGCTAACGCTCACCGGGATCTGATCACCTCGGCTGTTGAGGATATTCACCCGTTGATCCACGCGCTGCCGGCCACTTTTCATCGTCTCTCTCAGCGCGCATTCCGCCTGGCAGATGCTGGCTTGAAACACATCGAAGCACTTCTGGCCGATGGCGTGATCGCAGGAAACGCCGGTAATCTGTTCGGCCGCCCGGTTGAAGGAGGTGATGTTCCACTCGTCATCAACCGTGAACACACCATCAGCGATCGAGTCGAGAATAACGCGCTGGGTCTGTTCTTCTGAAATTCTGTTCATGGCGATTCGCTTTGCCGCCTCCGGGGGGCAACTCAGCTTGTTTTCACATCGTTTTGTTCCGTCTTCGGAGCATAGGGCACCTCGTACATCGGCAACGGCAGTCCGAGGTCGGCACGCTTCCGGTCGATGTGGTCGATCATCAGATGTGCGGCTTTGATCGGGTCTTCCTCGAAGGCCCAAGTGGCGCCAAAGTGCTCTTCAAAGGTCTTGGTGAGAAGTTTTTCCACGTAGGAGCTTCCCAGAATCGGCAGCGCCGGGTTGACCACCGTGAAGATGCCGCTGGCCACGACGTACATGCCGATGGAGATGGCTTTCTCGCTCATCCATTCCGGGGCCGCGCCCGCCACGGGCAGTTTGTCGATTGAATCACCGATACCGCCTTCCTTCACGAGCTCAGTACAAGCCGTGAGGATCCGTGAGTTATCCACGCAGCTTCCCACGTGCAGCACGGGCGGCATACCGACGGCGTCGCAGATCTCTCGGAGTCCCTTGCCCGCGTGCTTCTCGGCGGCCTCGGGGGCAAGCAGACCCGCCTTGGCGCAGGCGATCGCGCTGCAACCGGTTTGCAGGACAAGAACCTCGTTGCGAATGAGTTCCTTCACCATCGCCAGATGATACTCGTCGTGTGGGAACTTAGGGTTATTGCATCCAACCACTCCGGCCACCCCGCGCAGGCGACCCGTTTGGATGCCGTCATTCAGAGGCCGGAAGCTGGGTCGGTATCGACCGCCAAGGATCTCGAAGACAACCTCCGTCGTGAATCCGGCAACCAGTGGTTCCTGGGCGCCCGGGATGTTTACCTTCGCCGGGTCCCGGCGAGTGAAGTTCTCGATGGCAAGCCGAATGATCGCCTTGGCCGTTTCCATCGCTTTTTCCTCGTGGAACTCGATGTGGGTGGCCCCGGGGAACTTCGCCTTGGTGCTTGTGGAAATGACCTTCGTATGGAAACACTTCTGCAGCTCGGTGACCGCGGGGAAGACGCACTGGACGTCGACCAGCATCACGTCCACAACGCCCGTCATCACGGCGAGTTCTTGCTGCAGGAAATTGCCGGCGACCGGAACGCCGTGCCGCATGAGGATCTCGTTTGCCGTGCAGCAGATGCCCGCCAAATTGATTCCCTTGGCGCCCTGGGCCTGGGCCTGGGCGAGGAGTTCCGGGTCTCGTGCCGCCGCCACGATCACGTCGGAGAGGGTGGGCTCGTGGCCATGCACGATGAGGTTGACCTCGTCCTCTTTGAGCACACCGAGGTTCACTCGCGAGCGAAGCGGCCGCGGTTGGCCGAAAAGGACGTCGGAGACGTCCGTGGCAATCATCGAGCCGCCCCAGCCGTCGGCCAATGCCGCGCGCACGGCCCCCATCAGGAGATGTTCCGGGTCATTGTCGACGCCGATATGCGTCATGTGCATTCCGGTAACGATCTCGCGATCCACGCCGCGTGGGATGGCGTTCACCGCCGCCCAGTTCTTCTGTTGCTGCTGAGGAGCACGTAGGACGTTCGCGAGCGTCCCTTTCTGCTTGCCGAATTCGACCAGGAGCAGATCCGCAAGTTCGCCGGCAATCTCCTCGTCGCCGCGGCCGTCGATGGCCAGACCGTACTCCTCGGCGAGTTTGCGGAGCTTTTCGGGCCCCCGGATCTTGTAGGCGCTGGAGGTGCCCTCAGCCGCCAAAGCCAGCGCGTGGACGATTTCCCGTCCGTGATCGGAGTGGGCCGCTCCACCGCCAAGTAGACTTCGGAGCAGGTTTCTTGCGGCGATCGTGTCAACGGTCGCGCCACAGACACCCTCCTTCGCCTTCTTCGTGATCCGGCACGGCCCCATCGTGCAGTTCCTGCAGCAGACTCCCTCTTGCCCAAAACGGCACTGTGGATGTTGCGTCTTAAGCCGGTCCCAGGCGATGGGAATCTCCGCCTCGCAAGCGAGTTCGATCATTTCCTGTGAAGCTACATCAACGGAACGCTGTCCATTTTGTTTCACGACCGTTTCCTTTCAGAGTATGTCCGGCGACTACGGGTGAAGTGGATCATCCCTTTTCAAGACAAGAGCCTCGCTATCGTGTCCAGAAACTCTTGCTTGTCGATTGGCTTGGAAAGAAACGCTTCCGGCGGAGGGACTTGCTTGCGTGTACTGATGAATTGCTTGAACGGTTCCGAATCCCCACCGTATCCGGTCACCGCGGTGATGACCACGACCGGTGTGGCGGACCATTTGGAATCATCCTTGAGATTGCGATAGAAGCGAACTCCCGACTCCTCGGGCATGGAGATATCCAGGCAGATTAGATCCACCTTCTCGCTTTTCACCTTCTCCATACCCTCCCTGCCGTTTGACGCCGAAACGGTCTCATACCCGTTGTCTTGCAGAAGTGTTTGCAGGTACGTTACCACGTGCGGCTCGTCGTCCAAGACGAGGACCTTTTTTTTGTCCGGTTGCGACTCGGTCATCGCTTCGCTCCTTTTATTTGGCTGGACGCTCTTGGGGGCCCGTTGAGGTGCCCAAAGGCGTCAGTTTTCGGTTTTTTTCAGGGCCTCCAGCGCCTTGCGCAGCGCTTCGGGGCTCGCGCTGCGTAGGCTATTCCGCAGCTCTTCTTTCAGGTTGATTCTGTCCGCCGTCTCCTCGGCCTCCTCGATTCCCAACGCCCGCTGGATACTCTGCACGTAAGTCAGAGGCTTCACCGGTTTTTCGAGGTAGGTACCGGGCCCCGACATAACCCGGCTATCCAGCAGGTCCTGCAGATCCGCCTTCCCCAATTCATCTTGGGCGTGGGCCGTTACGATGAGCACGGGGATGCGCGACCACCGCTTGTTTCTTCTGAGTTCATGGAGCAGCTTGTGGCCGGACTTCTTCGGCATAATCAGGTCCAGCGAAATGAAGTCGGGTACTTTCTCCTTGATGATCTCCAGCGCTTCGACTCCGTCGCCGGCGGTAACCACCTTGAAGCCGGCGTCTTGAAGGACGGTCTTCAGGTACTGCCTCACATTCGGTTCGTCATCGACCACCAGAATGGTTTTGTCCGCGGCCCGTTCCATATTGACGTCTCCTGGGATTGCCTCTTCAAGGGGCAGGTGATGGAGGTCTCTTTTTGTTCTTGGGCGCCTCGTCCTCGGTCGGTCGCGGAAGTCTATCGCGGGGGAATTCGAGGCGAAAGACGGATCCGGCTCCTTCCGTGGAATCGAACGATACCGTACCGCCATGCTCTTGCACGATCTTTCTCGTCGTCAGGAGCCCCAGGCCGGTCCCCTTGCCCGTGGCCTTCGTACTGAAAAAGTTAGCGAAGATCTTCTTACGGATCTCGTAATCAATTCCCACGCCGTCGTCGGCCACTTCAAAGACAAGCGTTCCTTCTCGCTCATCCGTGGAGATCACCACGTTTCGATGGGGCTTGTCGCTCACGTCGCACGCATCCAGGGCGTTGGACACGAGGTTGGCCAGACAGGTATGGATTCCTTCTTTGTCCATGAAGGCTTTGGGGATGCTTTTGGGGAGGTTTGCCCTGATTTCGATGCCTTTGAGCTTGGCCGTGTCACGAAACAACGAGAGGACTTCCCGGGCGGGCTGATTGGGATCGACGAATCGCACTTCCGGAGTCCGCCCCTTGGCAAACTCCAGGAACTCCTTCACGAACGACGTCATCCTCGCCATGTCTTCCTTGAGCATCTCCCAACCATCGACCAGCCGACTCGCGTCCCCCCGCTCGATGCCCGACTGGAGCATGTACATCCCGCCGTCGATCCCCATCAGCAAGTTCTTTACGCCGTGTGCCAAACCGGCCACGGTCTGTCCAACGGCTGCGAGACGTTCGGCGTCGAGCTTCTCCTGCTCCAACCGCTTGACACCCGTTATATCGGTCGACATCTCGACGATGTGGGAAATCCTTCCGCCTTCGCCGATCAGCGGAATCATGTGAACAAGATAGTGTGTTTGCTTCCCGCCGCGGATCACTCCAAGTTCTTCTCTCTCCCGCACAAGGCCGTCGGCGAATGTTTTGGCCGCCGCGCAATTCGCGCAGCGCTGGGACAGCCCCTTGTAGACTTCGTGACAAGAACGGTCCTGCCAGTCGCCGTAGCTCCGGGCGAAATGGGGGTTGGCTTCCACGACCTTGTAATCCCGGTCAATCACGCTGATGCTCATCGGCACCTGGTACCACAACCGTGCGTGCATCCAGTTGCGAATATCTTCCGTTACCATGGCCTCACTTTCGACTGCCTGCATAAGGTTGCATCTGCTGAAATCGCGTGGCGTCGATGCCCTGGTGGCAATTGGCGCATTCCGCAAAGCCGGGAAAGTACTCCAAGGTCGTCTCGTGACAACCAATGCACAGGCCGTGCATGGCATCCATATAACCGACGGCGAGTCCCTGCAGTTCATGCTCCGGCGGATTGACCGGAGAGTCGGCCGCCAGCATGTCTTCATGACACTCGGCGCAACCCAAGGCGGTTTCCCGGCTCTTGATCTCCCCCGGATCTTGATGGCAGCGGGCGCAACTCTCGTTGCCTTGAAGGTTGCTGACGTGGGACTCGTGGTCGAAGATGTCGGTCGTCACATACATGTCGCGATGACATTCGAAACAGGAAGAGTTCTTGTCAAACGGCATGTTCAGGTGATGGCACTGGGCGCAAGATTCGGAATCGCCAAGCGATGCGACGTGGTTTTTGTGAGGAAAGAGAACCATCCGCCCGTCTCGGTTGCCGTCGATCAGCATTAGCGGAAGCCGCTCGGTGAAGGAGTCGCATTGCGGTTCGTCGAGAGAAATGTCATGCCAGGGCCCGTCCTCTCGCCATTGAAACCAGCCGTCGATGGTTCGCGTGGCGGATACCGGGGTCGCCGGCAGTTGCGTCCCCGACCAGAGATCGGCGGGGAGAAACGCCACGGTCACCGCGGCAGCGGCAATGGCGGCAAGCGAGTTACGCCGCGGCGCGCCGAGCGAATCCGGCATCAAGCCTCGCGCGCCGGCCGGACTGTAGTCCACCTCGGCGGAGTCATCCGGTGCCGTACTCTCTTCGGGTGCATGTCCGTCCGAGAAGACTCTCAGCCGCTCGACAAGGAACAGAAACACCAACAGAACGCCCGCCACGATACCGAGGCTCACCGCCAGTTCCATCCAACTCGGGAAGTAGGGCATGTCTTCCGGACGCGCGAAGGCGATAATGCAGACGTCGAAGCGGTATCCGATCATCCCTAGAACCGTTAGGCCCGCACAGATCGAAAGACCCGCCTTGCTGGTACGCACCCGGCGGAACAACAAGAGCGTCGCTGGAATCAGCGCGCTGACCGACAACTCGAAGAGGAAAAGCAGCGCCTGCCAGGAGCCGTCGAAGGCCAGTCCCAGGACGCCCCGCACGGCCAGATCTCCCAGCCGCAGGCCAGCGTACAAAAACAACACCAACGAGGCGGCCCTTCCCAGGCCGGCCAACTGATCCGTCTTGAGCTTGTGTCGGAACAGCCAGCCGGAGAAGAGCGACTCGGCGGTGACCATCATCAGTCCCAGGGCCACGGCGGAGACGAAGAAGAGGACCCAAATGATCGGGCTGTACCAAAGCGGATGCAGACGATACGGCGTGATCAGGAACAACGAGCCCAGCGAAGACTGGTGTAACGTCGAAAGCACGATTCCCGCGATCACCAGGGGAATCACGGCGCTGTGCAACCACTGATGGATCTTTCGGAACAGCGGTCGGTCGAACCAGCGATATTCCAAGACGACCGGGGCGAACTCCAGGGATAGCACGGTCAGGTACAGCATGACGCACATGGCCACCTCGAACAACACGCTATGGTATTGCGGGTGGATCATCGGATGCCAGATGTGCCACGGCAGACCGAGATCGTAGAGCAGCCCCACGGCCACGGCCAGATAGCCCAACAACGCGGTGAGAATGGCGGGTCGGACAAAGGGGCGATAATCTTCCAAGTGGAAAATGTAGACCGTGCCCGCCAGGACGAATCCCCCCGCCGCCAACGCCACGCCCGACATCACGTCAAAGGCGATCCAGAAGCCCCACGGCGTGACGTCGGACAGCGAAGTGGCCGTGCCGAGTCCGCCCCAGAAACGGGCCACCGTGACCACGGCCAATACGCCCATCAGCGCCCAGAGAATTGTCTTCACGCTGGCCAGTCTCGTATTCATGTGCCCTGTTTCTCTTCGTCGTTTTCTGTCGATGGCGTGCCTTCCGGGCCTTCTCGGTGAATTTCCTCACCAGGCATGGACAACCGCTTCGCCTCCTCCGCGAGCTTCATGCGCCGACCGATGATCCACCAAGTACCCGTCATCACACCAGCCACACCGCCAACCAGATAAGGAACTTTGGACAGTGCCGCCCAAGTGCGGTCCGGCAGGGGTTTGTCACCAAGATCCGGCTGACAGCCGAGGAAGTCGAGCGGGATATCGGAGATGTAGATCACCGACGTTCCACCGACTTCGGTCTCTCCGAACACCTTGTCGATATACTTGTCCGGCGCTTCGCGGATTCGCCGACGTGCCTCTTCAAGCAACTCGTCGCGGGGGCCGAAGATGGTCGCCTTCTGCTGACAGGCCTCCACGCAAGCCGGCTGCTCGCCTTGCAGCAGACGGTCATGGCACATGTTACATTTGCGGACTTCCGGGACCGGCTGCTCCCAGTCGTAGCGGGGAATGCCATACGGACACGCCGTCATGCAATAACGGCAGCCCATGCACTTGTCGGGGTCGTAAGTAACCGGCCCCTCGGGAGTCTTCCGCAGGGCACCGACGAGGCAAGCCGAGACACAGGCCGGCTCCAGGCAGTGGCGACACTGCTGGCGGACGTTGTGACCTCCCGGACGGCGCACAATGGTTGTGTATCGGGTGGAGGAAAGGTCATCGATACGCTGTTTCCAGCGACGAGGGACGTCCTTGCCCAAATCGTTGGCAATTTTGCACGCCTTGACACACTCCTCGCACCCAGTGCAACGGGTTGTGTCAGTCAGGATCGCCCAAGTACTCATATCGGCTCGTTCTCCTTTCCCAGCGCCACGGCCACCTTGCTACCCGCGTCGGGTGGCCAGTGCCAGGCCACTTCCGACACCATTTGAACACCGGGGATCAACACCATGTGACTCAGCTTCGTGATCGGAATCAGCACAAAGACCAGATTCGCACTCATGACGTGGACAAAGAGAGTCGCCTCATACGAGAACGGACTGGCCAGAGGGTGCATCGCCAAGAATCCGGAGACAAATGGCACGGCAACCACCAGCGGGATGGCGTAGTCCTGAAATCTGGATAGCGCCCGCGTCGGCCGTGCGGCCGCGCGCTGGATCACCAGAGCGACCGCCATGACAATGGCAACGATCGTCAGCACGTCGGCCAACGGGTTGGGGATTGCCGGCCAGGATATGCCCAAGCCACGGGCCCAGAGGGCGATGTGCCCGGCCAGGAAGACCGGCACGATCAGGATCGCAATATGGAACGTCAGCGAGGTCAAGCCGAGCAAGAGCCGGTCCTTCAACTTGTCGAATGGAAGCAGCCATTTCAACGTAGCCGTGAGTACCTGGCGATAGGGAAGCGTTTTGTCCCCCGCGCGGCGCATTGCTCTTGCCATCTCCCACGCGGTCAGAGCCACGAGGCGGGCCAAGCCCAGCAGCATAAAACTGAATGCGAAGAGGAAAGCGGGCCCTCTCGCCCACGCTAACCAGAATTCCATCAGGTTCCTTCTCCTTCTTCCGTCTTCACCGTGTGAGCTTGGGCATCCTTCGAGCCGGTCGCGCTCCGGCCGGTATCGAAATCGATGACCTTCAACAACAGGTCGTGCAGGCCGACGACCTCGACCTCATCCAATCCATTGTCCTCGCAGACCTCCTTGAGCTGCTTCTTACAATTCGCACAAGGGGAGACCAGATATTTTGCGCCGGTGGCGCGGATCTGTTCGGCCTTCCGCTTGCCCATAAGGCCGGTGCGAAATGCGCGGATCTCGTCGATGGAAACGGTCCCGCCGCCCCCGCCGCAGCAGTAGTTTTCCGTGCGGTTGGGGGTCATTTCCACGAAATCCGTGCAAATTGCATTGAGGATTTCTCGAGGTTCTTCGGTGATCCGGCCGGCCCGGGCGATGTTGCACGGGTCGTGGTACGTTACCCGCTCCTCGATTCGCTCCTCCTTCAAGGGGATATTTCCCGCCCGAAGTTGGTCCCAGGCGTATTGCAGGCAGTTCACCACCTCGGGTGCGTCCGGGCCGCAGAAGGTGGGTACGAACCAGGCGCTGCGCGTCGCGTGGCCACACTCCCCGACGAGGATCTTCTTGCCGCCCAGGCGACGTACTTCGGCGACCACGTTCTTAACGATTCGCTCCATCATCCGGTCGCTATAGAACAGGCCGTAGTTAATCCCGTCGTAGTTGCCCGTGCCGATGGTCCAGGAGCCTCCGGTCACATGCATGACCGCGGCGTTGCCCATCAGTGTGTCCGGCTCCAAGAGGTAGTCGGAAACGGCGGGGAAAAACACGTACTCGGCTCCCTCCACGTCCATGGGAAATTTGATATCGTCCCTGTGGTAGAGGTCCTGGAATTCCTCCTCGAGGAACTCGCACGTGTCCTTCAGCGCGGGGACCGGAATGGCCGACGTGTTGCCCACTCCCTCGAGCTGTACGCGGGTCGCAACCAGCAAAGCCTTGGGGATGACGTCGATCTCGGAAAGCAACCATCGAGCCAAGTGCGTGACCAGCCCATGGTCGATGCCCATCGGGCAGGTCGATTTGCATCGCCGGCACGCCGTGCATCGGTAAACGGCTTCGCCCAACTCGTCGAGATACTCGTCAGTTAAAGTAAAGCCACCAAACACCCTGGCTTTCAAGAGGCCTGACTTCGTGAAATACCGCCGGAAGATCTTCAGCAAGAGTTCGGAGCGATGGCAGGGGATATCTCGATCTTCACCGGTCGTTTGATAGAGTTGGCAACTCGCGGCGCATCGGCTGCACTTGGTGCTAAGACGCGTGTACACTTCCAGGGGAAGGCCGTAGTTGGAATGCTCCAGAACGGCGGCAAAGGCCTCGAGGAATCTCCGCGGTCGCTCCGTCACTTCAAGGGCTTTGTCCTCAACGTAGAAGCTATATTTCCCTTTCTTGCCCATGGAGGCCCGGTTCTCCTTTGCGTTGATCTTCTCCCCAAGCCGTGCCGGTTCCAGCCCGGTCACACCCGTGGGGAGCAGGTGTCAGCCTAATGGCTAGCAACAGGCGTGCCGTTCGGTAACCCGCGGAAAGAAACGCCACAAGTCGTTTAGAGAACAAGAGATACAGCGAAAGCGCCCAAACGTGCCCGGGCACGACGCCATTGCAGAACTGCAATGCCATGCATTGCACTGGCTTGCGGATACGCAGCGGTGGTCAGAAACACCACTTACGGATGGGTGATCCCATATTTCTTCATCTTCCGCCACAGCGTGGTCTTGTCGATTCCCAACCCTGCGGCCGTCTTGCCGCGGTGACCGGAGTGCCTTTGCAGTGCGCGAAAGATCACCGCCGCTTCCGCTTCCAGCAACGGGCCACTGGCCGATTTGGATTCGCCGACTCTGCCACCAGGCATCTCTTGCCGCAACTCCGCCGGCAAGCACTCGATCTCGATGCGGGTTTCGCGACAGAGCACAACGGCGTGCTCGATCACGTTCTGCAACTCTCGCACATTGCCGGGAAAGGCATGGCCCATCAACACCCCCAGTGCCTCCTCTGAGATGCCGTCGATCTGCTTGTCTTGCTGGGCATTGAACCTGCGAATGAAGTGATCCACCAGCAGCGGGATGTCCTCCCGGCGATGCGACAGCGGGGGGAGCACAATCTTCAGCACGTTGAGCCGGTAGTAGAGGTCCTCGCGAAACGTGCCTCGCCCCACGAGGTCCGCCAAGGACCTGTTCGTCGCCGTGATCACCCGCACGTTCGTCTTGGTCGTCGCGGTGGCCCCCAGCGGTTCATATTCCTTCTCCTGAAGAACCCGCAAGAGCTTGACCTGCAGGGCACTGGAAATGTCGCCGATCTCGTCGAGAAACAGCGTTCCACCCTCCGCCAGTGCAAACCGGCCGGGCTTGTCCTTCTTGGCGTCCGTGAAAGCGCCCTTCTTGTATCCAAACAGTTCGGACTCCAGCAGTGTGTCGGGCAAGGCGCCGCAGTTGACGGCCACGTACTTCCGCCGGGTTCGCCCGCTCAGACTGTGAATCGCCTTGGCAAACAGTTCCTTGCCCGACCCGGTGGGGCCTTCGATCAGTACGGTGCTATTGCTCGCGGCAATGTCGGGCAAGATGCCGAGGATCCGGCGGATTTCATGGTTCTTGCTGATAATGTCGTGGAACGTGTAACGCTCGTTGATCTCCCGGCGCAGCAGTTCGACCGCCGACAAATCGCGGAATGTCTCCACACCTCCGATCACTTCCCCGCTTTCATTTCGCAACACGGCCGTACTGATACTGATGGGAATCTTCTCACCCTGGTTATTGAGGATATTGATCCGCCGGCCCACTCGTTGCCGCCCGCTTTGCATCGTCTCGCGCAGAGCGCACGCAGCCTCACAGATGTTGGCATGGAAGACGTCAAAGCACTTTTGGCCGATGGCTTGCTCGCGCGCAACACCCGTGATCTGTTCCGCCGCCCGATTGAAGGAAGTGATGTTCCAGTCGCCGTCGACCGTGAACACACCATCGGCGATCGAATCGAGGATGACCTCTCGAAATTGCTCTTCGGACATCTTACTCACGGCTCATAGCGCCCCCCTGGAGGGGGACTGTTCGGGACTCATGCTGTCTCGCGAGTATTGCGAACATGCATCACACATACAATATGATTGCAGATATGCAAGTCTTCCGCAAGTCGCCGGTCGATGCTCCGCAGCCGCGAAGAAAACTCAAGCAGCGGCTGCGAATCGCAACCCACTGCGGTACAATGACATAGCGGTCGGCAGTGCCCTTCGTGCCGGTCCCCTTTTTCAACACCCTGGCAGAGACTACCATGAACCAACGGGCCGTTCTGCTGCTTTCCGGGGGTCTCGACTCGGCCACCACCGGGGCCATCGCGGCAGCCCGAGGCTTCGATCTGTACGCCTTGTCGGTCGACTACGGCCAGCGGCATCGATTCGAGTTGGAAGCGGCCAACCGGGTGGCCAAGGCGTTGGGCGCGCGGCAACACGTGACGGTGCGTATCGATGGGCGTACTTTCGGCGGTAGTGCGCTGACCGATCGGATCGAGGTACCCAAGGACCGCGATGCCGGGCAGACGGCCCAGCAGATTCCCGTCACCTATGTGCCGGCTCGCAACACCGTGTTGCTGTCGCTGGCCCTGGCCCACGCGGAGGTGATCGGCACCGGCGACATTTTCATCGGGGTCAACGCGGTCGACTACAGCGGGTATCCCGACTGTCGGGGGGAGTATATCGAGGCGTTCGAGAAAATGGCCAACCTGGCGACCAAGGCTTCCGTGGAGGGTACGCTGCGGTTTGTCATCCACAGCCCCTTGATTCGCATGAGCAAAGCCCAAATCATTCTCCAGGGCACGGAGTTGGGAATCGATTACGGCGTAACCCACACCTGCTACGACCCCGACGACCGCGGGCGAAGCTGTGGCCGGTGCGATGCCTGCCAGTTGCGATTGGCCGGGTTTGCCGAAGCGGGTTTGGTCGATCCGCTGGAGTATCAACCCGTTTAGCTGGCCGTTTAAAAAGGGGAATATGACTTGGGGCTTATCACTACTGCGCCAACGGTAATTTACGAAGTAGAAACGACCAAGGGCGAAA
>CAYUIQ010000099.1:0-28520 GCA_964444795.1 uncultured Planctomycetaceae bacterium
TCTTCATCGACTCGCGGAAGCGGTAGCTTTCGCCGTTCATTTGGAATATCTCGCAATGATGCGTCAGACGATCTAGCAACGGCGCGTGAAATCCGCCGCATACTACCAGATCGACGCCGATCGAGATTCGGGTTCCAAGAGGGCGGGGAGCCCGGGTTTCACGGCAGATCGATGCAGATCATGCCTATACGTGGCAAACTTGTGGGCACCACTGTCGGCACCCCGTTTTCTGATTACGCCGTATCCCTTGGGACGTCAAACAGATACGACAACCCGTCTCCAGGCTTCGGAACCGAGGGTTGGAGGTTCGAATCCTCCCGGGCGTGCTTGGCAAAGGGCGTTTACGCATCGGCGTAAGCGCCCTTCTCTATTGCGCTTGCGTCGCGCATCTCCCGACACGTCAAAACGTTGCGACTCGCGCGCACCGGCGTCGAAACCGATTCTCGTTGCCGTTTTCGTTGCAGATCGCGGCAGATTGTACCCACCAGCGGCGAATCCGTGGGCACCAATATCGGCACCTTTCTGCAAGCTGTCGGCACCATAGTCGGCACCTTGGGAGGGAGCATCTATGAGCGCGCGTCTGGACTGCCCGAGGGGGGACGGCCACGGCTCAACGCCTCGCGTAGCGTGCTCACAACTTGCGGCGGCGGTTTCACGCATCACACCTGTGCGCCACCGAATGCACTTGCCATCTTGCCGTTTCCTGCTAAAGTCGTGCATACTGACGCACTGGGAAAACATGTATGACTCGGTCGATGTGTCCGAGCGATCGTTGGACCGCCGGCGCTCCGAGAAGACCGTCCTGTTTCAATCTCTCCGAAGAAACTCGGGGACGTAACGGTCACGGATCCGACGCACCCTCTACGCTCGCACGTTTTCCCACTGCTTCGCAATCCGCTTGCCAGAAATACGCATTGATGTGCCCAGTTTCTGGGCAAACAGCGAAACGCGGAATTCTTCGATCATCCAGCGGATCTCCGCGAGCGCCGGGTCCTGGATTTGCATATCTTCGTGGCGTTGTCGACGATCCTCGTATGCCTGCCATTCGACCAGGATTCTCTCGCACGACGCGCGGTCTTTTGGGCCCGCCTTGCTGCGGAGTCCGTCGATCCGCAGCACGATCGCCTGTAAAAAGCGAGGATAGTGCCGAAGCCAGGTCCAGGGCGTTCTCGTGAGGAATTCTGCGTAGACTAATCGAGCAAGTTGCTCTCGCATATCGTCAGCCGCGTATTGCCAACGCTCGGCAGTGAGGCCCTCAAGGCAGTCGCTCGCCTCGCCGTAGGCCTTGAAGAGTTTCGGCACCAGTGAGGCAACGTCCTGCGTTGCTCGGCCTATCCGCTTGCCCCCCTCGACGACGTACTGTTCGAATTGGTCTTTGTTGCGAGGTGTTCCGGCGGAGTTCTCCATCGCGCGCCGGGCAAGCAGGTCGCGCAGCTCGCTCCTTAGATCAAACCCCTCGATCCTTGCGGCTTGAAGATTCATCTCATTCATGTGGGGGAAATTAGTGATCTGGGATTTCAGATCGCGGTTTAACGCGATGGTTCCCAGTCGCATAACCGCGCCGGGGGTCTCTTCCTGGGCCCGGTCCAACGAGTCGGCGAGTCGCAACGCGACACTCTCGCCGCGGTCGACGAGCATTGGAAACGCCGTGATCCGTGATCCGCCCGAATTGATCTGAACCTCAAGCGGCAACTCCTCGATATCCCAGCTCGTCATCCCGTCGCGGGTCCATTGAGGATCTTCGATTTCGGTGAGTTGCTCGGAAACGTGATCGCTCAATTCGCGGCGGATGTCGCCGAAATTCCGGCCCGCGGCCATCGTCTCACCCTGGTTGTCGACCACCCTAATGCCCATCCGAAGCTCGTCGGAGATCTTCGACAGGTCGAAGTCGTCGGGCCGAACCACCGTCTGTCCGAGTTGGCTCAACACCCCGGCAACCATCGAAAGAAGGCAGCCCTCGCCGAACCGATCGCCAAGCGCGACAACGACCTTCTTCGCCGTGCCCGGGGCAGGCACGAGGGGCCTGCGAAGATTTTTGGGCAATGCCTTGATCAGGGCAGTGACTTTTTGCTCCAAAAATCCCGGCACCAGCCAGCCAAGCTTGTCGGACCGCACTCGGCCAAGATCCTCCAGCGGAACGACCACATACACACCGTCGTTTTCCGTGCCGGGGGCGAACTCATACTGCACCGGAACGTCGGCACACCCGACGTTGACGGCGTCGGGAAACGCCGCCGGGTCTACATCGTCCCCTTCGTCGAAGACGAGATCCGCTGGAGTCATTAGGATGCGTTGCCGTTCGGCCTGACTCGCGCGGCGATACCAGTTTTCGAGCCGCGCGACATCGTAAACGTTATCCGGCAGGTGTTGATCATAGAACACGACCCGGTCATGTTCGCCACGCAAGTAGTCGTGTCGCCGGAGCTTCCTTGCCGTCCGCTCGACCTCCTCGATCCGTTGCCGATTGAGGTCATGGAACTCGGCCTTTGTCTCGATCTGTCCCCCGACAAGCCCGTCGACAATTAGCAGCTCTCGCGCAGTTCTGGGATCGATCGGCCCGAGCCGAATGAGCCGCTTGGGCACAATCACGAGCCCGAACAGCGAGACCCGCTCGAAAGCCATGGCCGAGCCGCTCTTCTCGTCCCAGTGCGGTTCACTCAGGGACCGCTTGACCAGATGTTCGGCCAGCGGCTCGATCCACGCCGGATCCAGCCGGGCACACGTGCGAAGGTATCGCCTGTTAGTTTCGACCAGTTCGGCCGCCATCAGCCACTTGGGCTTCTTCCGGAAGATGGTCGAGCCGGGCCAGGTGTGGAACTTCATCCCGCCGGCCGCCGAGTATTCGACGTTCGTTGACCGGTTGGCCAGATTCGACAATAGGCCGCTAAGTATCGACTGGTGGATCGCGTCATAGTCGTCCTTGCGCCGCGTCGTCTTTAGGCCCACCTGCTCGACCAGCGACTTGAGTTGCAGGTGGATGTCGGACCATTCCCGCATGCGATTGTGCGAGAGGAAGCTCTGCTTGCAGGCCTTGCGAAGCTGGCTCCGAGAGCGCTTCTGCTTCTGTTCGTGGTAGAAATCCCAGAGCTTCAGGTACGTAAGGAAGTCGGAATGCTCGGCCGTAAATCGCGCATGGGCTTCGTCGGCCGAGCCCTTTTTCTCATGTGGGCGTTCGCGCGGGTCGCGAATCTCTAGGGCCGCGGCAATGATGAGCATCTCCGCCAGGCAGCTATTTTCGTCCGCCGCGAGGATCATTCGCCCGATCCGCGGATCGACGGGTAGGCGTGCCAACTGGCGTCCCAAATCGGTGACTTTCTGCGTTTCGTCGATCGCGCCGAGTTCGAAGAGCGTCTTATAACCGTCGCGAATCGTGGCCGGCTTGGGCGGATCGAGAAACGGAAATCGGCCGATCTCGCCCAGCTTCAATGCCTTCGCCTGCAGGATGACCGAAGCGAGGTTACTCCGCTGGATTTCGGGCGTGGTGTAGCGAACGCGGCCTTGGTAATCGGCCTCACTGTAGAGCCGCACGCACACACCGGGTCCCACGCGGCCGCAGCGCCCGGCTCTCTGGTCGGCCGAGGCCTGCGAGATCGATTCGATCGGCAGCCGCTGGGTCTTCGAACGTGCCGAATATCGGCTAATCCGCGCCGTACCCGAGTCGATCACGTAGCGGATACCTGGCACCGTTACCGACGATTCAGCTACATTCGTAGCGATCACGATTCGGCGTCTCTGACCCGTCGGCTGGAAGATCTTCTGTTGCTGGCCGGTGGGAAGTCGTGCGTATAGGGGCAGGATCTCGCTGGCCTTCCGACCGGCATCGCCGGGCAGCGTGCGGCTTCGAAGCAATTTGGCCGTCTCGTGAATGTCACGCTCGGTCGGCATGAAGATCAGCATGTCACCCCGATCGGCTCGGGTAAGTTCCTCGACCGTGTCGACCACAGCGTCGAATAAGTCCTTCTCGCCAGAGTCCTTCTCGGCGGACACATCTTCATCCACCAGCGGCCGATAGCGCAATTCGACCGGATACATCCGCCCGCGAACTTCCATGACCGGGGCCGGGCCGTCCTGCGAGGCAAAGTGCTCGGCGAACCGGGAGGCGTCGATCGTGGCCGAGGTAATAATCAGCTTCAGATCGGGACGTTTCGGCAGCAGGCGTTTGACGTAGCCGATCAAAAAGTCGATGTTGAGCGAACGCTCGTGGGCCTCATCGATGATGATCGTGTCGTACTGCTCAAGGAACCGGTCGCCCTGTGTCTCGGCCAAGAGGATGCCGTCAGTCATCAACTTGATCAGGGTGTTCGGCGACGTCGATTCGGCAAAGCGGATCTTGAAGCCGACAACTTGTCCGAGCGACGAGCCCAATTCGTCGGCGATCCGGGTGGCCACGCTCCGCGCGGCTATCCGACGGGGCTGCGTGTGGCCAATCAGGCCTTTCACGCCGCGTCCCAATTCCAGGCAGATCTTGGGCAATTGCGTCGACTTGCCGGAGCCCGTCTCGCCGCAGACGACGACCACCTGGTGGCGACCAATGGCCTCGGCCAACTCATCGCGACGCTGGCAGACGGGCAACTCCTCGTCGTAGGTAACCATAGGCACCCGAGCTTGCCGCCGCTCGGCCCGGGCCACGGAGCGTTCAATCTGCTCGCGAACTTGCTCTAATCGCCCATCGCGCCCCCTAGCGCCATCCCGCCGCTTGCCTCTGTCACGATGCTCGTCCGGCGATCCTAGCATGCGCAGGCGCCGTCGCAACCGGTGCCGGTCGGCGATCATGGCCTCGTCGAGACGATTATAGAGGAGTTCCAGCGGAGTCATTGCAGCTAGGCAACACGGGGATCTGTGACTAACGAACCCTTTATTCTAGCAGAATGTCCCGCGAGAATCAGGCCTTGCGTTGGCGATTGGTGGGAGCGTGCCCAGGCGGCGTCACAAGCCATTGCCGCGGCCCGACACATTGCGAGCCGTGGGGTTTCTTGCCGAAAGCGGGTTGCACCCCGCCGTACTTGGCGAGATGCAGGAACCTGCGTAGGTGAAATCATCCTCCGCACGCGGGGTTCTCAGCTTTGCTCTTCGGCCGCCCTACCCCGCCTTCCGTTTCTGCTCCCCGCCATCCAGCCCCGGCAATTTCTGGATCGCATCCGCCTGCTCCTTTTCCTCGACGTGGCTGTAGACGTTCATCGTCAGTCGGATGACCGAGCGTGCGAATCGTTCCAGGGTGGGAAGGTGCCAGGAGAATCGCCAAACGTTAGACGCGGGCTGATCGCGACGATAAGATGGGGGAGCGGAATAGGCCTGGAGCGGTTCCAGGCTCAACTCAGTTCAACCCAAATGGGAAATCCCGGTTGAACAAAGTGGTAGTATGCGTCAAACAAACTTCTTGTAGATGCCGACGCTTTCATTGGGAAAGAGAATAAGATGCCTAAGTTGCGAGAAGCATTGAAGACGGATCGACGAACCGTCTTAGGATTAGTCAGCGCTGCAATACTTGGAACTCTACTTGGTTCATCTTCAGCCTTAGCTGCACCATGGCAGCAACGCGATCTCCTGTATGACGAATACGCTCAGTACGACGGCGGCGGCAAGCGAACAGCTCTATATTACGAGAACTTCGAAGGTAACAACGCCGAGAGCTACTACCGTGTTGGCAAGGTGTCCAACGAGACGATCAGTGAGGTAGTCCAGAACCCCTCTGGCCCGGGCAAGGTGCTCAAGTCTCGAGTGTTCTATGGTTGGGAACTGATCGGCAATGGCGCCAGGAGTGAAGTATCGCTGGGTCGCTTCACGAGAGACAACATCAAGCTCAACCAGGACTACACGTATGCCCTTAGAGTCTTCATGCCCGAGAAAGGGTCGGACGACTACGGCAACATTGATGACCGCGGGACCATCGTGCAGTTTCACCCATTTGAAGCGGGGCCAGGACCGGTCTACTTCATTAGAGCCAACACCAATAGCTTTCTATTGGGGATCAGGAGAACATCGGGCGTCGAACCAGGCCGCAAAGCAACAAAACACACGATCCCGTCCCAGCCGGGGAAATGGATGAGCTTCGTCTTCCATATCCGATGGAGCACGAAGTCAGACGGGCTCATGCGGCTGTACAGCAATGGCGAGCTCATCAAGGAGTCCAGAGGGCCAAATGCCGCTCTGGGCGCTCCGTCCTATATGAAGTACGGCATCTATCACTCCGGGGGATGGAACTTCGCCGCTGGAAAGGACGGGAATAAGAAGCCCCTCAACCGGAACAAGTTCGCCATGATGTATCATGACGAGGTCAAGATCTCCGAAGGGTTTCATTGAGCTTTCGGTTTCGCTGTGGGGGCGCTGCGGATCCGGCGCCCCCCCCGAGTGTCCCATCCCGCCGCCCGTCGCCACGAGCAGATGCGCCGGCCGCCGATTGTCCCGTCGCCGCGCCGATAGCGCCCGCACCCAGCCCCATGGAGGCTTTTCGTACAGAAGACCGACCGGACAGTTCGTCGGATTTCTTCATTTGCCTGTCTCCTACTCCGGGCGTCCACGACGGTTGGCTCTCGTTTTCGCTTCCCAGGCATCAAATAGACGTTTCAGTCGAGCAAACTCCTCGGGCTGGGCCTCCTTGAGATCGTTTCCCTCGGCCGGATCGGATGCGAGATCGAAGAGATACTCTCTCTGCGAATTGCCATTCCGCTGTGCGACATACTTGAGCGTGCCGTCACGCACTCCCTTCCATACCGTCGTCCCGCGCGGCTTGCGCCAATACAGCGTGCGATCGAAGTCCGCCGCGCCCTGGGCCACGTGCCCGACGATATCGACCCCTTCAAATGGCTTGTCGGCCGAGGGGGTGACGCCGGCGATCTGTGCGATCGAGGCCGTGAAGTCGAACGTAATGCAGGCCTGATCGGAGACTGTTCCCTCGGGAATGACTCCCGGCCAGCGAACGATCGCGGGAACTCGAATTCCACCTTCCAGCGTACTGCCCTTGATTCCCGAGAAGGGATCGTTTCTCGCGCTGCGCGTGCCGCCGTTGTCGCTCGCAAAGAACACCACGGTATTCTCGCTGAGATTCTCTTCCTCCAACGTCTTGAGCAAGTCGCCGATCCGCTTGTCCATATGCTCGATCATTGCCACGTAGACTTCCGGCGGGGCTTTCCCTTGGCTGTGCAGAGCGAGTCCAGCGGTAGGGGGTCAGGGCGGTAATCCTCAGGGCCTTGGAATGGCGAATGCGGACACGTGTATGGGACATAGAGAAAGAACTTCCGCTGCTGACGCCGAAGGAACGCGATGGCTTCGTCCGTCACCATGTCGGTAAAGTATCCTTCACGGCGAATTGGGTTCCCGTCTCGAAAGAGGTTGTAGCCAGCAACCGTATCGAGGTAATGGAAGTAATCCATGCCACCGCCGATGCAGTAGAGTGTCTCATCGAAACCGTGAAGATGCGGCGCGAACTTCGGCTCGTACCCCAGATGCCACTTGCCGGTAATGGCCGTCGCATAGCCGGCATCTTTTAGTAAGCGGACGATCGTCTGCTGGTTCACCGGGAGCCCCAGGTCGTCCTGCTCGCGAAGCCGAATGGCGTCGTCGTATCGGCCGACGTTTCCCGTGCCGATAGCGCATTCCAGCCCGCCGATCCACTGCTGGTATCTGCCGGTCAAGAAGGCAACTCGCGTGGGCGTGCACTCGGGGCCATTGGCGTAGTGGTTCGTAAACCGGACTCCTTGCTCGGCAAGTCGATCCAAGGAGGGCGTCCGGATGTCGCCGCGTCCATAGCAGGCCAGGTCACCGTAGCCCATGTCATCGGCCAGGATGAAGACAATGTTCGGTGGATCGGAATTCGCCGCATTGCATGGCACAATCAGGCCCGCCCCTGCCAATACCCCAATGGCAAGAAATCGCGCGGCAATACGCGAAAGGGAACAATTCGTTTCTCGGGGTGTAACGTGCATCGGGCGAACTCCGTTTGTTCGGTTCTGGTCACGGATAGCGATTCTAGCTTCACGGCATTCCCAAGTCTACCATAGTGGTGGAGCATTCGCTCGATCAAATCGGACTGGCAGCGCGCGATGAAGCTGTCGATCTTCACCTGGCCGCTGCAGCACGGACACGTGAGCGGGGCGACTTCGTACACTCGAGTGATGAGCATGGCTCACGTGGAAATCGAGTCGGTACGAGGGCGGTGGGCGACCGACTTCTGGGAGGGCGATCGCCGAGCGGTCGACGCGGGGATCGTCACCCGCCCAGCCATCTGCTAACGCAGCAGGTCGCCCAATACGGGGTTGTGGGCCAAGAAAGCGATAGGGCGAAATGTACTACAACCACACGCGGTGGCGGACACCCAAGTAGTTTGACGACCGCCGTTGCGCGCGTAGGTGAGATCGACCCGACGCAGGTTAGCTTTCGCCTTACTCGAACCAAGATGGCCCCTCGCCTGCGGGGAATGGGGGCAGGCAGACGGCGCGCCGAGAATTCCCTACTCACGTCCCACTTTCACGGATAGTCGGTGTACAGTCTGACGTGGTGGCTGTTTAGGATACGGTGGCCTGGAGTTACCGCCAGGCGGGGCCGGGTCAAGCCTGAGCCCGCGGAGTAGCATTTGATTCGCTCCGGGAGTGCGGTTGAGTGCGTCATATCGGTGGGACCGGTCAAGTGTTTGAATGTACCGAATACGTGAGTTTGAGCAGTCCGACGAGGGTAGCTACAATCGTCAAACAGCGACTCGAACAGCGGTTCCAGCACGCGTTTCGCGGCCAGTTCCACTATCTTGTCCTCGAAGCTGCTGATCCCCAGCGGTCGCCCTTTCTCGCTGCCCGGCTTCGGAACATACGTCCGTCGCTTCGGCTTCGGTCGGTAACCCATCCGCTTCAGGCGGGCGGACAAATCACGCAGATTTGCCTCCAGGTCCTTCTCGTACATCGCCTTGCTGACGCCGTCGACTCCCAAGGCCTTTTTGCCTTTCAGTCGCCGAAAGCCATCCCGCAAGTTGTCGATGTCCGTGATATGGTGATACAACGAAGTAAACACCAGGGCCGGGTTCGCCCTTGCTCGACTTCCTATCCGTGTCAGGTTTGTGCTCACAGGAATTTTCACTCCTTGCATAGTGCCTGTGTTTCTCCCTTCACGGGCTTCTGAATGCGGGAACCTTCACTCCACGGTGATTAGCCGCTTCAACGCTAGACCGGTTCCCGTCCCGCTACGGAGTCGCCGTTTGCGAGCCTTCTTTTTACGTTGGCCCAACATACTCGGACGACATTCGCCCAAGATCTCCTCCGCACGCCAGGGTTGCTCCATTATCGTTATTCGGCTCGATGCTGTCTGAGACTCCGGGGGCTCGTGACACCGCTTTCCTATGACGCGGTGTTACGCATGGCCTGCGCGTTAGGTCAACACGATCGGCAGTCACCCAGACTATCACGTTCTCGGGGCTACGTGTCAGATTCATGGCATACACCATTCACCTCGTCGAATTCCCGCTGCAAGTGCAGCAGTTCCGGGCGGTTGGATCGACCTTACCCGGAAAGGCTTCTCGGATGCTCATAGGTCGGGCATCTCTTTTCCTTTTCAATAATGGCTCAGAGCCTGGTTAACTGACCCTACGCGCTGGCACGGGCAGCGTGCCGCTTCGTGGAATCCCAGATCAGGACGTACCGCGGATCGCGCTCTCGCGGTACTTCCCGGACGTAAATCCGGTTAGGCGCCGGAAAGCGGTCACGAATTGCGGAGCCATCGTATAGCCGGTCATGGAGGCGATCACGGCAATCTTGTACTCGGTTTCGACCAGCAACTGCTTGGCGCGGTTGACGCGGATTCGATCGAGTTGCGTATTGGGCAACTCGCATCGAGCCTCCCGGCTGATGAGATCGTCGACCTCGGTAGCGTCGCGAGGCGGTTCAAACACGTTGACCGTGTGTCCATGGGCGCGGACGTGCTCAACGAACGAGGCGCAACGCTGATCCGAGAAGTTGATGCCCGGATAACCGCAAAAGGAGAAATGCCGAAACCTCTGCTGGGGGAAATGATCCGCCGCGAGTCGAGCGCACACTCGATGATCTGTTTCGAGTGAGGGAAAAGAGCAATCCGGCAAACAACGGCCTTCGGCAAAGCACTTGCCTCGGTTCGACGATAATGCGATTATAGACGGATTATAGCAACCATGTCGAACCGTGGCCGATTGCAGGGTGAGGAAAAAGAGAAACGGAATGACGAAAATAAGTAATGAAACCAGGCTGCCTTTGTGCTCTAATAGGGACAATGCGGCTACCCCCCCCTACCTCCCCGCTTGGCATCGCGCACCGGGCTGCCCAAAAGCTGCGGCCGCGAGCCGTGACGCCGTCACGTGAATGTCACCTGAGAGAACGGAGTGCGCGGGCGGCACTGCGAACGGAAAAGGGCTCTGCGCACTGCTTTGCGTGCTTTATGAAACGGAGAATCTGACGATGATGTTATCGAGATCGTTGTGTACCATGACTCTGATCGTTGGTTTGATGTGCTTTGTTTCGAGCGCCGCCGCAAAGGACGTGACGCCGCCGCCTAATGCTGACGCGACGGCCGGGTGGGATGCAGCCAAGGGCGAACTGACCCTTCAGTACCATGGTGTCGAAATCCTCCATGCCATCGTCACGGCCAAAGACACCGAGGGAAAGAGCGTTGCGGTCAAGCTCGATTCCAAGACGGTCACCCCGGAAGAACAGGTCGAACAAACGTTGACCTTCTCGGCGGTTGAGGCGAAAGAAGGAACGACGCTGGTGCTCAGCGGTACGGTCACCGGCAGCGAGGAGGCTTTCCCGGCCGAAGCCGATTCCGACGCGCAGAATCGCTTTCCAATGGTTCGCAACAGCGTGGGCCTGGCAAGGTTCAACTGGAGAGAAATCTCTCGTCACTGGAGCCGCGGGGATCGGCCGGCCGAAGAGATCCGCTTTTCCGACCTGGGCCTGTCCGACCAAAAGGAATATCTGATCTACGAGTTTTGGAGCCGACGCTTTCTTGGCAGGTGCGAGGGCTCGTTCACCGCGCCGGCTCAGGATCCAAACAATGGCCTGCGGGTCTTCGCCATTCGCGAGGCGCGCGAACATCCGTGGGTTGTCTCGACCACGCGACACATCTCGCAGGGCGCCGTCAGTCTCTCTGATGTACAATGGGACGCCAATGCCGAGACCCTATCCGGGGCAAGCGCCGTGGTCGTCGGTGATCCCTACGTGCCAACCGTCCATCTACCGGAAGGTTTTCGGCTGGCGAGCGCGGAGATAGATGGCAAAAAGGCGGAAATCGCCAATCAAGAACAGACCGCCACGGTTCGTATCGTGCCGTCGAAAACCGGGCGTATCTCGTGGAAAATGAACTTCAACCGTTGAGAAGGAACATGAAGAAGACACCATTCATTCTCATTGCATATTTCGGTTTCGCCTTGCCTGCCAATGCGTTGGACATTGGTGCGATGATTGCCAAACCCACGGCGGACAACCCGCGCTTCGACAACAAGGAAGCCTGGCCGATGCTCGTCGGCGACGAGTATTTCACGAAGCAGACGTGGGAGGAAGGCCGCACTTACATTTGGAGTGTCCAGAAGAGCATCGAGGCCGCCGGACAATCCCGTCGTCGTGATCCCAATGCCGCTGATCCGAGCAACTGGATTGATGCCGCCACGGGTAAGCCCGCCACGGAGTTGCCGGACATGGATACCGACCTGATCCTTCCGGACAGTGAAACCCCCTACAAAGCCGCACTTGGTGACGAGGACGGGAAGGGCGCCTTCTGTCGGCACGTTACGATCGGAAAGAATGCGGCTTTCTCATCATGGGGAGCTCGCCACCATCGATTTCGGCTGTTCGGCAACCTCTGGATACGTCCTGGCGGCGCGATGAGAACAGGGCAGGGCAGCCTCGTCTTTACAGGAGACAAGCACACGTTCCTGCGCTATGATTGGCCGGAAGACGGTGTATTGAAAGAGTTCCACGACGAGCGGTCCGTTTCACCTTACAAGGTGAATGGCGAGATCATCAAAACACCGTGGATGGCGAATTGCATCGGTACGTATATGGGCCATGACAAGCCGGAGGGTATCTCCACCGAAGTACTAGGCCTCGTGCGAATGGCGGACGAGGTTGGGATCAGATCGGGCACGTTTATCATCGGACGCGACAGTCGGTTCGTCTCGACTGGGCCCTCCTCGGTTTCGGTTGGCAATGGCACCAAAGTCGTCCTCATGGACGGAGCCCAGTGTTCGCACGGCCAAAATCAGTTCGTGAATCGAGATTGGGGCGTTAAGTTCGGCGGTGAAGTTACCGGCGGAACGCCCGACCGACCGCTAAAGCGCGACGCCTACATGGGCATCGGATACCGCAACTGGCGGAACCTGCCCGTTCCTCAACGTGAAAATGACACGAAACCGCTTCCTACGGCGGCCGACGGCACGAAGATGTACTATGCCTACGGCGGATACAACGCCATGGTTCAGGGCGATCTGATCGGTTATCCCGCGCCGGGAACCGACGCACGGCTGGTCGTCTGTTGGCAGCGAATCGCAAGCGGCGGCGCGGGAAGCTGGGGCCGGACCGACGAAGCTTTCCAGAGAGTGTTCCCCGATTTCCCGCCGAGGATCGCGGTCTGGATCAGCGGCGCCTCGAAGCTCGAAAACATTCGGTTCGACGACCTGCACCGCGGCGGAATCGTTACGGCCAACATGGAAACCTTCGAGGGTTGGAAGAACATTTCGTTCGGCGACGCATGTCTCAGCCGTGACCCGAAGGATCTTGTCCGAAGCTACGAAGCGGAACTCGCGGAAATGGGTGGCGGGCATCCGATGTCGACGTTGGAGCCGAAAGAGAAGTACACGACGCCCTAGTCGTGACTGGCTCAAGTGACAAGCGGCGAGCGATTCCCGCCTGAACATCGTGAATGACTCGATCTCATCATCGGCACTGGAAGAGACACATGAAGAAGCTGCTGACCGTCGCAATCATTGTTCTCGGTTTTGCAACGTCGGCCGGCGCGCTCGACATCGAGGCGATTACGGCCAAGCCGACGGCGAATGATCCGCAGTTTGATAATGGAGACGCCTGGCCTGACTTGGTCGGTGACGAGTATTTTCTGAAGCAGGAGTGGCCGAAGGCTCGGCTGTTGATCTGGGCGCGCGCCGATAGGACTCCCGTTGGTGGACAGCCGCGGCCCGACATCGCGGACCCGGCCTCTTGGATCGATGCGGCAACGGGTAACCCGGCCGACGCGATTCCCGACATGGATACCGACGTGATCTTTCCCGATACCGACGGGCCGTACCGGGTGACCGGAAAGGGGTTCACTTGCCGGCACCTGACCGTCGGACGCAATGCGGACTTCCAGCCCGGCGGGGGGCACTCCGCCCAGGTCTTTGGCAACGTCTGGATTCGTCCCGGAGGCATCTTCTACGTCTACCGAACACTCATGCTGGCAGGTGGCCGCGACGCGTTCTTCCGACACGATTGGCCGGAGGACGGGCGGCTCAAAGAGCTTCACGACACGGGGGCTATAATCCCCTTCGACCCGGCCAAAAAGCAGCCCAGCCCGTGGGGTTGGCGGGCCGACCGCGGACCGTGCGTGAGTCATTTCTTTCAACACGATCGGCCGGACGGTTCAACGGAAATGATCGGGTACAGTTGCAGTCGTGACGAAGTAGGCATCAAAGCCGGTCGATTCATGATCGGGCGGGACAGTCGATTTCTTTGTGGCGGCGCGGCGATGATCGATATTCATCAAGACGCCGAGATTGTACTTATGGACGGGGCCGTCACGGGAAAGACGATCAATCAGTTCGGGTCTTGCTTGAGAATGCGAGGTGGCCAGCTCACCGCCGGCACGCCGGATCGACCCATTAAGCGGGACGCCCGCATGGGGGTTGGCTACTGCAACTGGATGAACCTCTCCTTTCCCGACCAAGTTGTCGGCCGACGAGGGCACGCGTGTGACTATGGCAGGTTCAGCGCGACGGTGTCGGGAAAGCTGATCGGTTATCCGGCCGACGGTTCCGATGCGAGGCTTGTCTTCGGATGGCAACGAGTCAGCCTCGGTGACGGCGGTCGGGGCGTCAACGCGACCGAGGGATTCAATCGCGTCTTTGCCGAACTGCCGCCGAAGATTACGGTTTGGGTGGATTCGGAAACCCAGTTGGAAAACGTTCGGTTCGAGGACCTTCATCGCGGCGGGATCGTAACACAGGGCGCAAAGGCCGTGAACAACTGGAAGAACGTCACATTTGGGGAAGGGTGCCTAAGCGGAAGCCGTGACGAACTCATCCGCGAACACCCAGGCACGGTGCATCATGGCCGCCCCATCGATCCGCTTGCGCCCGAAGAGAAATACACATCGATGTAGTTTCTCAAAGAAGCGGATCGTCCGCCGCAAGCAGCCCCTGCTTCCTTGACGAGGACATATAGAAAGGGAAAGAACGATCTATGAAATCAACTCTAGTTTTGACCGCGGCACTATTCGTACTGTCGACCGCGCCGACTGCTTGGGCACTGGTCAACCCGTCGCTGCAGCCGATCCACTTGTACGAACGGTACAACGTCGTCCTTGCCGCCACCGTGGTCTCGGCCGAACTGACCGATGAGGACTGTGATGTCGAGTCGGGGCGGATCACACTCAAGGTCACTGCCGTCTGTCGAGGCGAGTTCAAGGGCAAGGAAATCACGATCAATGTGCCAGCATGGGACGATCGTGGCGAATCGGCCTACGATTCCAATGAAGAGTGGAACATTTGGGATGCCGCCATTGAGAGTCGCACGTTCGTCGCCTTTGTCGGAAAACAGGGCAGGCGAGGCAGAGGCGAGGATGCGATCCTGCTCTATTGCGGCCAGCGGCAATGGCATCATGCGCGGATTGCCGACATGGAAACACCTTCCCAATGGACTTACCAGTCGGCCAGCGAGCAGGTCATGGTCGGCACGTTCAATGGCGATGCATCGCGGCTGGCCGACATGATGATCGATACGAAGAATGGGACCGCGTTCTTCCCGGCCATCCCGACCGTTCGGCTGCGTCGACACATCACGGTCGGCACGTTGCCGGCTGCCGCCCGAGGTGTGGCGATGTTCGACCTCGACGGCGATGGCGATCTCGACGTGCTTGCCTGCAGCGAATCCGGAATCCGCGCGTATCTGCAGAGTGATTCGATGCAGTTCACCGACGCCACCCAGGAGCTTGGTCTGAAGGACGTCGCGGGAGCAAGTTGTGCCCTGGCCGATGTCAACGGCGACGGACGCAGCGATCTGCTGATCGATACGCAGCTCTTTCTCAAGGGAAAAGACCGTTTCGAGCGGCGGGCCTCGCTGCCGGATCTGGCGAAGGATGCGCCCCTGAAAGTGTCGTCGTTCGTTCAGCTAAGCGGCGACGGCCACCCGGACATTCTCCTCTCGCACGTTGAGGGAGGACTCACGGCACTAAGGAACGACGGCAAGGGCAACTTTTCCGATGCCACGGAAGAACTGGGCCTCGCCGATGAAGCTTGCGGCGCGGACGGCAACGGTTACTTCGCACCGGGCGACGTCAACAATGACGGTCGCACGGACCTCTATTACGCCACGGGCAAAGGACTCATCCTTGTTCAGAACGAGGCGGGCAAGTTCGCTCCGTTCAAACATAACCTGCGGTTCGACTACCGTTGCTCACCCGATTACAAGCCCGGCAAAACCGGCGCAGGTTGCTTCGCGACGGTCTGGAAGCAAAATTCCATGGATATCGTCAGCCCGGGTGACAGCTCCTTGGCCATCGTCGCCAACGTCGATGGCGAGGTCCGCGACGTGAGCGTCGACGGCAACGAAATCGGCCTGTGCGCCAGTCGGCAGATTGCCACGCTGGCCGAGGACCTGAACATGGACGGCTATGCCGACCTCTACACGATCTCCCGCGATGAGAACCAGCAGAACCAGTTCCACACCAACCGCGGTTACGGCTCGTTCATGGAGCCGACGCTTTACGATCCCACTTGTTTCGGCGAGGCTCATGAAAAGGGTGCCTGGGGTGTGGCCGCGGGCGATGTGAACGGCGACGGCATGAACGACCTGTTACTGGGACACGTCGATGGTACAATCACTCTCGTACTCAGCGATGCCGCGGAGGTGCGCAAAGCGACGGAGTATCCGACTTACCACGAGCGGAAACTCCAGCAAACATGCGTCGTGTCGGTTGCGCTGAAGGGCCTTGGCACGCTCGGCGCGGATGTGCAGTTGGTTGACGGAGGTGGCAGGACGACGCTGAGACGTACCGTTGGCACCCAAGTTCTCACCGGCTGTCGCTGTCCGGACACGGTCAATCTTGCCGTTCGCGAACCCGGCGACTACACGCTGCGAGTGAGGTTTGCGGATGCCGTGGTGAAGGAAGAGAAGATCACGATCGGCGAGACCAAGCACGTATCACGGACGATTAATAACGACTGATACGAGGCGATTGCCGCTCCGGATCACACCCGATGGCTCTCGTTTTGTTCGAGCGGGGATAAAGGAAGCATGAAGACATCTTCGTACGCTATCGCATTCCCGTGGATGTTCCTTTTGGCTGCTTTCGCGTCAGCCGCGCCGGCTGGTCTGCTGGTCGCTTCAAGTGCGTCCGCTCAGGAAGACGTCACGTTCAAGGAACGATACCGTCCGCAGTTTCACTACACCGCCGTCAAAGGCTGGATCAACGACCCGATTGGTCTTCTCTACCACGAGGGTGAATACCACCTGTTCAACGATCACAATGTGAAGTCGACCCGGTTCCCGGGCGGCAAGTTCGACGGCGAGCAGTCACACTGGTCGCATGCCGTCAGCAAGGACCTGGTGCATTGGAAACACATGCCCGTGGCGGTCTATCCCGACAAGCTGGGCGCGTGCTGGTCGGGGTCGGGCGTCGTGGATTGGAAGAATACGACGGGACTGCAGACCGGAAAGGAACCGCCGCTGGCCCTGGCTTACACTTCGGCCGGTTCCTGGGGACAGAGCCTGGTCTACAGCAACGATCGCGGGCGAACCTGGACAAAATACCAAGGCAACCCGGTCCTCGACAAGATCGCGGACAACAATCGCGACCCGCAGGTGTTCTGGCACGAACCGACGAAGAAGTGGATCATGGTGCTCTACGTGCGGCGGGGCCAGGCGCACTTTCTCAATTCCGATGACATGAAGACGTGGACGGCCACCTCGGTGGTTCCGCTCGAGGGTTTTCACGAATGCCCGGACATGTTCACGCTGCCGGTCGACGGCGACCCGAAGAACTGCAAATGGGTGGTCTACGACGGTCCGTTCCATTACTGGATCGGTGATTTCGATGGCAAGAAGTTCCAACCGCAGACCGAGGCCTTGCGCTGCGAATTCGGGAGAAACTTCCACGCCGCCCAGTCCTGGGAGACGCCGGACCATCGACGCGTTCAAATCGGCTGGATGAACGGTGGCGTGTATCCGGGCATGCCGTTCAATCAACAGATGACCTTTCCCTGCGAACTGACCCTCAGAACGACGGCCGATGGCGTCCGCCTGTTCATGTACCCGATCGAGGCGATCCAGAGTCTGTACACCAAGTCATTCTCGTTGAATAACCACGTGCTCAAGCCCGGTGACAATCCGCTCGCCGACGTATCCGGCGACCTGTTTGACATCGAGATGGCCGTTGAACCGGGCGACGCCACGGAGTTCGGACTCCGCCTGCACGAGACAGCCGTCATCTACTCGGACAACCAGGTTACCAGCGCCGGCGCCAAAGCCGAAGTCTCCCCAATCGATGGCGTGGTCACACTTCGAATTCTCGTCGACCGCACGTCGATCGAGACGTTTGTCAACCGGGGCCAGGTAGCGCTACCGTGCTGCTACCTGCCAAAGAAGCTGAATACCGGGCTCGACTTGTACGCAAAGGGTGACAACGTCAAGATCCGTTCGCTCCGGGTGACCGGGCTCAAGCCCTGCTGGGAATCAAGAGATACGCAAAGTCGAAAAGCGGATGTGCAGCCGGTGTTGGACCGGCATTGCGTCGGATGTCACGGCGGCGACCGTAAGATGGCCGGCCTCGACCTCCGGGGCGAGTTGACGCAGGCCTTCTCGATATCCTACGAGAGGCTTCTCCGCTACGTAAAAACGACCGACGAGGGCAGCGACTTCGGCGGCAGTGAATACCTTCCCCCAAAATCCGTCGGTTCCCATGCCTCGCGATTGATCCAGCGGATCGACAAGGGCTGCACCGGCATGAAGCACGAGTCCGGCAAAATCGAAGTGTACGACCTTAGCCACGATCGGGCCGAGAAGAACAATCTTGCGGACAAGCATCCCGACATCGCCAGGAAGCTCGGCGAACTGATGGACAACGCCTGGATCGAACCTCGTAGCCAGGAAGACGACGGCGTATACAAAGGCAAGTAACCCAAAGGGCAACGAGACAATGAAGCGACTCATTCTCACTTTGGCTATTGGCCTGGCGATACAGGCAACCACGTCTTACGCGCAATTCGATCCACACCCGGAAGGGATCGACTACAAGGAGATGTGTGTCGGGCTTCCCAGGGGCAAGGCGAAGCACCTGACAAAGAACCTGACCCTCAGTCCGGATGAAAACGGCATGCTGACAATCCGCATGCTCGTCGACTGGGCGCAACTGGAGACATTCTCCGCGGGTGGCGTTTTTTCCGCCTCCTATCAACTCGGGTTCACGCCCGATGATTCGACGGCAGGTCTTTCCGCGACTGGCGGTACGACGAGTTGTTGAAGTTCGAGGCCGTACCGTCGCACGGCGTGGTCTTCGTCCGATTATCGAAGTAGCGGTAAGAAAGGAGCAACGCGATGAAATACGCACGCATTCTCATGGCGGCCATATTGGGCCTCTTGTCGACAACGGCTGCCGGTGCCGAGACAATTGACTTCGGCGGACTATTGGCAGAGATGCTCGATCGATCACGCATCGCCGAATTCCCCGAGCCGGCGTTCGCCTGCAAACAGGCCAGCAGCTATAACCGCAACTCGCAGCGGCCGGGAACTCCCGAGTGGTTCTCGGGCGACGATTACTCGAACTTCGTTCGATGCGACAAGGTGGGCGATCGCCGCGAGTGGGTCATGCTCGACGTCGAGGGGCCCGGCGCGATCGTCCGCTGGTGGATCACTCAATACAAATACGACGGAACGATCCGCGTGTACCTCGACGGCGCTGACGAGCCGGTCCTCGAAGGGACGGGCGACGAACTCGTGGCGGGCAAATCGGCGAGCATTGCCGGGCCGCCGCTGAGCGCCAGGCGCGCCGCCGGCTGCAACCTCTATCTGCCGATCCCGTTCCGCAAGCACTGCAAGATCACCTACGACGGTGCCAACGCGAGGGAAACCAAGAAATTCGGCGACAACATCTACTACAACATCAATTACGTCCGGTACCCCAAGGACGCGGATGTCAAGTCGTTCGCACGGGACGACCTGAATGCCAACGCCCGGCTGATCGAGAAAGTACAGCGGGAACTGCTCGCACCGGAAAACAACGGCTTGGAAGCGGTCCGAACGATCGCCGGTGGCAGGCAAGTGCTGCCGCCGGGCCAAAGCATCACGCGCGATATTGCCGGCGGCGGCGCGATATGCCGGCTGCGACTCAAGATCGACGCCGACGGCATCGAGCAGGCGATGCGGTCGACGGTCCTCCGGGCCGACTTCGACGGCAAGCGGCGCGTGTGGGCGCCCGTCGGCGGCTTCTTCGGATCGGGCCCCGGACTCAATCCCATGAAAGGCTGGTGGCGTCAGGTCGAGAAGGACGGCTGGATGACATGCTGGTGGCCCATGCCTTTTCGGGAAGAGGCGACGATCGCCGTCACGAACCATGGGAATGCCGAGGTGACAGTCGAACTGGATGAAATCGCCGTCGCTGAGTGGACCTGGACCGACCGCACGATGTATTTCCACAGTTCCTGGCGGGGCGACGACCATATAGCCGTTTTCGGCGACAACTACGTCCTCGGCGAGGAGTGGAACTACGTCGCCGTTCGGGGTAAGGGCGTTTACGTCGGCGATACGATGGCGGTGTTCAATCGGCCGTTGGTCTCGAAGAACTCGTGGTGGGGCGAAGGCGATGAGAAGATCTATATCGACGGCGAGTTGTTCCCCTCGCATTTCGGTACCGGCACGGAAGACTATTTCGGTTACGCCTGGGGCACCGCGGCCCCGTTCGAGGCGCCATTCCATGCCCAACCGCGCGGCGATGCCAACAAGGGGACCGGTCATACCACGAACACCAGGACCAGAGTGCTCGACCGGATTCCGTTCCATAAGAGCTTCAAGATGAACATGGAGTTGATGCACTGGCGGTCCGGCGGCACCGTTGACTACGCGACCACCGCCTACTGGTATGCGAGCGACGGTGCCCAGGGTAATGGGCAAACCTCGCCGGCGCGGGTGCGCGGGACCGTTGGACGGATTGACACGGAGCGGAAGCCGGAGTGACATGCCGCACGGTCTTTTGGGAGAGTAACGTGAAACACGGAATAATGCTTGAAGTCATCGCCATTGGTTCGATGATCCACCTGGCCGCCTTCTCGTCGCTTTGGGCTGGGGAAGTGAGCGAAGAGCATCGCCCGAACATCATCCGGATGATCAGCGAGGACATGGGACCGGATCTCGGTTGTTGGGGAGCGTCGGTGCATACGCCGAACATCGACCGGCTAGCAGCCGACGGCATGCGTTTCACCAGGGTCTTCGGCACGGCCAGCGTATGCATGCCCAATCGCACGGCAATGATTACGGGCGTTACGCAAACGACACTTGGCTCGGTCACCATGCGACCGCCCAAGCAATTCATGCGTCCGTTGCCCGGCGAGGTCAAACCACTTCCCACCGTCATGCGGGAGTACGGTTACCATACCGGGAACATTCGGGATAGCGAAATCGGATCGACGGGGAAAGACGACTGGAACGTTCGGTTCGAAGGAAAGGGTTGGGACACGACCGAGTTTTCCGACTTGAAAGCCCATCAGCCCTTTTTTGCCCAGTTCAACTTCGCCATGGCCCATCGACCGTTCAGGCAAGACGACGCGCGGCCGATCGATCCGAAGAATGTCGTTCTCCCGCCGTATTACCCCGACCATCCGGTTACGCGACAAGCCTGGTCGGATTACATCGAGTCGATCCAGCATCTCGACCGCAACGTCGGCCGCGTAACGGCGTGGCTTGAACGCGAAGGATTGGCCGACAATACGATCGTGTTCTTCCTCTCGGACAACGGCGAAGCATTCCTTCGCGGCAAGTACTTCCTGTACGATTGTAGTCTCAATCAACCGCTGATTATTCACTGGCCCACAGGATGCAGCCCACCGGGGGATTTCGAACGCGGGTCGACGAGCGACCGGCTCTCCGAGCGCACATGCGGAATCGACCGCCGAACGTCAGAAATGATGATGCAGGATCTCGCGGCGGCGAGAGCCCTCTGGATTGACGAAGCGGCCAACGACAAGGAGCATCAAGATCGCGAGAAGAGCGACTTCCTCAAGTACCGAGATTCCAGCGGCCGGTTCGCCGACTTCCACAGTCTGCGACATACGTTTGTGACGAATCTTTGCAGGGCGGACATCTCTCCCAAGACGGCCCAGACCTTAGCTCGCCACAGCGACATCCGACTGACGATGAACGTCTACAGCCACGTCGAGGAGAAAGAGCGGGCGGATGCGATCCAGAAATTGCCGGGGTTGGATGGCGGGGAGGAGAAGCGGAAGGCCGGGTAGTCGCCGAAGGGCAAAGCTAAGAACCCCGCGTGCGGAGGTCGATCTCACCGACGCACGAAACGGCGGTCGGCCAAACTGCTTGGGTGTCCGCCACCCAGGGCAGTTGCGCTGGAACAGAACTGCTCGGTCCGACGGCCCCCGACCGGCCCATTCGCGCCGTCATTTCGATGACGGCAGTGGCATTCGTCACGATGGTTATCGCGCGGTCGGGCGAACGAAAACCCAACGAACAAGAATTCTCCTAATCACGAAATGCTATTCTGATGCCGCTGGGGCGCGACCACCGGTCGCGGCTTTCTATCAGTAACTGACGGGCAGGTCCTTCATTTCGTACGCCCTTTTGCCGTGAGAATAAACGACCGCGTTCTTCAGCGCTGTATTGAGCACTAACGCGACGTGGATCCATTCGTTCAACTCGATCACGTTGTTTTGGCCTTCCGATTGCCCGTCGACGCGCGGGCCGATGATCGTGCGGATTTGGTTGGCGCCGACAATGTCGATCAGGAAGCCGTCGGCGCCGCCCGGGGTGATCTTGTCGAGTATCCGCCCGTGCCCGGCGGGCTTAACCCAGACCTCGACGGTCAATTCGCTGTTGCAAGTCCAGCCCGGTTTGATCGGCAACGCGGAACCCATCTCGGGCTTGCCGGTGTAGATGCAAGTGGCGTCCGTGTCGCTTAAGACATCACGATTCGAAGCCAGCGAAGCGATTTCGTCGTCGGTCATGGCTTTTTTGAAGATGGACACGCGAGCGACTTCGCCGGGGAGTACGGCGGAGGAGCCTTGTGCGGCGCCGACTTTGGTGTCGTGGCTGTTGTAGGGTATCAACCGGTAGGCAAAATCGGCGGAGTCCCTCATCCGCGGGAACAGGTCGACCCGGCGGGCGATTTCGACGGCTCGGGGGTCGGGTTCTGCGTGGTTCCAAATCGTCAGCCCGGCCAGGCGATCGGTCAGTCCACCGGCGATGTTGCGGGCCGTTATCAGGTAGAATTCATCCACGGCGTTCTGATTGCAGGGCGGAACCGGTGCGATATCGGGCTCGGGCAAAGTTCCCGCCTCACGCATCTGGCTTCGCTGGTAACGCGCGATGAGCAATTCGAGCGCGGTACGGGCCATGGCGGCTTCATACGTGTTGTCCAGGCCGGCCTTGTAGGTTTCTTCGTGGAAGAGTTTGAGTCTTGTGAGATCGACATGGTACTTGTTTGCCAGATGCTCGGGAATTGACCAGAGTTCCGGATCTTTGGGGAAGACAAGGGGCCGCTTCTTCTGCGGCTTGAAGGCGCCTTGGGGCTTGGCGTCGCCGCAGATGATTTCGACGGCTACGATGTGGTCCTGCTTCAGACCCTTCAGATCGACCCAGCCACTGGAATCGACGGGACAATCCAGTCCATTGGCCTTGGCTGAGACGACTTTGCCGTTGCCGGTAACGGTCAGATAGACCCTGGTGTCTCCGAACATGACGGCCTTCTTTTGAACGTATCGCGTGATACCGGGCGGAAGATGCGGTCGCACGCGCAGGCCGTCGGCGCCGTAATCGTACTCGAAGAGCCCTCGTATCAACCCGGCAGGAACGCCCCAGTTGTCGATCACCGTATTGTGCGGGCTGCCGAGTTGGTTTCCCCATGGCGATTCGCCGAAATTACCCATCGGGGCATCGGCGCGAAAGTTCTGCATGAGTTTGCACATTCGATCCCAAGACCTAAATGGATGGTCGAATTCGTTAACCCGCAGGCAAGCGACATTCATCCGCCCCTGGCACGTGCTCCAGTGCCCGCCATGCACCCAAGTGCCGTAGGTCATCAAACCGCCGGTTGGATAGCCGGGTTCGTCGTAGGCCGGATAGTTGGTGATGATCAGCTCATGCAACGCCAATTCCTTGATCGACACCATCCGCTGGATGATCCTCTTGGCCGCCGCATCGTCGACCACACCCATGCAGACCGCGTCGTGGTTCGGCGTGGCTTCGAAATAGCCGTATTTCTCGGCGCCATAGACGCCGTGTTTGATTCCGTCGGGATCCTCGAACATGACGAAAGATCCCTGGTCATCCATCAACGCCGACAGTGCCACACGTACTTTCTCCGCAGTTGCACGGTAGCCGTCCGCTTCTTGTTTCTCACCGACCATGCTGCAAACTTCGGCCAAGCGTACCAACGCCGCGCAGTAGTTGACCGACAGTTCGGTCAGGTAGGCCAGTTGCGGCTTGCCGCCGGCATCGACATAGCCGTGAAATGCTGGCGCCAGCAGATTGGAGCCTTTGCCGCCCTTCAGCCGGTTCGTTTTCGGGTCGCGGCGGGCATCGAGGAAGGCAGCCACTCGTTTCAGTTGCGGCAATTGCCTTTTTGTCGCGTCGAGATCACGGCTGACCAGCAGCCGCTCGCATTCCATGACCAGGCCGGCGGCCGTGAAGCCGATACCCCAGTCGTTGGATTGGTGTCCGGCATCGCCCTGGCGATAATAGGTCGCCTTCATTTTGATCTGGCCGTCGTTGATCGGATCGGTCGAATGGGGCCAGCCGAAGTGCCCGAACCCCAGGTCGCGCCCTCCGTTGCGGAAAATCAGCGTGCAGTCGCAAAGCGAACCGTCGGGCGCGACATAGCCGTTGGCGTCGGGGCGTTCGCCGTCGGCCATTTCCCGAAACCACAGCTCCTGGGCGTTCTTCATCCAAGTGGCGTACGGTTCCTCCAAAAACGGCATCATGCCATAAGAGCCGCCGTAAGTGTTCTGCACCCACCAACCCGGCCAGGCCGTGTTGCTCAGCACAAGTCCGTCCCAATCGCGCTTGTAGAACATCGCCAGATTAGCCATTTCCGCCGAGACGCCGATCGAATCAAAAGCCTTGTCGATCAGTTCGAGACTCCTGTCGTCGCCAACGCCCTCAACCCATTTGCCTTGGTAAGTGGGTTCGGCGCCAAGCGCCATGCCGGCAAGGAGTAAGGCCAGTAATAGGGAAACAACTTGCTTTGGATTTACGATCATTGTTGGATCTTCTTCTATTGGATGTCCAAGCGTGTCGGGAAGTTTGCCGGCGCGCCGCCGACCCAGTTCAGTCCTTGGTAGGCACCTTCGACTTCTTTGCCGTCATGGAAGCGGACTTTGAAGTTCGTCTTCTTCTTGCAGTTCAGATGCACGCGTGAGACAATCGGCTCGCCCGGCTGCACGAGAATCGTGCCGAGTGCGTCGCGGTTTGCTGTGCAGTTGAACGTCAGCAGCGAACCGTCGTCGCGGACTAGAACATAGGCCGAACTGACGGCGATCTCTTCCATGGCCTTGAAGATTTCATAGGGGATGCCGTCGCCGGTCCACTCCCACTGGACCCGATCGAGATAGTCGCTGCCCTCGGTCGTCCTTCCAAACCAGCCGCCGATCGTCTTGATGTAGTCCTGGCTGGTGACCCGGGGCATCCGTTTTCCATGACGGGTGTTTTCAGCATCCGGCACATATTCAAAGTTGTGAACATGGGGATCAATGACGAAGGCTTGGCGCAAGGTGCCGGAGGGCCATTCCATCAACTGCATGCCGGCGCCCAGGGCATTCATCACACCTTGGAGATACTGCTCTTCGCCGGTGAGGAGATAGAGGTAATAGACCCCATACATCCGCCAGCCGGACCAGCCGTGGGGCGAGGTCATCATCTGGGCGCCTCGCCTGACATCGTTCCAAGCTTCCCACCAGCGGGCCGTCGCGCCATTGGACCGGGCGTCGGTATCAAGAAGCCGAGTCAGACTTGCGTGCCCGGTAATGAACATCCGGGCGGCATCGGCGTACTTCTTCCGCTCTTCAGGCTCGTCCTGCAACAGGGCGAACATCCCCAGTTGAAGCCCTGAACAGGCAATCGCTCCGTCCTCAAACGTATCGCTCCCTTCGGTTTTCACATCGGTACCGGAGGCAATCAGTTCGTCCATCGCCCGCTTGACCGAGCCGTAGTGCCGATCGTATCGTTCTTGCCAAAGAGGGTCGTTGACGCCCAGGGTTTTCTCTTCGGTCATGAGCTCCATCAATACTTTTGCCGGATAGAGAACGGATGTATAAGGCGCCATGCCATAGCCGCCGTAATATCCCTTCTTGTGCTGGCGCGACAACAGGAACTCGGCAAACTCGTTGGCCATTTGCAGTGACTCGATGTCGCCGGTAGCTTGATAGCGCTTGACCAGGAGGCTGATCATGAATTCGCCATTGGTAATCCGCTCGGCATTGCCGCTGAAACGCATGCCATCCTTCTGCTTGAACAGCCGCTTCAGGACCTTTTCCAGAATCTGGTCGCCTTTTTCATCGATCTCCTGTTCAGGGAAGTACTTGGCAGCCAGGTAGAATCCCAGCAGCCCGTAGTAACACTCGCAGGAGTAGCCGTCAATGCTGTCCGTAAAGCCCCGTGGGGTCAGTCGCAGGGCTTCGGTCCGCCCCTTTTTCAGATACCACGACCACGGCGGCCGCACAAAGAACCGACCGGTTGCCGCCTTGCCTCGGTCATCTTTGACGCAGACGAGGTAATACCCGATTTCTTGGGTATCGTTGAAGATAACCTGGTATTGATTCTCGCCGTTCGTTTCCACTTCGCAGGCGACCGTCTTGTTCTTTGTATTCGTGACGGTGACTCTCACCGGCCGGGAGGATGAAATTGTCAGCTCGGCAGGCTGCCCCGGCTCAAGCGTCGTGCGGTACAAATCGAACATGGGTGCCGCGGCACTGACCGCCAGCGCGGGCTTGACATCATCGAGTGTTTCAATGGGGACGAGATTGACCGTCCAGCTCTGCTCTTGGCCCGGTTCCAGTGGCGCGTACTTTGGATGATGATCGGGCACCGGAGGCTCCTGCAGCAGATCCAGACTGGCCGTGTAGATATGATGGGCATACATCGCACGGACATATTCGATGGTGTAGGAGCCCACTGGATCGAGCGAGGACACACCCAGGATTTTGCCGTCGGGCGACATCATGTATCCCCACATGTGAGTCGGTTCGCAGCGGAAGAAGGTCGGGAAATGGACCTTGTTCCAATGCGGATAGGCATCCATGAAGCTGTCCACGCCGAGAACCAGCGCGATCCGCTCCGGTGCGAAAGGGGTGCTCCCCGTGTTCTTGACGGTTGCCCGGACTTGCAGATGGTTGCCAACGATGTTGTAGCCCAAGCTGTAGCGGATGTTCCCTTTTTGACCGATGAATGCCATGGGATTCTCAGGATCACGGTGCAGGCGGATCTCTTTTCCGAATCCTGGCCCCCGCCAGGCATCGCCACGGAACTCCACATCGCGCCAGCCGCCCGCATAGCGAAACTGCAGTTCCTTCAGCGAGCCGTCATGACGGAGCGCACCGACGATTCCTTGCTCTTGCGAACCCAGGGGCGTCAGGGATTCCTGATAGACCGTTCCGGACGCGGAAAAATCCTCGAACAGGATCGGCTGCCCATAGGTGCGGACGCCGTCGATGTCCTGCAGACAGGAATCGACGCTCAGTTCCAGCAGCCAATCGGGTTCCCCGGCGCCATCCGCCCAGATTTTCATCCGGGCCAGTCCATCCATTATTTCCATCTTCATGGTATGCCAGGTTTCGACGGTAATCGGTATCCGTTTGGAGTTGCGAGCAAGAAACCCCGCTTCGGCCTCGCCTTCTTTCATACCCGGCAGATTGAAGCAGACAAAGGCGGATAGCCGGTCACTTTTGTTTTTCCCGTAAGAACTCAGGCAGGCGGATCCGTGATCGGTGGTGGCTTCCCGTTTTGGGACATACAGCCGAACTTCGCTAGTGGCAATCGCCTCGATGCTACCCTGGTGGAATGGGGTGACCAGTGCGCCGCCAATCCGGACGCCTTTGCCCTGCGGAGTCAAAGTCGCCGTCCCCTGGTTGTTGACACCCTCGAGTTTCTCGAAGGTCGCCCAGTCACCGGAAGCCTCGACCTTCTTCTCCGGCTGCGATGGAGACGCGGCTTCCTGGCCCGCCACGGGCGATGCGGCAGAAGCGGCCACGCTCAGAGAGAGGAATGCCAGTGATGCGGGCAAGGTGTGTCGTCGTGCGGATCGCATGGTTGTGGGCCTCATGTTCATCTGCGGTCAAAGCCCCCGGGTACCCTCGCCCCGATCTTGACGAGCTTCTCCCGCAGCGTTGTCAGCGACCAGTGCTTCACGTCACGGGGCAGGGCAAGCCAATGCAAGAAGTTGGCCAGCTTGTAAGGCCTACGATCATCCTACTATCCGCGAATGGAGGTGTCCATCATCCAACGGAAACGAAAACCCGTGCTGTGGCCCCCCTCTTTCAGGTCGTAGCGGGCGTGCGACAAGAGAGAACACGTGTGTCTGGCGACGCTCTAACGCAGTCCAAGGAACATTCCTTGGCTGGGATATGGGACGTTCCAGCCCTGGTCAGCCGCAACTCTAGGCTGGCCAGTCCAGACAACTCCTCTCATCAAACTATGCGCCCAGTACCCATGAAAACTGGACGCGAATAGGACACTTTCGACGCTCTGCTATAGCCTCCCATTCCCCGCGGGCGAAGGGCCATCTGGCTCCGAGTCGGGCGAGCCGCTAACGCGCTTGGGCCCGAAACACCGGGTGCGCGAACCTGCCGAGGTGTTCACGACTGAGACAAGACACGGCAAGATGGCAAGTGCATTCGGTGGCGCATAGTATGATGCTTAAAGACGCCGCCGCAAGTTGCGGGCATGCTACGCGAGGCCGTTGAGCCGTGGCCGCCCCCTCGTCGGGCAGTCCAGGCGCGCGCTCATAGATGCTCCCGTACCAAGGTGCCGACTATGGTGCCGACATCTTGCAGAAAGGTGCCGATATTGGTGCCCACAGATTTGCCGCTTGTGGGTACAATAGAAAAGGCTTTTCTCATCGCGAAGCCGATGATAAAAGCCTCTTGGACGAAG
>CAYUIQ010000100.1:0-28168 GCA_964444795.1 uncultured Planctomycetaceae bacterium
TTCCGCCGGCCGGAGGCGTTGTTTCGCCGGCCGGAGGTGTTGTCTCGCCGGCCGGAGGTGTTGTCTCGGCGGCCGGAGGTGTTGTCTCGCCCGGCTGTTCGGGAGTGGGCGTTACTGAAGGCTCGGCGTTCTCGGCCTCCGGAGTCTCGGTCTCGGCCGGTTCGCCCGCTGCTTCGCCTTCCTGCTGGAACGATACCCATTGGAACGATGATGGTTTCGTCAGGGATGTTTCGCCGGTAGCCGGGTCATCCGTATCGTTGTCACGGGCCTTCCCGTCATCGGCCTTTGGGGCGGGCGCCGGCGGAGTGGGTGCTGAATCGGTGGACTCACCGGTCGGCGGTGATTGTTCCTCCGTGTCGGCCGGTTTGGCTTCAGGAGATTCTGGTGTCGCCGGTTCCTCCGTGTCGGCCGGTTTGGCTTCAGGAGATTCTGGTGTCGCCGGTTCTCCCGTGTCGGGCTGATCTCCGGTTGGACTCGTTGTGTCGGGAGGCAGGCCGAGCGATGGGCTCTTTTGCATCATCTCGATATAGTGCTGGAACTTCTCGTCATCCGTCAGCGTGCTCCGATCGAATTGGTCGACATCGACGTACCGTTCAAAGTCCTCGTGCCGGGCCAACACGTATTCGACGTCGATGCGGTGGGGTTGCTTGAACCCGGGCTCTGGCCGGTGGGGATTGTCGATCTGGTATTTATGTCTCTCGAAGAATTCGGCCAATTCATCCTGGCGTTGGCTGCAGAAATCCTCCAGTTCCTTATCGCTCCATCCGTTGACCTCGTCGACGAAATCGTTCACCGGAATTGCCGTCACTTCGGCCGTTACGATGCGGTGGAGACGCCGGTAGTAATCCCATCGCTGTGCCGGGGTGATCGGTACCAGCGTGGTGAGGAACATTTGCTGGAGCTTGTCGGCCAGCAACTGGCTGCGTATCGCTTCGAACAACTGGCTTTCGGAGAGTTCCGCCTTCTTATGGAGGCGCTCGATGACTTTGGGTTGCACCCTTCCGGCCGTAAAGCCGCCAAGGAAGTCGAATACCATTTGGTCGGAGACGACGAGTCCCAACTCTTCAGCGCGATGGGCCCGCAGCCAGATATCGACGGTAATCTCTTCGCTTGCCCCCCCATCGGATGCCCCTCTTATCATGGGGTCGGCCACTGACCAATATTTGAAAAGAGTTTCCAGATCGACTTCTTCTTCCCGGCCAGCGATATTAACCCCACTCCTCCAGTCCCCGTAGAGCCCCTGTAGGTCCACGGTGTCTTCCGTGTCGGGCATACTGTCTTGCACAGCCTTTCTCAGGCTGATGAGGAATTCGCCCAGGTGTCGGTTCCGGAGTCGCAATGACTGCAACTCCCTCCCGGTCAGGTCGCCGTACTTCGAGGTGACGACCGCGAGATCCGTGCGAGGACCGCGCCCACCCATGTTCTGCATCACGTTGGGCAAGACGATAAAGGCGAACATGGTGGAAATACCGAGCACGGCGAGCCATGCTTTCTGGTGCTTCCGAAATACCTGGAATGGACTAGCCACGGTAGTATCCTCGGTGCTGTTTCGCGGCCCCAATGTTCATGTCGGCTTGACAACCAGGGGACGGCGGGGGTAATGATGGAAAAGGGTCGGTGCCGAATTCGGCAATTTTAAGTGGGCTGACGGTAAATGCAATCCCAAAAAGGAGGTGCGCCTCTCCCGTCGGCGGGCTCCGACCATCCATTTGGGCCAGAGGAAGGGGTTTGCCTCGCGGCCAAACCCCCCAATTGTGTCGGCCGATTGCAGGATTTGAAAGGATTTTCTCCGTTGGCCTTGACGAATCAGACGGATGGAGCCGAAGATTCTGTCCCGAGGGAGACGGCTCAGGAAAATGGCGGCAAGAAGCTGATAGATACTGACAAACCCTAGCTATACCGCTCATTACCCCCCAGTTTAACTATCCCAATTTAACTGTATTGATCGGTGGATTGCGTCATGGCCAAGAAATCAGCTTCCGCCAAGGGTAAATCGCTGGTGATCGTCGAATCGCCCGCCAAGGCCCGCACGATCAGCAAGTTTCTCGGCCAAGGATACATGATCGAAGCCAGCATCGGGCATGTTCGGGACCTTCCCGAAGGAGCCAAGCAGGTTCCCGCTCGCTACAAGGGCGAGAAGTGGGCCCATCTCGGGGTGAACGTGGATGCCGATTTCGAGCCCATCTACGTGGTCCCGCCCGGCAAGACCGAACACGTCCGCAAGCTGAAGGCGGCGGTGAAGGAAGCCAAGAATCTCTATCTGGCGACCGATGAAGACCGCGAAGGAGAGGCGATTAGCTGGCATTTGGTCGAGTTGCTCAAGCCGAAAGTGCCGGTCTACCGGTTGGTGTTTCACGAGATCACCAAGGAGGCGATCCTCGGCGCCTTGGAGTCGCCTCGGGAAGTCGACGATGATCTGGTGCGCGCCCAGGAAACGCGCCGCATCGTCGACCGGCTTTACGGCTACGAAGTATCTCCCCTGCTCTGGCGCAAGGTGCGGCCCAAGCTCTCGGCCGGCCGCGTGCAGAGCGTGGCCGTGCGGCTGATCGTCGAGCGGGAGCGGTTGCGGATGGCGTTTGTGGGGGCGACCTACTGGGATCTGTTGGCCACGTTCCTCAAAACAGGCGGGGAGCGATTCAGCGCGTCGCTGGTTTCGGTCGATGGGCGGAAGATTCCCACCAGCCGCGACTTCGATTCGGCTACCGGGGCGTTGAAGAATCCCGAACTGATGCTGATGGACGAAGCGGCGGCGGGCCAATTGGTCGAGCGACTCCGGCAGGCCGAGTGCCGGGTGGCCGGCCTGGAAGACAAGCCGTATACCACCAAGCCCTATCCGCCGTTTACCACGAGCACGCTGCAGCAGGAAGCGAACCGGAAGTGCCGGTTCACCGCCCGGCGGACCATGCAGGTAGCACAAAGCCTGTACGAGAACGGGCACATCACCTACATGCGAACCGATTCGACCAATCTGGCGTCGGTTGCGGTCGAGGCGGCCCGCGACCTGGTGTCCTCGCAGTACGGGCCGGAGTATCTGCCCGACTCGCCACGAACCTACGCGACGAAGGTCAAAAACGCCCAGGAGGCTCACGAGGCGATTCGCCCGGCCGGCCACCCGTTCGATTTTCCCGAGGCCCTGCGCAGCCAACTCAGTGCCGAGGAATTCAAGCTCTACGACCTGATTTGGAAGCGGACGGTCGCCAGCCAGATGGCCGATGCCCGGGGCCATCGCATCACGATCACCGTCGAGGCCGACGGGGCCGTCTTCCAGGTCAGCGGTAAGACGATCGATTTCTTCGGCTATCTGCGGGCCTACGTCGAGGGCTCCGACGATCCGCGGGCGGAGTTGGCCGATCGCGAAGACGTGTTGCCGTCGGTGGCCGTGGGCGAGGTGCTTCACTGGGGCGAGTTGGAGCCGAAATCGCACACCACGCAACCGCCCAACCGATACAGCGAGGCGGCCTTGACCCGCGCCCTGGAAGAGATGGGCATCGGGCGCCCCAGCACGTACGCGTCGATTATCGACACGATTCTCGCCCGCGAGTATGTCTTCAAGAAGAGCAACGCCCTGGTGCCCACCTGGGTAGCCTTCGCCGTGGTTCAGTTGCTCGAAGCGCATCTGCCGAACCTCGTCGACTACAGCTTCACGGCGGCCATGGAAGACGATCTCGACGGGATCAGCCGTGGCGAGGCCGATCGCACGGAGTATCTCCACAAGTTCTACTTCGGCAACGGGCAAGACGGCTTGAAGAAGTTGCTCGCCGACAAGGTCGACGAGATCGACGCGCGCAGCGTCTGTCAGGTTTCGTTGGGCCAACCGCCCGGCCAAGGTGAGGCGGGCGCGGAGATCAATGTTCGCGTGGGCCGATACGGACCGTTTATCGAGCAGGGCGCGCGACGGGCAAGCCTGCCCGACAAGATGCCCCCCGATGAACTTTCGCTCCAAGCGGCCTTGGAGATGCTCGATCAAGCCGCCCAAGCCGACGAGCCGCTGGGGATCTGCCCCGACACGCACAAGCCGGTTTATCTGAAGGTGGGGCGTTTCGGCCCCTATGTGCAACGGGGAACGGCCGAAGACGACGAGAAGCCGAAGAACGCTTCGTTGCTGCCCGGGATGCAGCCGGAAGACGTCGATCTGGCCGCCGCTTTGAAACTGCTCTCGTTGCCCCGCGAGTTGGGAGTCCACCCCGAGAGCCGCGCGCCGGTCGTGGCGCAAAACGGACGTTACGGCCCGTACATCCAGTGCGACAAGGAAACCCGCTCGCTGCCGGCCGACGTTTCACCCTTGGACGTCACCCTGGAACAGGCCCTGACCTTGCTGGCCCAACCGAAGGCCCGGCGCGGCGCGGCGCGCAAGACGGAGCCCATCAAGGTGTTCGACGCTTCGCCGGTGACCGGCGAACCGGTGCAGTTGCTCGAAGGCCGCTACGGCCCCTACGTGACCGACGGCACGACCAACGCCTCGATCCCGCGGGACACGCCGACCGAAGAGGTGACGCTGGAAAAGGCCCTGGATCTGTTGGCCATCCGCGCCGCCAAGGGGCCGTCGAAACGAAGGAAGGCGGCCAAGAAGAAGACCGCCAAGAAGAAAGCGGCCAAGAAGAAAGCGAAGAAGAAAACCGCCAAGAAGGCCAAGAAGAGTGCGGTCAAGAAGGCGTGAACTCGCTGCGGTGTGTTTTCGGGCAGCGACCGGCAGCGACCGCGTTGTCAATACTCGATCCGATCTTCCTTTCGGGTCCAGGCGTCCAGGGCGACGAGCGCCTCGTCGCGAAGTTGCTGGACGCAGCGCAGCGACCGGTCGGCGGGAGCCGCGGGTATCTCGTCGTAGAGCAGCGCATCGTCGAAGCCGATCCGCGCGGCGTCCTCGCGCGTGGCGGCGTAGTGCAGCGCGTCGATCCGAGCCCAGTAGATCGCCGCCAGACACATCGGGCACGGTTCGCAACTGCTGTAGAGCGTGCAGCCGGCCAGCGAGAAGGTGCCCAACGTCCCGCACGCCTGCCGAATGGCCACGATCTCGGCGTGTGCGGTGGGATCGTTATCCGAAGTGACCCGGTTCCATCCGGTGCCCACGACTTGCCCGTCCTTGACTACCACCGCCCCAAACGGACCGCCGGCACCGGCCTCCATCTTCTCCAGCGAAAGACGGATAGCGTGGCGGAGGTGTTCTTTGTCGTGCATGGTCAGTTCCTACCGCAACGGATGCAATTCCCGCTCTTCTCGCCAGCCGTTGACCAGGGTAACCGCCCGAGGCTCTTTCTTCAATAGCTTGAGCAACTGCGAGGGCGTACAGGTCAAGATTTCCGCAGCCGCTTTCAGGGCCGCCTCACACGCGGCGATCACGTCCAGCGCCTCGGCCAACACGGCGGGAAAATCCTCGTGCGATGCGGCAACCGCGATCTTCCCACCACCGCAACGGCTTTGCCAAAGCGGGCTGGGACGATCCTCCGGCGCCACGGGGCACCGCACCTCGACGGCCAGATTGATGCGCAAGCGGAACAGGGCCACGCGCCGGTTCTCCGCCTGACTACGTCGCTCAGAGGCCTCGGCCGTCACGCCCGTCGGTTCGTGATGCAAGATGACGGCCGTTTCCACCTTGTTCCGATGTTGCCCACCCGGCCCAGACCGCCGCTGTCGGCGCATTCTGCAATCGGCCCAAAGCCGGTCTGGGGCGATTGTCGCGGGATGTTCAGATTTGTGGTTCATGGGCGGAACGACCGAAATGACAAAGCGCTGTATCCTACCGTGTGCGACTGCTCGCTTGCAAGCAGCGCGTGATCGGAGAGCAGACCCTCACGACATTTGTAGGGTGCGACCACCCAATAAACGGGCGCGGATCGCGAATCACTTGACACCAAAGGTCCCAATTGGCGAGAATCGGGAAAATCAGGAAGCGTTTTAAGCCGGCGGATCTACTGATGAAGGCTCATCCCAGAAGTGCGTACCTGGCGGCTTCTGCAAATGCAAATGTGAAAGGAAAACTCATGAAGTGTCTCGTGGCGGCAATGGCGGTGGCCCTGTGTGTACCCGCGGCGACAGCCCAGGCTGAGAAGCCCAAGAAGAACCTGAAACGGCTTTCGGTGCTCCTGAAAAAGGGAGCCACCCCGGAGGTCAAGCTCTCGAAAGATGAGACCGAGGAGTTCGAGCGGTTACTCTTCGATATTCTCCCCGGCCAGGACCAGATTGGGGCCGATAAGCAGTGGCACGTTCAGCTTCACGGATCAACCAGCTTCTTTCAGGTCGAGTTGAGGAAGAAGGGCGACGAGCCAAACGAACGCTTCATGTGGTTCCACATCCTGTACTTTCCCGAAGGAAAGGAATCCTACGGCAGCGAAGATTTCGGCGACTGCCGCGGCATGGGCGCGAAGGACGCACACTATTTCATTCTCGTCGGCAATCTCGAAATTCGCGCCGTGGCCGACGCCGAAGAGTATCACAACGACGAGAAGATCAAGGAGATGCTCAACGCGTTCAAACTGAAAGCGATCGAGAAGCTGTAGTCGAACAAAGCCTCCTAACATGGTAGGATGGGACCATTGCAGCGCCGGCCCACCATCTTCCGGCATTCTTCGTGTCCTTCGTGTCTTCGTGGTACAGTACGTACCCTGTCCACTGCCGGGATCGGATTTTCCACGAAGACTCGCGAAACCTCCGCTGCGTACACGGGGAATTCTGTGGCCCGGAGATCGTAACGGCCTTGCCTCCGCAATACCCTGGCGCCCGGCTAGCCCGGATCATTCATGGCCCCGTGCATCGTGATTCTCCAGGTGATTCCGTTTTCGAGAGCAACTCAAACGGTTGAGAAACATCGCCCCTCCGGACCCAGGGGGTGCGACCCCTGGGCTTGGAGGGATGGACTGTACGGGCGACGGTTATTTGCCGCCGGCGACGTTGAGCTTGCCGCGCAGCGCGGCGATGCGGATCGCCTTGGGGCTCTTGTCGGTGGCCAGTTCGTTGTAGATGGCCAGGGCTTCGCTTCTCTTGCCCTGGGCCAGCAACCGGTCGGCGCAGCGGAGGTAGGCGTCGGCAATCGGGGCCTTCGAGGCGGCCGGGGCGTTACGCAAGGCATCTTTCAATGCCCGGGCGGCCTGCGAGCCGGTGATCTTGCCCAGGGCGTTGGCCGCGGCGGCGACGGTCGCCCCGTCGCGGTCGCGGAGCAGGCCGGTCAGTGTGCCCACGCTGGCCTCATCGCCGCGCGAACCAAGCGAGTTGATCAAACCCACGCGCAACGAGCCGCTGGCGCCTTTGATCTTGGCCGCCAACGCGGCGTTGGCCCCCGGAGCGGGATTGTTCTCCAGCGCGCGGCGGGCAGCGTCGCGGACGTGTGTGTCGCCGTCGTCCAGCGATTTGGCCACCGCCGCGACGCACTCTTCACGGCCGATCCACTGGAGTTGCGTAAGCAGCCAGACCCTTGCCGGCGGGGCCATTTCGGTTCCCAGCGTTTCGGTCAACACCTGGCAGACCGTGGCCCGATCCTTCTCGCGGCCCGGAGCGCCGACCTGGAAGCAGACTTGTTGGAGCGCTTGCTGCGGACCGTTGCGTTGGCCGATGTCGTCGCCGCCCATGCCGGGCAGCCAGCCATCGAGTTGTTTCACGAACTCCTCTTTGTCGATCGGTCCGTCTTGGGCCACCGCGAAGGTACCCCCGGCGACGATCATCGAGGCGATCACCAGTATTTGAAAGGTCTTCATCGTTTATCTCCTATGCGAATCAGAATGCTATGACAACGTCCACGGTCCGCGCATCGGGCGATCGATCCAGCGGTTGGCTTCCGCATCGCCGACGATCTCTTCTTTGACCGGATCGTACTTCAGCGGCCGTTTGAGCCAGTAAGCGATATTGCCCAGGTGGCAGACGGTCGTGGCGCGATGGGCGATCTCGATGTCGCGGAAGGCCTTCTGTCGGCTGAGCACGCTGGCGACAAAATCGCCGAGCAGACCGGGGCCTCGATACGTTTCCATGTCCACGTCTCCGGTCACCGGCTTGTGGTCGCCGGGCAGTTCGCCTTCGGTGCCCTTGTAGGTGATGTTGTTGGTCCCGCCGTGGTACATCTTCAGCCCGTTGGCGAAGCGGAACGTGAGCATCTTGACGTCTTTGCCGTCGGGCGGCGTGATCTCGACGGGGCCCGTCTTATGCACGTTGGCGGCAAACATCGCGGCACCGAAGCGGTGTGCTCCCCAGTCGGTCATGCCACCGCCGGAGTAATTGCGATAGGGGCGAAAACCGCCGCGAATCAGGTTGTGATGGAACGGACGCCAGGGAGAGGGGCCGACCCACATTTCCCAATCGAGTCCCGCGGGCAACGGTTCCTCGGGTAGATAGCAATCGCCCGACGGTCCGCCGCAATTGACGAAAATCTCCTTGATTTCCCCCAACGCACCGCCGCGAAGCAACCGGGGCCAGTCGCCGTAGTCGCCCAACACGCGCTGGCTGCCGCCGCCAAACACACGGCCGTAGCGGCGTACCGCGTTGACCATGGCCCGGCCCTCGGCAACCGTCAGACACTCGGGCTTCTCACAGAAGACGTCCTTGCCGTTCTTACAGGCGTCGATCGTAATCAGCGCGTGCCAGTGGTCGGGCGTGCCGATCATCACGGCGTCGATGTCGTCGCGCCGGGTGATCTCGCGGAAGTCGGCCGACGTCTTGCAGTCGGTGTTCTTGTTATGTCCGTCGACGTGGGCCTTGGCCCGGTCGCAATGTTCGGGCACGGGATCGCAGACGGCCACCATCTGCACCGCGCTTTGACCCATCAGCCCCCGCATGTCGCCGGAGCCGCGGCCGCCGACGCCGATGGAGCCCATCACGATTCGTTCGCTGGCCGGCGTGCCGTCGTCGGCGCCCAGTGCCGAACCGGGAACGACCCACGGAGCGACCACCGTCGCCGCCGTGGCTCCGCGGACGAAACCGCGCCTTGTCATCCGTTTACTTTTGCTCATGACGGAGTCTCCTTGTGCCATCGTTGAATGTCGAAGTGGTGGGAAAAAGGGGGACAACTTCACCCGGCAATGTACTGCAATGCCACGGGGTGAGCAAGACATGGCTCGTCAGACGCGTAAAGATCCGTTCTACACACCCTACGGCCTGATTGGATGCGACGTTTCTTGTCGGACGCGTAAAGTGTCCACGCTGGGGATCGGTTTTCGGCGAGAAACTTTGCCCATGCCGGGCCACCGGGAAACGCGTGTCTTCACGGGCGATCGGACCGCGAATCCGGGGTGAAACGATCCTCTCGGGCCGGTTCGCCGCGCAGGCGAAGGCCCGCCGTCCGAAGTCCTTCGGCCCGACCAACTTATGGACTCCGGGCAGCCGCATCGGTAGAATCCCTGTCGCGCTATACTCCGTCGCGTTATACCCCGAGACCACGGAACACGGTCGAATCTCACGATGAGCGAACGCATTGCGGACAGCCTATGCGACTTCGTCGGCGGCACCCCTTTGGTGCGGCTGAGTCGCTTTGGCAAGGACCTGCCCGGCGAGATCGTCGGTAAATTGGAAATGCACAATCCGCTGGCCAGCGTCAAGGACCGCATCGGTCTGGCGATGATCGAGCAGGCGGAAGCCGACGGCCTGATCGAACCGGGCGGAACGATCATCGAGCCGACCTCCGGCAACACGGGCATCGCCCTGGCATGGGTCGCCCGGGTAAGGGGCTATCGGCTGATTCTCACCATGCCCGATACGATGAGTGCCGAGCGGCGCCGAATCCTCTCCATCCTCGGTGCCGAGCTTGTCTTGACACCCGGCCGGGAAGGGATGCAGGGGGCCATCGACCGGGCCGAGCAACTGCAAGGCGAGATTCCCGGCTCGTTCATCCCCCATCAGTTCGACAACCCGGCCAATCCGGCCATCCATTATCGCACCACCGGCCCGGAGATCTGGAACGATACCGGCGGCGCCGTCGACTACTTGGTGGCCGGCGTGGGCACCGGCGGTACGATCTCCGGCGCGGGAGGGTACCTCAAGGAGCAGAACCCGGCGATTCGGATCGTTGCCGTCGAACCGGCCGATTCACCGGTCCTCTCGGGCGGTCTTCCGGGACCCCACTTGATCGAGGGTATCGGCGCCGGCTTCGTGCCCGATATTTACGACGACCAGGTCGTCGATGAAGTCATTCCCGTAACCAACGACGACGCCATTGCCACGGCGAAACGATTGGCCAAGACCGAAGGTCTGCTGGCCGGCATCTCCAGCGGCGCCAACGCCTTCGCCGCGCGACAAGTCGCGTCTCGATCGGAGAACGCCGGCAAGCGGATCGTCACCATCATTTGCGACACGGGCGAACGTTATCTGAGCACCGGTTTTCTGTAAAGGAGGGGGCGTCATGCAGCGCCGTATCACCAATCTCCGGCGTAGCGACGACGAAGTGGTCAAGGAGGGCGGCCTGCTGTTGGATTTCGATGAAATCGCGCGGCACGGCAAGATGACGCTCGAGGAGTCCAAAGTCGCCAAGGCCTACGGTGTCTACACCACGCGCCATCCCAATTACTTCATGGCCCGGGTGGTCGTGCCGGGCGGTGTGTTGACCACCTCGCAGGTACGTGGCCTGGCGAAGGTGATCAAGGCCTACGCCCAAGGCCGCATCTGTATGACCACGCGTCAGGCGGTGCAGCTTCACTATCTGCGTCTGGGGGATCTGGCGCCCATGATGCGCGATCTGGCCAAATACGGCCTGACCACGCAGCATGGTTGCGGCGACAATATCCGCAATACGGCCGCTTGCCCTTGGGCTTCGGTTTGTCCGCACCGGCGTTTTGACGTACTGCTCGACGCTCGCGAGACGGCCGAGTACATCAATTCGTGCCGCGATCTCGACAACCTGCCCCGCAAGTACAAGGTCACCTTCTCCGGCTGTCAGGGCAATTGCGCTCAGCCGTTGATTAACTGCGTGGGCGCCGTGGCCATCGTTCGCAAGAGAACCGACGGCGGCGAAGAAACCGGTTATCGGGTGATGATCGGCGGAGGCATGGGCTGGCGGCCGTGGGTAGGAGAGCCGCTCTATGGATTCGTGCCCCGAGACAAGATCCGGCCGCTGTGCCGCGCCATTACGATGCTCTTTCGCGACCACGGCGACCGCTTCAACCGCGCCATGTCCCGGCTCAAAGTCGCGCTGGAACGCCTCGGCATCGATCGCTGCCGCGAGATCGTCGAGGAGTTCATGGACGCCGAGGGGGTCGACCACGGTCAGTTCGAGGCGGCGTGGGTCGAAGATTGCGGTCCGCCGATACCCCCGCGTCCGTTGGCCAAGGCGAAACCGACCGGTGACGACGGCAAGGCCATCGCCCGGATCATGGTGCCCAAGGGTGAAATCGACTTCCACTCGCTCAAGCGTGTCGCCGAACTGAGCGAACAGTACGGCGACAAGTACGTCTATGTGACCAACCGCCAGAACTTCGAGTTGCAGGGTATCGATCCGGCCAAATTGTCCGAGTTGCAGAGCGAGATCGACAAGCTGCCCGTTGCCCACGGAACGTTTTTCGGATTGGACGACATCGTACCGTGCGTCGGCACCACGTATTGCCCGCTGGCCGTCACCGAAACGCGCCGCATGTACGACATGCTCACCGGCGTCGTGAAACAGGAGAAATACGACGCCATTCGGGATCGGGCAATCATCAACATCACCGGCTGTCCCAACTCGTGTTCGCCCTACCACATCGCCGACGTCGGCATGCGTGGCATGCGCATTCGCGAGATTCAGGGGTCGGCCGAGGGTTATGAAATCCGCCTCGGCGGCACGCAAGAACGTTTCGGCCAGCCGCTGGGTGAGTTCAAGACGGAGGATTGTCCCCGCGTGGTCGAGAAGGTGCTCGATACCTATCTCGAATTGGCCGGCAATCCGGAAACACTGGCCGAGCACGTCGGTCGTGCCGGCGTGGAACCGTATCGCCAGGCGGTCGAGTCGCTGCGAATCCGATACGATCTGGCGCCCAAGCCGGCCGAGTTCTCGAAGTTTACCGGCAAGGGTTGCGCGGCGGTGGATCTCCAGACCATGGCGCGCGACATACCGTGCCAGGCTGCCTGTCCGGCCGGGACCAACGTGCCGGAGTACATCCGCCAACTGGTGCTGAAGAATCCCGACGCTTCCTACCGCGTCAATCAGGAGGACAACGTCTTTCCCGGCGTGTTGGGCCGCATCTGCACGCGACCGTGCGAGGGAGCCTGCCGCCATCAATGGACCAACACCAACGGGCCGGTGACCATCTGCCATCTGAAGCGCGCGGCGGCCGACGGCAAATCGGCGCCCGCCGGCCCGTTGCCGAAGTGGTTCGACGAAGCGACCGGTAAACGTATCGCCGTGATCGGAGGCGGCCCGGCCGGTCTGACCGCGGCGCGCGAACTTGCCCGCCTGGGCCATGCGGTCGAGATCTTCGATCGCGAGCCCGTGCTCGGCGGCCAGATGGCCTGGGGGATTCCAGAATTTCGCCTGCCACGCGACGTCGTGCAAGAGGAAGTGAAGGGGATCGTCGACAGCGGTATCGAAGTCCATCTCGACCAACACGTCGACCGCCAGCGGCTGACCGAAATGGCCGAACAGTTCGATGCCGTGCTGGTGGCCGCCGGCGCGATCCGCGGCATTAAGCTAACGATCGACGGCTTGGACGAGGGCGCGGAAGTGGTCAGCGGTTACGACTTCATGAAGCGTTACAACACGGGCAATCCGATTCCGGTCGCCGGCGACGTCGTGGTCATCGGCGGCGGGTTTACGGCCGTCGACTGTGCTCGCACGGCACGCCGTCTGCTGGGTCAACAGCATCGGGTCACCGCGATCATGTATCGCCGCGGCGAGGAACACATGTCGGCCAGTCCCGAGGAAATCTGGCAACTGCGGCTCGAGGGCATCGAGGTCGGCACGCTGGTAAACCCGGGGCGGGTGCGCTGCGAGAACGGTCAGGTCAAGGCGGTGATCTTCGACCGCAACGTGCTGGGCGACGACCCGGAAGACGGCGGCAAACCACCCATCCATCGCGTGCCGGGTAGCGATTATGAAGTGCCCTGCGACACGCTGATCAGCGCCGTCGGCCAGACGCGCACGCTGGAGATCCTGCCCCGTGGCGTCGATCTTACCGAGAAGAACCGGACCAGCAACGCGAAGATCTTCACCAGCGGCGATTTTCACACCGGGCCGCTGGACGTCATCCACGCGGTAGCCGACGGCAAAGAAGCGGCCGGGGCCATCGACGAGTTTCTGATGGGCTGCAAACGCCTGGGCAAGTGGGTCGAAATTGAGGAGGCCGGCGACACCGGGCGGCTGCGCGATCACGACCTCTACACACCCGCCCACATGCGTACGCTATCGTTGGAAATGCGCACCGGCGGCGAAGAAGTCGACCTCGGTTTCGATGACCAAGAAACGGAGATCAACGCGCGCCGCTGCTATCTCTGCAACTTCAAGTTCGAGATCGACCAGGACAAATGCATTCATTGCGACTGGTGCATTAAGGCCTCACCCCGGGCCTGTATCCATCCACTGACCCGGCTGTTTACCGATTCCGACGGCTCGCCCAGCGGGCACGTCAAATCGGCCAGCGCCCCGGATGCCACTTACATCTGGATCGAAAGCGATCAGTGCATCCGCTGCGGCAACTGCAACCGCGCCTGCCCGACCTACGCCATCCCCATCCGCAAAGCGAATATCGTCCGCGGCCCGGTGCGATAGGTGAGCATGGCAAGTGTTCAGGTGAACCGCATGGGTGCCATGGGCGGCTTGTCCGCCGTTGCCCAACCCCGAGAGAACAAGGGCGGACAAGCCGCCCATGAGACCCGTTCCCACTGGCCCGTCCTTTTTCAACGGGCTGTTATCCCTTATGCGGGGAACGACATCTCGGCGTACTTCTGTACGATGCGCTGGGCGATGCTGCAATCGCCCGGGAAGAGGGTTCGCTCGGCGTGGATGCCTTTGAACGTGGAGAGGATGTACTCGACGTCGTCGCGATCGATGCCGTAGAGGTGAAAGAAGGCGGCGTCGAGTTCGGCCATCAGTTCGGCCCGCTCGGCTTCATCCCACTTATTGAGCCGGCCGCCGTATTCCGCTTGGAAACTGCCGCCGGTGAAGTTGCAGGCGTCGGCCAGCGGCAGCATGTCTTCGGCCGTGCAGGTGAGCTTGAGCACCCGCTGGCTGATCCACGTTTCCAGCGTCGTGCGACCGTCCCACGGGCAGCGTTTGGCGTAGGTGTCGGGTGGCAAGACTGGAAGCTGCTCAAGGATGAAGAAGTTCATGTGGACTTGACTGATTTTTTGTCGTGCGACATAGTCCAGGGCAAATGAATTGAAGTTTCCCATAAGTGAACACATACGGGTTGCTGTTGCTGGCGTGAGGAGCAATGGCATTGTGTTGATGGCTCCGACGCGCGGCACGAAATGGGAAATCAGAGTTCGCTCGTCCGTTGGACGAACGATATCGCGAAACGCGAAGAAGAAAGGTCGATCCCATTCCGGCAGCCGTTGTTCAATCTCCTCTTGCGAGGCCCAATACCGTGGCAACGCCAAGTGCTCCGGGTTTTGGTGCTCGACAAGCGTACTCAGATTTGTCTTGCCTTGCATGTACCAGTTACCGGCCTTCACATAGATTGACCCATGGCGATGGTCGTAAGGACGGCACATCTTCGCTTCGTACAATGGCACGAAAACCTGTTGGCTCTTGATCCACCGATTGCCTTTCAGCTTGAAGCCATCCTCCGTGAGCGTGTCCGGTTCGCGGAACAATTCGGCGTCGTTCGTTTGGTCGAACATCCTCTTGAATTGGATACCCCACGGGTTGCCGGTTGGGCCCTCTCGGTTCTTGTCGATCAATACGGGCACGCGGCGGTAGATGGCCTTCGTAATTTCCCCGTCCCGCCGCGAGCGGAAGATCGGGCACGTTCGGGTGTTGGGATTGAGTAGCTGGATATCCCTACTGCTCAACGTGACGTGCCGAGATCGATCTTCCAGTTCTTCGACTTTTTCAGCAAAGAAGACAAAGTCCGCGTTTTGGCATTTGTTTTGGGCTCCTCCGAAGTTGAGTATGCAGAACTTTAATCGCCCTTCGACATCCGCGAAAAGCTTCAATCGATTGTGAAAGTCGTAGAGGCGAATGAGCCGGCTCGATTCGGCGACCGCCGCGAAGAAATCCTTGGTCGTCATATCCGACGCAATGCCCGAGGGAACGAGCACCCCCACGCGGCCGTGTGGGGCGACCAGTCGGTATGCGAGTTCGGCGAAGACCGCGTAGGTGTTGATGTCGCCCTTTCCGGTCAACGGATATTGCTTGCTCTTTCGGCAGTAGGTGAGCAGGGAATCCGCCGCTCCCAATGCCTGTTGATATTGCTCGTACAGCGCCGGATCACCCGATTGCAACTTGGCGACGAGCTTCCGACGTTTGGCCGCATTCGTGGCCGTGGCGATTTCCGGGGCAGGCAACGAGAAGAACTCGCGCTCCTGCAACTTCATTCGTTCCCACGGCGGATTGCCGATGACGCAATCGAAACCGGATTCTTCACGGTCGAACACGTCGGGGAACCGCCCGGGCCAATCGAAACCGTCCGGGTGGACTTCCCCGTCGTGAACCAGCGAGTTGCCGTGGACGATGTTCTCCGAGAGGTTGGCAAGCAGTTGGCCCGGACTGGCCGAGCGAATCCAGAGCGCCAGTTGCGTGATCTCGACCGCCTCGGGCGAGAGATCGACTCCGTAAAGGTTTTCTTGCAGAATGAACGTCGGGATTTTCTGGGCGAGTTTCTTCGCGTCGCGCTTGCCCAACTGGGCCAGATGGCCGATCACTTCGTTGTAGCGAGCCTCCAGCACGTCGTAGGCCTGGAACAGAAACGCGCCGCTGCCGCAGGCCGGATCGACGATCTTGAGGTCGCGCAAGACGGCGAGGCATTTTCGCCAGTATTTGGCGTCGTCGGGGGCGATGCCCCGGTGGGCATCTTTTTCGGAAATACCAAACTCTACGGCCGCGGCCGCGAATCGCTGGGCAATCAATTCCTCGACCGTGTACTGCACGATCCGGCTGGTCAGTTCCGGCGGCGTGTAGTAGACGCCAAGCTGCTTGCGCTTGGCCGATTGCGACATCGTGGCATATTGGCTGGCCTTTTCGACGTCGCCAAACAGGCCCGACTCCTTGAGCTTTTCCAATTCCGTGATCGACCGCTCGAACAGATGGCCCAGTACGTCGAGGTTCACTTCGTCGGCAAAATCGTAGGTGCTGATCGAGCGGAAAAAATTCGTCCAGGGATCGTCGGGTAGTTCGATTTCGTCGACCGCGTGGGGCGCGAACAGCCCGCCGTTGTACTCGGGAATATCGTGGGCGGCGGCGCCGACATTGATGAAGCGAAAGAGGTTCTTGAAGTTTTGCCAGCGGGGATTCGTGACGGCGTAAAAACCGGCCACCGTGTATGCCTTGGGAATCGTCTTCTCGGGCAGTAGTTGGCGATCTTCGCAGAAGGCGATGAAGATGATGCGGTCGAACAGCCGCTGGGCCATCTCAACCGCCTCGTCCAACGGCCGACCCTGCTTGATATGCAATTCGGCAATCAACTCGGTGCGATTGGACGAGTAGGCATCGTAGAGCTGGTCGCCGACCTCCCGCTGGCGGTCGGTCGATTGTTTCAGCAAGGCCACGGCGCGAGGCGGTCCGAGAAGCGACTTGTCGATCAAGCCCTGCCGGTGAAACAATGTGTAGAACTGCAGGAATGTCTCGAAGTCGCGCAACGACTGCAACGTGAAATGCTCGTAGGCGCGTTTGGTCGAGGACCGCTCGTAGAGTCGGAAACTGACGATGTTCGAGACGATACCCCAGCGGCACTCGGGGGGCGTGTTCACCAGATAATCCCAGCATTGGGCCACGGCCGTGCGGCCGTTGCTGCGGTCCCGGTCGAGGTGAACTTTCGGGCCCTTCAGTTCGATCACCGCCAGGGGCTTGTGATGCTCCGTCTGTCCAAAAAAACCGAGAATCGCGTCCGGCGTCTCACCGGCAATTTGATGATGCTGCTCGCGGTGCCAAACATCCGCTCCGTCGAGTGGTCCGACGTAGCCGAGCGCCTCGCCGAACACCTCGGCCAAGAACTCGCCTTGCATCTGGGTTTCCGTGAGTTTTGCCAGCCGGCCCGAAGTCTCTAAATCGGCCCACTTCACGAGCACGGCATGGGCGGCTTTTAACTCGTTCTTGTCGAGCCGCTTGTCCCTGGCCGCGTCCTTCAGAAAACGCGCCAAGATGAGGCGGTCCGTCTTGGGCTGACGCAGCGCAACCGCGGAACCGACGGGGAAGAAAGTTTTCTGAGCCATTTTCTCAAGGTGGTCCGTGTATTGATACTTATCGCGTAACGTATCCACGTCGCGCAAGCAGACGGAATGGGCCATCGTGAGCCAGGATACCGGCCGCACCGACCCCCGTCAACAGGTCCCCTCAAGCCACCAGCCGCGTTACACCATACTTCCGTATCGTAGCCATCTCGCTGGAGCGAGACGGCTACGATACGCGCCGCATCACGCCTGGGTAAACGTCTGCCCCGGTTTGAGCAGCTTGAAATTCATCTGGCCCTCTTCTTCGAGCACCAGGGAGAAGAAGTCGCAGGTCATGCAAGAGACGAGCTTCGTGGCTTGGGAGCCGTCGACTTCGTCGCCACAGAACGTACCGGAGATCGCCCAGCAGACGCGGCCTCCGTTGGTCCCGTTGTTGATGCCGTCGGCCGCTTCGTCCATGGTGGCCGGGCAGGGCCCGTTGCTCGCCACATTGGGACCGCCGGGCTCGCGGCCGCAACGGAGAATCTCCCAGCAATTGGCCCGAGTGGTCGAGACCAGCGCCTGGGCGCGGGCGAGCACGGCCTCGCCTCGCCGGGGTTTCTGGTCCACGTAGACCCATTTTTGATAGGTGCGGAAGGGTATCCCGAGCGATTGGGCCATCCGGTTCTGGGAGAACCCGAGCTTCTGGCGAATGCCTTCCAGCTCGCGGACCACGGGGTCCGGGTGGTCGGTTTTGAACTTACGTTTCCCGGCCATCGTTGCCTGACTGCCCCCCGATGGGGTTATGGTGTAATCCTAAACAGAACAGTTGCGATCTGGACAACGGAACAATATGTTCAGGCGTGTATTGTAACCCGTTTTGCGGCGAAATCGAGAGAACAATCGAGAAAAGTCAGACGATTCTTGCGATTTTTCGCGGCTTACGCTTGCGAAGCAGAGTGGAATCCGGTACATAATAGGGAACGATTTCCTGAAAATCACAATGAAAACGGCGTATTTGGCAACCCCCTTTTGGCGGGCCCTCCTTCTTTGTGGCAATCCCGTCGCGGTAATCCCGGCGTGGTAGCCTCTTGCGTTGCGTCGGACCTCCTCTCTCCTGAAGAGACACCACCATGCCGGAAGCTCTTTCGCAGCAGAAACCGATCGAAAAGCGGATCGATGACAGCACCGTTCGGCTGGTTTGCGCCGATGTGACGGAGGCCGACGTCGACGCCTTTGTCTTCTACGCCCAACCGGACCTGACCCTGGGCTCCGGATTCGGAACCGCCATTTCGGTACGCGGCGGACCCAGTGTGCAGAAGGAATTGGACGAACTCGGCCCGATCCAAACCGGAGAGGTCGTGGTCAGCGGGGCCGGGAACCTCAAGGCCAAGTTCATCATCCACGCCCTGGGACCGCGATTCAACGAAGAAGACACCGAGGGCAAACTGCGGACCACCGTCACCAACTCGCTGGTGGCGGCCGAGGAGAAAGGCGTCGCGCGTATTGCCTTTCCGCCCATGGGAGCCGGCTTCTACACGGTCCCGCTCGACTTGTGTGCCCGGGTGATGATCGAGGCGATCCAGGACTATCTCGGGGGCGAGACGAAGATCGAAGAGGTTGTGATCTGTGCCGGCGATCGGCGAGAGTTCAAGCCGTTTGCTTCGCGGCTTGCATGATTGAACTGAACAGGAAAACACAGCGAGGATATTCGCATGGAACCAAGTAAGCCCCTTCATTTCTGCGAACACGGGCTACAAGAGCTGGCGTTGGTCTTCATGGCCCTGGTCTATACCACGCGGATCATCTGGTTCCTCAGGTTCAAGGCCGGCGGCGAGCGGCAGGCGCCGACCGGATCCGGTGACGCCGATACGCGCAAGGGGGTCCTCTATTCCTGGGGAAACATCGTCATGCCCTGGGCGATGGAGAGCACGCGCCGAAAACCGTTCTTCTATGCCCAATTCGTGATCTTTCACCTGGGCGTAACGGCCGCCATCGGGTTGTCGTTTCTTATTCCGTACGGTCCATACTTTTCGGGCACGCAAGAAGGGTTGCTTGGCGGCACGCCCGTGGTCTGGTTCTTCCAGGCGATCATTGGTGCGGCGTTCGTCGTCGCGCTGATTCGAGTTGTCCGCCGCGTGAGCGACCCCTACATGCGGGCGATCAGTTCACCGGACGACTATTTCTCGTTGGTGCTGTTGACCGTCTGGTTCCTTTCGGCCGTATTGGCGGCGCCCAATCAGTTTGCCGAGGGTGAGGGGTATTTGTTTGCCTTCTTCATCCTCACGGCGTTCTTTCTGGTTTATGTGCCGTTCAGCAAGATTTCCCATTACCTCTACTACCCCTTCACTCGCTACTATCTCGGCAAGAGCTTGGGCTACCGCGGAGTATTCCCGATACTGCGTCGCTAGTTTTACTTGGAAACGCGCGGCGTCGACTGGTTGGCATTTTTGGCCGGCGATGGAGAGAAAAAGGTCCCGATGAGCGAAAAGAAAGCCAGATCCCACAAGGCACAAAAGGTAATCGAGCGGTTCGGCCAAAAGCTGAGCCGGCAAATCGCTGGTTCGATGGTCGCCTGTGTCCATTGCGGCATGTGTACCGAATCGTGCCACTACGTGTTGGCCAATCCGGGCGATCCGACCTACGCGCCGGCGTACAAGGCCGACAAGATCCGAAAGCTCTTCAAGCGCCATTACGACTGGACCGGCCGGGTCTTTCCCTGGTGGGTCAAGGCCGGTAGCGTGCATACGGATGAAGATCTGGAGGAACTCAAGGACACGGTCTTCGGCAAATGCACCAACTGCCGGCGGTGCTCGTTGAATTGTCCGATGGGCGTCGATTTGGCCTCCTTCAATCGCATGGCGCGAGGCTTGTTGGTCTCCGTCGGTGTCATGCCCGAGGGCGTGGCCGTGGTGAGCAAGGACCAATGGGAAATCGGCAACCAGATGGGCGTGCTCAAGGAAGACTACCTCGAGACGCTGGAGTGGATGGCCGAGGAACTGGCGGACGAGCTGGACGACCCCCAGGCCGGTATCCCCGTCGATAAGACCGATTGCGAGGTCGTCTATTCGATCAATCCGCGCGAGGTGAAGTACGACCCGCGGAGTATCTCCGACGCGGCCAAGATCTTCCACTTCGCCGGCGAGAACTGGACCATGCCCAGCGAAGGTTGGGACATGACCAATTTCGGCCTCTTCTCCGGCGACGACGACCTGGGCGGTTCGGTGGCGCGGCGGTTGTACGAAAAAGTGTCCGAGCTTCGCGGCAAGAAGCTGGTCATCTCCGAGTGCGGTCACGGCTATCGCTCGACGCGTTGCGAAGGCCCCAACTGGGCCAAGCACGACGTGCCGTTCGAGATGGAAAGCTCGGTGCTGACCATGCTGCGGTACGTCAAGGAAGGCCGAATCAAGGTGGACAAGACGCGGAATACCACGTCGGTCACCTTCCACGATTCGTGTAACAACGCGCGAAGCTGCGGCCTGACCGAGGAACCCCGCGAACTGCTAAATCTGGTGTGCACCGACTTCCGCGAGATGACTCCCAACCGGGCGGAAAACTACTGCTGCACGGGCGGCGGCGGGGCGATGAGTATGTCGGAATACACCCCGCGACGGCTGAAATCCGGTAAGGTCAAGGCCGACCAACTCAAAGCCACCGGTGCCAAGGTCGTGGTCACCTCCTGCCACAACTGCGTCGACGGCCTGACCGACGTCATTCGCCACTACAAGCTGGACATGGAAGTCACGCAGTTGGTCAATCTTGTGGCCAACGCGTTGGTGATCGAGGAAAAGGCGCCCGCGGCGGAGCCTCCCAAGCCGGAAGTACTTGTGCTGGGCGGCCGAACATTGGTGGTGGCCGACGACGAGCCCGATCAGGTCGAGTTCCTGGCGACGGTTTTCGAGGACCACGGAGCAACCGTATTTCGGGCCGCCAACGGCGACGAGGCGCTGGAAATGGTCCGCCGCGAGAAGCCCGACCTGCTCACGCTCGACCTGGCCATGCCGGGCCGCGACGTCGGCGAAGTTTTCGAAACGCTCCGCAAAGATCCCGAATTGGCCGATCTGAAGATCTGCGTCATTACCGGCCGGCCCGAATTGCGCAAACTGATCTACGACCGTTCGGTCAGGCCGCCGGAGGGCTATCTGGATAAGCCGCTCACCGAAGAGTCGCTACTGCTCGGGGTTCGCAAGGTCTTGGAAGTCTCGCACGACGCGTAACCGAATTAGGCGGGGGGTCTTGCGGTATCCGGGCTGCTGGTACAGAATCAGAAGTGATGGGCTGGGGCTGGACAACTTCTGGAATTTGCGATGGAAAACCCCTATCGCCGTTATTTCGACGCCATGCCGTGTTATCTCACGGTCCATGACCGGGATTTCCGGATCATCGATGCCAATCAGCGGTTTCGCGACGATTTCGGTGATTTTGAAGACCGGTTCTGCTACCAGGTCTATAAACACCGTTCGGAAAAATGCGAGGACTGTCCGGTTGAACAGGCCTTCTACGACGGACAATGCCATCGTAACGAAGAACGAGTCCGCTGCCTCGATGGGAAAGAGGTTTCCGTCCTGGTCGAGGCCACGCCCCTGCGCGACGCCGACGGGAAGATCACGGCGGTGATCGAAATGTCGACCGATATCACGCAGATCAAGAGCCTCCAGAAGCAACTCCGCCGGAGCCAGCGTCGCTACCATTTGATGTTCGACGAGGTCCCCTGCTACATCTCGATCCAAGATCCCGACCTGCACATCGTCGAAGCCAACCGCGCCTTCCAGGAGGACTTCGGTCAGTCGCTCGGCTGCAAGTGCTACGAGGCCTACAAACATCGCACCGAGCCGTGCATTCCCTGCCCGGTTCGGGAAGCCTTCGAGGACGGCCAACCCCACACCCGCGAAGAAGTCGTCACGTCGCTCAGCGGAAGACAGATGAACGTGCTGGTTACCGCAGCGCCGGTCCGCAATGGGCAGGGCCGGATCATCGGCGTGATGGAGATGAGCGCCGACATCACGCAAGTTCGCGAGTTGGAGAGCCGGCTCACTTCGCTGGGGTTGTTGATCGGCTCCGTTTCCCACGGGCTCAAGGGCATGCTCAACGGCCTGGCCGGAGGCATGTATCTGGTCGATACCGGGTTTAAGAAAGACGATCAAGCTCGCGTGCGTAAGGGATGGGATACCGTCCAACGCAACGTCGCCCGGATTCGGAGCATGGTTTCCGATATCCTCTATTACGCCAAGGACCGCGTACCCAACTGGGAATCTCTCTCCGCCGGGAGCGTTGCCGAGGAAGTCTACAGTTTGACGGCGTCGCGTGCCGAGGATCTCAACGTCCGGTTGAGCAAGACGATTGACCCGGTCGGGGGAGAGTTCGAGGCCGACGCCCAGGCGGTACGCTCGCTGCTGGTCAATCTGGTCGAAAACTCGCTGGATGCGTGCCGGTTGGACGGGAAGAAACCCGACCATCAAGTGGCCGTTCGACTTCGCGGGTCCAACGAACACGTCCAATTCGAGGTCGAGGACAACGGCATCGGGATGGACCAGGAAACACGGGAGAAGGCGTTCAGCCTGTTCTTCTCCTCCAAGGGAACGGAAGGAACCGGGCTGGGGCTGTTCATTGCCGACCGCATTGCCCGGTCGCACGCTGGTACGATCGAATTGGAATCCCAATTGGGCATCGGGACGAAGTTTACTGTCAGACTACCCCGAAAGCGGCCCGCCGGACAGGAACCGGAAGATCCTCACCCATCTGAAATGGAGATTCTCGATGACTAACGACAAGAAAACCGTCTTGGTGGTGGATGACGATCCCGATGCGCGCGAGTTTCTCACCACGGTGTTGGAGGACAACGGATTCGACGCCGTCACGGCGGAGGATGGAACGGCGGCCATCGCGATGATCGAGCAGAGCGTACCCGACCTAATCACACTGGATATCTCCATGCCCGAGAAGTCCGGTGTGGCCGTCTACCGAAAGCTGAGAGAAGACGAGCAACTCAAGAACGTCCCGGTCATCATCATCACCGGCGTCTCGGACGACTTCAAAGGGTTCATTTCCAGCCGGCGTCAGGTGCCGCCACCGGAAGGCTATATCAGCAAGCCCGTGGACCACGAGCAATTCTTGGCGCTGATCAAGGATTTGCTCGGGTAGCCCAAGTTACGCTGTCACGGGATTGGATTGTCGATACGGCGGGGGAGGGCGACGTCGCCGCTTTTGAGCTTGGGCAACTCTTTCAACACGGTTCGCCGTGTATCGCCGGGCCGGAGCGACGCATCCACTGGGCCAACGTCTTCCACGGCACGTAGGCCAGAAAGTAAACCAAGATGTGGGCAAGGACGCGATCCCGTTTCCAGGACCCCTCGGCAAATGTGGCGTGGCGGTCCCCACAGTTGCGCCATTTATCGGTCGTTTTCTCGGACTCATCGGAAGTGGGCCACTTGTGATCTTTCAGTCAAGCGGTTGGCCGAAGCAGACGAGTGAACCGTCGTCCAACGAAATGAAGATCCGGCCGCGGGCCGCAACCATCCCGTCAAAGACGGGCGGAGACTCCAGCTTGTATTGAGTCAGCGATTTTCCGTTCGCTGCATCAACCAGACAGAGCGCCGCCCCTTGTTGCCCCTGGAAGGCGGCTTCTGCCTTGTCGGAATTCTGGAGTGTGAGTTCGCTGGTTCTGACTTCGGCCTGCTCGGGTGGGCCTGCCAGCAACAGGGTCTGATCGGCCAAGACGAGTGCTCTGGCAAAGATGGGTACTTGCCGGCTCCAAACGTTACGGTGCAAACTCGGCTCGCCGTAGCGCCGGTCCCGTTCGGTTGTCTTCAGCCCCAGGGCCTGTCCCGATCTGGCGTAGCGAAGGTGCTGATTGTCTCGATAGCTTGGCAGCGGTTCGAAGGGTTCCTTTTCGACGGCGAACAATTGATACCGTTCGCCCCCGCGAACCTGCCCCGCTCCTCCCCCCGGATACTTGTCGCGGCCGTAGCCGTATACGAGTTCTTTGCCCAGAGAGAGGATCCGGCCGGAGGGAACCATGTTCCCCATGCGGGCCCAGATCGCCCAACCGGATTCGTTCGTCGGAGGCATGCACACCGAATCCGATGCGAAGAGCCAATAGGAGCGATGCCACCAGGCGTCGTCCAGAAAGCCCATGGGCGCGAACAAGTGTGGTGGCCCGGTTTGCAGATCATCACCGGTCTCGAAATCGATCCTCAAATGCCGCATGTACACGGAATCTCCGGACACGGCCAGAACGTCGTTCAATACGCCGCGCAGATCAACACCGCCGCCGGGCTGATCCCCGGTTTTCGGATCGAGGCTGTGGATCACGGTTTCGGTGAGCATTTTCCCCGTCGCCGGTTCAAGTCGGTATACGTGGATCCCGCCGTCGACGTACGACGAGCGACCCGCCGCCGCGATGAGCACGCCATCATGCACCAGGACACTCCCGTGAATGGGCCAGGCCGATTCGAGTTGCCCTCGGGCAAGGATCAAGCGGTCCTCGGGCGCGCCGCGAAAACGCCAGACCAGCGCCCCGTCCGCCGCGCGGAGGCAGTAGACCCAACCGTCGGCCGAGCCGAAGAGGACCAGATGGTTATGCACTGTGGGCGGAGAATCGACGCGACCGCCGGCCGTGAACGACCAGAGCGAGGCGCCGTCGGCCATGTCCAGCGCATGCACGGTGTGGGCATCCATCTGGGCGACGAAAAGCTTCCCGCCGCTGGCGACGGGACTTGAAAGGCGGCCGCCGATGGTTGTCTTCCACGCCCGATTCAGATTGCTTGGTACGCTGGTGGTGGTTCGACCGCTTCGCCGCTTGTCATGTCGAAATGTCGGCCAGTCGTCCGCGCTATCGTCGCTGGTTGCTTGATGCGCGACGTCTCCGTAGGCGGGGCCTTTTTCAAGTTGCGCGTCTGTTGTTCCCACGCCGGTTGGTCTCTGGCGCGATGAGGCGAATGCCCAGGTGCCGCGCACCATCGTCTTGATATTGCAGGCGCAGGAATGCGGCGGAGCGTACAGCAGTCCGTTGGCGGGCATGACTCCGTACTGGCAGGTACCGCGTACCCAGTGGTTCGGGTTGATCTTGCCCGAGGTGACGTCGATGAACTCGACTCCCGATCGGCTGGCCATGATGAACCGGCTCGTCGCTTTGGGCCGATAGCAGCGATGATGGGCCAGTGTGGCGTATGCCCACGCCTTTTCCGTGGCGATGGTCTTTTCGACCTTGCCGGTTTTCGCGTTGCGGCCTTCCCCGAAATCCGCGCTGCCGCGGCTGCGAGAGTAGCCGCGCCAGAGCAGGTTGTCGATGACGAAGATGTCGGGCGGCGAATTGAATCCCGCGGTGCTTGAACACTCCCAAAGGGCCTTGCCGTCGTCAATTGAAAATGCCGAGAGCGTACGGAAGTCGGCGACGTACACAATGCCGTCGTGGGCGGTCAACGTGGGCGACGCCCAAAGCCACGCGCGGTTTCCAGGCGGGGCAAGATACGCGGGATGGGCTATCCTCCATCGCTGCTGGCCCGATTTCACATTCAGGCAGACGAGATGCTCAGTTGTCTGGTACAGCAAAGCATCGTTCCATACGACCAGCGGAAGCAGTGTGTCGATGCTGACTTCCTTGCGCCAAAGCATCTCTCCCGTCTCGGGATCCGCCGCCATGACGACCCGCTGCGAGGACGGGTTCTCTCCGCGACGCGTGCGAATTGCCACCTGACTGGTGCCTGCCAGCATGATCAGCCGGTCGCCGGTATGGATGATCTGCCGCGTGTTCTCCGAACCTCGGTAGGTCATCACGACTTTTCCGGTTGCCGCGTCCAGGGCCGTCACGCCTTGACCGATCCCCAGGGTCACGTACACGCGATCACCGGCCGCAACGAGGCGGAACGGCAAGTCGGGCGGGCCCGACCGAAAACCGTGCAGATGGTTCGCCCATGGATCGATCTTCCGTTTCCAAAGGACCATGCCGTTGAAGGCGTCCCGGGCCATCAGGCTCCATCTCGCCGGCATGCGGATATCGGCGGTCAGCCCCTCGTCGATGATGCAAAAGAGCCGCCCCCGCGCCGAGACCATCGCGCTTATGCTTGCCAACTGTTCGTGACTGCGAGCGTATTTGGGATAACCGATCCACTGCACGTGCTTTGGCAGCCCGACCCTTGTGTCCTGGGCAACGGCGTTATTGTCCGGCCCGTGCAGGTAGTGGGTCCACTGATCAATCTCCGCGGGCCACGGTTTGGTCGTCTTCTTCCAGGACTCCTCCGACTTGACCCAAGCCACTCCGCGCGGCGCCAGCACGCGCATCACCTCTTCAGTGGAAACATCGCCGAGGTCCTCGGCCACGAGAAGGTTGACAAGGTTGTCCGTATAGGGAAGGTAGTTCCTATCCCAATGTTGGACCGACACCTTGCCGTACAGATCTTGCTGTTTGATATACTCTCGGGCCTCGGCCGTTTCGGATTGATCGTCGCAAAGTCCGTGAACAACAAAGCTGTCATTGGCAAGGAGATCGGTCGCCAGCGAGTCGCCGCCCGATCCCATATACACGACGAGCCCGCCCTGGATGCCCGAGCTTGCCGCCATGTCCCGTGCCGACTGGCCAAAAACGCCCGTGGTGAGTGTAAGAAAAGCGAACGTCAACACAATTCTCATGGTCGCGACTCCTCAAGCAGTTTTCGTCAACAGCCCATCGTAATCACCGGCCAGTCTCGATTGTTCCGGGTAGCTCCACCTTGGCCCGATCAGGCGATTTCGTGTGAAAGCCCACGGAATAGACAGTTGGCTTTACGATACAGCCTTCTGATCGAAACTCTGGGGCCGTGTCGCCACGTATGATATCCGTCCGGTGGCTCTCGGAACATCCGCAGGCTCCATTCATTCGCTCTGGTCGTCCGACCTGTAATGCCTCGGGTTGATGACGCACGCTACCGATCGCTCTGGCCCGTTCGGTTGGTCGGAGGCAATTCCGGGAAAACGCATGGAAAGTCTGACACACAGAACCCCTCTCTCATTCCCCCCGGTAGAGGCGGCACAAGCGTGCCCGGCCGATTCCGAGCAATGGGCCGTTTTCTCAGTCGCCGACTTTGCACGGCGTGTCCCGTTGGTCGTGGTGAACTTGGATTGCTCGTCACCTGGAATCGCCGTTACGCGATTTTTTGCGTTGCCGCAGCTTCTGAAGCTCCTTTTTCAATTTTCTATTCTGGCTCTGCAACCGTTCGATTTCCCGTTCCTGCAAGGCTTGGATGATCTTACGCTGCTGTTGGATCATTTCGGCCTGCTGGCCGACTGTGCGAAATGCCGTTTTGTAGCCAAACGGATCGAACTCACTGCTCATGACTGCTAGCGATTTGACAATTATTCTAGCGAGACCATCCGGCGAGTTAGCGAAGCGTTCTAACGCTTCGGCGGCTTTCCGCAGATCTGCCGCCGCTTCAGCCACCCCGCCGATGCGGAAAAGAGCGTTCGCCGCAGATTGAGCCGATGACTTCGCCATGTCACGAGGTGGTTCTTCCGCGCATAAGCTATTGACGAGGAACAGCAGGAGAATCACTCCTGCAACCTGTGATGCAGCGCGAGGGGACATGGCGATACCATCTTGTTTGATTCAGAAACTAGACTTGGCCACCCACCGAAGTTCGATCTTAGCTCGCTCGCGTCCAGATTGCAACTCAAAGAAGACGCTCGCCCCTGACGCCTTTTCTAACGATTCGCTCTTCGGCGGCATGTTTTTGTCGGCTTGGACAGCCAGCGATGAGGAACAGTCAATTCCGGGGTATTCCAATCCGGCCGCGCGCTTACCCTCCGAAAGCGAGAAACACCCGAGGCGACGGCTGCCCCCCAGCAGCGGCGAGACTCCCGTTGCTCCGAGTTGCGTTTCAAAAAGGGTCCATTCTTGACACGTCTCACATCGGCCATGCGTTTTTCGGGGAAAGCGAGTGGGGCGATGTACCCTCCGCGCGTTTGGCGGCAACAGAAATTGGGCTGTGGGCACCTAAGAAAGCGG
>CAYUIQ010000101.1:0-28108 GCA_964444795.1 uncultured Planctomycetaceae bacterium
ACTCGACCCCAGGCACCCACCGCGGAAGCGTCGTAACGAGAATTAAGCATCACCGTTGAAAAATGGGCAAGTAACTATTGGGAAGCTGCAAAATAATGCATGCCATGGCCGTGGCGTACTCGGGACAGATCGGATCCATCCAGGAGCCGTCCTCGCGCTGGCGGGAGAGCAGTTCGTCGCGGATGGCCGGATACCAGCGTTCCCACGACGTGCCCCCGGTTTGCCACGCGGCGATGGCGGCGTAATAGTGGCCGTAGTAATAGTGGCTCACCTTGCGGACAACTCCCGGCTCGGGGATCTTCTTCATCTGGAAAGCAAGACCCCGATCAATGGCACGGCTGATTGTCGCGTCGTCCGGCTTGCCCACGTTGTGTAGGGCGACGACCCCGGCGGCGGTCAGCGCGAAGCGGCTTTCTCCCTCGGGAAGCTGGTAGAAGAAGCCTCCATCGTCGTCGTTTCGGCAACTCAGCACGTAGGCAACGCAACGATCGATCGTATCGCCGGGCACCGCGATCCCGGCGTTTCGCGCCGCCCGAAGGGCCATGATCTGGCACACCGTGACCGACAGGTCGGCGTCGTGACGCTTGGGCTCGTAGCGCCATCCGCCGGCGTCGTTTTGGGCGCCGACGATCAACTCGACCGACTTGGCCAGTTTGGCTCGCAACTCGGGCCGCTCGGTCATGCCATAGCACTCGGCCAACATCAGCGTGGCAAACCCGTGCCCGTACATGGGTCCGTGGCTGCGGCCCTCGTGGACGATGATGAATCCGCTTTCTTGCGTATTGGCCAGCAAATAGTCGACGCAACGGCTCACCGGCCGGCCGTACGGACCGCGGTCGGGGGTGCTGCCGCCGGAGATCATCGCCAGACCTGCCAAGGCGGTAACGGCCACGTTTCCACGATATCCGCCGGACCCCAGCGATCCGTCGTCCTGCTGGCGGTCGGCCAGCCAGACCAGGGCCCGATCAACGGCTGCTTGGGTGGCGGGGGTGATTTGGGCTTTGGGGGCGTCGTTATTCCCCGGCGGCTGGGCGGCGGCGACGGCGGCGAGGCACAGCCAGACGATCGCGACGGGCAGTAGCACTTGCCGCAGGGTATGAAGGGGGATCTTGCGTAGCTGGATTCGGGTCATCTTAGTACTCGGCCAGTCGGCGGAAGTATTGTTCGATCATGGTTTCGTACTTGGGCAGGAGCTTCTCGATGGGCGTCTGGAGAAGCTGTTCTCGCTCGCGGTCGGGTAGTTCGCCCCAGAGCCGTTTGGCCAACTCGCGAACCGCCGGCAGATCGGCCGGCTGACCGTTGGTTCGGCCGTTCCGCTCGACGCTCTCCCTCGCCGGCCCCGTGTTCGGCTCGCCCGGGCCGTCGCCTTGAGCACCCGGTTGACTGACCGGTTGTCGCGGCTTCGTGGCCTGACGATCGTTACGCTTCTGGGCCTGGCGACATTGCTGCCTCGCCCGCTTGATCTGGGCGTCCAGAGCCTCGATGATCTTCACTTGGGCCGCTTGCGTCTCGGTGCCCGAGTCGGGAACGGCCAGACGCCCGGCCGTCTCGTGCATCCGGCCGGCGATGTCCCGTAGCGGATGCGCCTCGCCGGAGACAGACTCGGCCGGACGAACCGCGTCGTCCGCCACGCCGGCCGCTCCCAAAGTTTCCCGTAACCGTTGGTTCAGCCGCCGTGCATCGTCCGTCTGGCCCCAGGCCGGACCGGTACCCAGCAACGCGGCGAGCATGCCCAGGGAAAGCACGGGTGTGGCACAATGTCTCATCAAGGTTACTCCTTGCTCTTCCCGACGCGGATGCCGGGGCAAACACGCTTGACTACTGCTCCAAGGGAAACACGGGCTCTTGCATGGGAAGACGAGGTTGTTCCAAGGGAAAACGGGGCTCTTGGTCGGGATCGCGGGGATCGGTGCCGGTGCCCGGGATCTCGCCTTGCGGGGAATCGTCTCCCGAGAGCATGGCGACAAGCTGGGCCAGGCGACGCTGGTCGACACTGAGCGCGACGTATCGATTCTTGAGCGTGTCGCTCGATGGAACACGGCCGCCGGTAATCTTCTGAATCGCCTGCGTGCGAAGGTAGACGTCCTCCTGCAACAGGCGAATCAGTTTCAACTCGGCCAGTGTTTGCACACCGTCGGCCGCCTCGCCCTCGGATCCGGCGGGTCCGGCTCCCGCGCGATCGGGTCCTTCACCGGTGTCGTCGCCGGGGTCTTCGGGCGCCACCGCATCGAGAATCATGGCGATGCGGTTCAGGGCATTCTGCTGGGCCGTTTGCGTGTCGGGGCCGACCTCACCGCCCGTCAACCGCACGGCCGCGGCGGCCATTTCATCGGCTGCTCCGGTCAGGGCCAGATGAATCACCTTGGCCGCCAGCAGCTTGTCGGCAAGTTGGCGCACGGCCGATTCCAGCGCCCGTTGCCGCGGCTCCAATGCACGGGCCTTTTGCACGAGTTCGCCCCCGGGTGGGCTTCCGTCCAACTCGAGGGTTCGGTTCAGGACGGTCTGCTGCTCCTGGCGGATCGTTCCCAGCGCGGCTTGCAGCCGGGCCAATTGCTCCATGGCCAGCTCGGCCTCGGCCTGGAATCGCCGCCGGGCCAACTCGCCGGCCGCATCGATAAGTAATTTCTCGGCCGCACTGGCTCCTTGCCGCATATCCAGCGGAGTATCCCGATCGGCCGATTCCCGGGCGTCGCGCATCTGGTCGGCCGCCTGCGAAGCGGGTGGAACGGCCGACTCGGCTTGCAGACGATGCAACTGCCGGACCAGTTTACGCGTGTGGGCTTCCACCTGGATCTGCCGCTCGGAGAACTGCCTGAGTTGATCGTGGCGCCGCGCCGGGTCGGCTTCGACGGCGGCCCGATCGGCGGCCTCGCGCAATTGGGTCTGGGCGCCGATGAGCCCGGCCAATTCAGTCTCGGCCCGGCGAATCATCCCCACCAGCCGATCCAGTTCGCGCTCTCGGCGGTTGGCCAGTATGTCGAGCAATTCCTGAAGCTCGCCGGTAATCTGCTTCTGCAGCGCGGTCACCTGCCCCAGCCGGTTGTCCCGAATGTCGGAACTCCCCTGGCGCATCTTCGCGCTGGTTGCCAATTGCCGGGCCCGATCCAGTGCGTCGGCGACGATTCCCACGGCCGGCGATTCGCTTTCCGCCGAGGCGTTGCACACGGCGGCCATTTCCTGCTGAATCCGCTCCAATTGCAGGGCCAACTCGAGCTGCTCGCGGGCGAGTATCAATCGCTGGGCCTGTTCCTCGGGTCGAAGGTCGCGAAAGTCCCTGGCGAGGGTCTGGGGGGTCATGGCACGGGCCGTTCGCCCGGCCGTCTCTTCCTCTTCGCTCAGCAATTGGCTGATCTCGCGATGGAACCGGCGGCAATGATCCCAACGGGCCAACTCGCCCAAGAGCGTCACCAGGGTGTCGATCACGTGTTGCTGGTGTCCGGCCGTTTCGTTCAGCAGCTTGGCGCGGCCGAGGTGCGTCGCGTCGCTTTGAGCATCGTCGCCATGCTGGACAAGGCCTGCTTGGGCATCCTTGATCGCGGCGGTCAGTCCGCGTGCGATCAGCGGCAGACGCTCGACGGCAAGCCGGTCGAGCTCGGCGAGAATGGTTTGCACGCGGCGCTGCAAGCCGGGGTTGTCGAGCCGGTTGTTTTGCAGATCGGCCAGGATGCTCTCCAGGTGTACCGGCAGCCCCTCGGTTCGGCTGCTCAGGACAAGGTTGACCTGTCGCTGTTTCAATTCGGCCCCTTGCAAGCGGTCGATTTGCGGCGAATCGAGCGAGCCGATCGCGGACCAGGCGGCCGCCAGTCCGGCCGTCTGTTTCTTCGCGGTCCGCTGCAAGGCAAGCACTCGGGCCAACTCGGCCAGCACGAAGCTCTGCCGCCCGGCCAACCGATCCTCGAACTCGCGAACGGAAATGACGTTGAGCAATCGCGACTCGCTCGTACCACGCCCGGCCCCCGGGTCGATCTCGGTGGATCGATAGTCGTCGGCCGTGGCGTGGAGGACCAACTGGGCCGGCGGCTTGAGTTGCAGGGGGGCCAGTTCCCAGGGATGCGAAACGAACCGGCTCTCGCCCGCGGGGGGCTCCTCGGGCGATACGATGGCGGTGCTGTTCGGCTCGGGACGCGGCGGCTCGGGTCGGAAGTGCAAAACCACCTCGCTACGTGCGGTGCTGTCCAAGCCGGGCGGTCCGAACACCATGGCGATACGTCGCAAGGCCAGCCGATCGGTGGCCACGATGTGTACCGGAACGACGGCGCCGGGGGTGACGTAAATGTTCTGGGCCGGCTGCTGGAGCGTCACCTCCGGCGGGTCGTCGGCTTCCGCCCGGATGGTCCACCGTTGGCTTCGTCCGACGATCGGCTTCTCGGCGTCGGCCATACGCAACCAATAGACGCTCGACTCGTGGAGGACGACGGCGCGGGTGTCCGGCACGGCAAAACCGAAACCGTCCTCGCTCAGATCGGCGTGTACTTCCAATCCGTCCTCGAAACACAAGGCGGCCGATCGCAGGCGTTTGCTGCTTCGGCCGCCGACCGTCATCCGGGTTCCCACCACCGCCGTCACGTCGCCGGCCGATTCCCGTGGATTGCGCCCCGTATAGTCGGGCGGTACGAGATGCACGCGGAGTGTTTCGGCCACCAACCGCGGCGGAGCGATGACTTCGACCGGCCACCATCGTTTCGACATCGAATCGTCGTCGCCCCCTTCCACGCGGAACTCGAACGAACGGGCAACATTCTCTCGCCGGGCAACCATCGCTCCGTCGACGAAGTCCATGGTCTCGGTCGTTTCGGCCGTCGTACCGTCGTCTTGCGCAACACGGTAGTAGATCCGCACCTCTTGCGGCAGCTCGACGTCCGGGGCATCGACCACTTCGATCTCGAACGTATCTCCCATGGCAAGATGATCTTTGTAGCCGCGCACTTCTAAGTAGTGGATCTGCGGCCAGACGTCGCCACCGAGCGGTTTGACCAGCCGGGCCAGGGCGATTTTCGAGGATGCCGGATCGAGCACGACCAGGATCGCCGCCGCGACGCAGACGACCGCCGAGAGGATTGCCACCCGTATCGCCGGGCGCCGGTGAAGGATTTCTCCCATGTCGACGTCATGCGCCTCGTCGGTCGACCTCGCGACCACCGCACGCCGCAAGGCGGCCGAACCGGCCGTTGGGTCGTCTTCCTGCTGGACGAGAAACTCCAGAGCACTGGCCAACCGGCCGCGAAGCCGCGGGAAACGCCGCTCGACGCGAAGCGCCAGTTCGACGTCGTCCAACCCCACCCCGAGGGCACGCCGCACACACCGCCAACACGTCCACGCGGTCAGGCCGAAGACCGCCAGCGTGCAGAGAACGCGAAGCCCCGTCTCCTCGAAACGAACGAGAAAGTCGGCCGCCGTGACCACCAGGGTCATTCCCAGGACCGCGGTGATGACCCGACCGACTCCGTCGAGCAGCACCAGCCGGCGAAGGCGACTCCGAAGCGAGCGAATTTTCCGTTTCAGGGGATGTGCCATGGGGCGGTTCGTGTGGTTTGGCGGAAATCGACGTTAGCCCGGTCGCCTGCGACCGGAAAATCGGGGAATCCGCCGCGTGATCCGGTCGCAGGCGGCGACGGGGCTAACTGAACAATAAAACGTCACTACTATACGATTCGTCGTCTCCAATCGCCGATTATTCCCCTTTTATCCTATACCATGAAGCGACGTTTGCGGAGGAGCCATTCGCCGATAAGAATTCCCAGGAAAAGGAGCAGGACGGGCCACCGGTTCCAGAGCACGATCGAATCGAGCGTTTCGATGGCCACCCGGCGTCCTTCGGGCAACTCGCCGGGAATCTCTTCGGCGTCTTCCATGGTATAGGATCGGCCTTTGGTCTCGGTGGCGGCCCGGCGGAGTGCTTCGACGTCGGTGCGGATTTGTTCGGTTTCCCCCTGAGGAGGCTCCACGACAAAATCGTCGGCCGCCGTGCGGACTCCCAAATCGGGGGTCACCAGCCATGCATGACATCGGCCCGTCGGCGGATCGACCACCTCGCCCTCGAATACCCCCCGACTGGTGGGCGAGCGAAACATGGGCAGCCGCTGCGTCTGCCCGCCTTCGTGCTGAAGCATGACGGTCACGTCGTTGTCGTCCGCGGGCGCCTCCCGGGGATCGAAAAACTTCAACCGAAGCCGCACGGTTTCGCCGTGCCGATACTTGGGCTTCAGCGCCGAGAGTTTGACCGGGGGTGCCGGGCCCGACGTCTCGGGTCGGCTGAGGAACCGGATCATCTGGATCCAGTACCGGGCGAGGAACACGTCGCCCACGCGCCGGCGCCAGCGCCACGTCTCATCGGTGGCATGGAAGAGCACTTTGCCGGCTCCCACGTGTTGCATGCAGATCACCGCCAGTGGGCGACCGTCGTGACCGAGCCGGCGTGGATGCACGGCCAGGACCCGCGCGCCGTCCTTCAGTTCGGGTGCTTCGAGCATCCAATAGAGCGGTGCCAGGCGCGGCCAGATATCGCGGGTTTCGCGCGGCGTATCGCCCAATTGCATCGGCCCGACGGCCAGCCCCGCCTCGGTCGGCCGCACGACGAAGCCTTCGGTCAGCGGCTCTCCCGGTTCCGGGTAGCCGGCGCCGGTGAGGTCCACCGGAAGCAGCTTCTCCAGCGGTGTTCCCCGATAGGCTAGCGGATTAAACCGGGGCCCGGCGATAAACACCAGCCCCCCGCCTTTGGCCGGGCTGTCGACGAATTCGGCGATGTTTCCGAGCATGGCGCCCGTCAACAGCGAGGGATCGGCGTCGCCGAGGATGATCACGTCGTAACTGAAGAGGTCGTCTCGTCGGACCGGAAATCCTCCCAAGGCCGCGTCGTCCTGGGCCGCGTGATCGGGGTCCGCTTCTTGCAGCACGGTGCGCAGCTCGATGGTATGATCGCCGTGCGTCAGCAGGTTCTCCAGATAACGGTACTCGAAATTCGGATACGCCTGGACCAGCAAGACGCGCGTCTTCTGGTCGGTCACCCTCACGCGCCGCGACACTCGATTGTTGCCTGTATTCAGTTCTTCCTCGAGTGGTTCCACCTCGACGACGTACTCGAACTTTTCGCCGGGCCGGCTGGCCTCCGGAGGACGATAGGGCAATGTCACTCGCTGCGGCTGGCCGTCGCCGCCAACGACCGTCGTGACCGCGGCCAGCGGCCGGGGACTTCCCCGATGCCGCAGGACCACCTCGACCTCTCGGGCCGTGCAACCGGTTCCGGTCAGCTTGACGTCGAAGAGTACCACGTCGTTGACGAATACCACATCGTTGACCAGCAGATCCGCGAGTTCAAGATCGCAAACCGGTTGCCGATCACCCACGGCCACGGTGAACAGCCGAACGTTCTGACTGGCCGCGCGGCGGGCGGCTTCGGCCAGCCCCGGTCCTTCGGTGTTGATGCCGTCGGTCATCAACACGATCGCCGCCGGCGCCGTTCCCCGAAGGTCGCCCAGCACCTTTTCCACGACCGCCCCGAGCTGGGTCGACGTGCCTTGCGGGTTGCCTTCGTCGGGCAGTTTCCTGATTTCCTCGAGCCACTCCTCGGGTGCCGTGGCCGTACTCCGCTGGGGCCCGGTCAGGTAGTACACCCGCAGCTTGTAGTTTCCGGCGACTCCCTCCAGCAGGGCGCCGTCGTTTTCGACCAGGAGCGTCTTGACAAGGTTGATTCGAGTGAGTCCCTGGAAACCGGCCGCCTCGACACGCCGGGCCAATGCCTCTCGGGTCTCCTCGTCGTACCGGTCGATCGTCTTCATGCTCAGCGAATCGTCGACCACGACAACCACGTAGGGCAGGCCCGTCCGTTCCAGCGAGAGGGTGAGTTGGCCGATCATCAACAGCACCAGGGCCACCAGGGTCAGGCGCATGGCGGCCAGTGCCATGCGGTAGCGGCGACTGGCCTCGCGGTTCTCATGCAAATAGACGGTCACCACGCCGACCACCGACAGAACGATCAAGACCAGCGTTGCCCACGCCGGCAACGGCCAGGCCCCGGTCAACCGCCAGGCCGTACCTTCCCCGGCTTCGGTCTCGATGCCGAAGAGCCGTTCCAACCAGGAAGGAAGCATGCCGTTCATGAGGCAGGGTATCCGAAACGCCAGGCGAGGAAGATTTCGACGAACAACAGGGCCAGAACCCCAAAGAGCAACGGCCTATGCCAGGTTCCGCTACGGCGCACTTGAGCGATCGGCGCGTCGGCGGAACCCTCGCGTTCGACGTGCGACTCCAGCGGCACGTCCGGCCAGATCCGCCGCTTGAGCGCTTCGATGTCAAATGCCTTCAGGTCGCTTTCGCTTGAGTCGTTGTACTGGCCAGCGTCGACGTTGACGGAAAATCGAACGGGCGGGTCCAACTCGGCCGTGTAGACGCCGCTGGTGGTCGTGTCGGCATAGCTCCAGGTGGCGTACTTTCCATCGAGTTGTACCGCCAGATCGATCTCTCGACCGTCGCCGTCGGCTTGGCCCGCATTATCGGGCCGGCGCAGTACGAACTTGGTCGTCCCCGCCGTGGCCGTGGCGTCATCCAGCGGCTGGCCGACCAGCAGATTACGCTGCTTCTGTCGTCCTCCGACCGCAAAGGACAGAATCTCCTGCACCAACGGCAAATAGGCGGCGCCCAGCGAGAGGTTGCTCCAGTACATACCGGCCGAGGTGGCCACCAGAATCGAACGGCCCCGACCGATGTCCTCGGTGACCACGATCGGGTGGCTCTGCTCGCTGGCCAGGGCAACGACCGCATTGGAATCGCTCGGTACGTCGAGTTGGAAGTAGCGGCGCAGCCGGGCGAGTCTGAGTCCCGCCTCGGGATGGCCGTCAAATTCACGAACGATCTCGTGCTTGTATTGCAGCAGATCGAGCAGGTAGGATCCCTCGGGCATCAAGCTTCCCACACGGGCCGGCAACACGCGAACGGGCCCCGACTCGCCGCCAAGCTGTTGGTTGTACCGGTCGGGCAGAGTCTCTTCCCCCAGAAAGAAGACCAAACTGCCGCCGTGCGTGAGATAGGCGTGCAGCACCCGCGCTTCGTTGGCCGTGAACTGCGCCACGCCGGCCAGGAACACGCAATCGTAGTCGTCCAGGTCGATTTCCAACAGCTTGCTTTCGGGCACGACGTCGACACGCCGCGTTTCGGCCTCGGTGCGATCGTTCCACGGCGCCAGGGCGACCTTGAGGTAGCGCGCTTCATCGCGCCAACGCTGAGCAGCCGGGCGACCGTTGACGCAGAGAATCTTCAATGCCGGCCGGACCGACACGGTCAACCAGCGATGATCGTCCACCTCCAATGCATCGCCCGGTAAGCGGACTTCCACCACATGATCGCCGGGCGAATCGAAACGGTAGGAGAAGGTGACCGTCTTACTCTTCCCCGGCTCCAGATCAACCGTCGCATGTCGTACGCTCCGCTCGCCGAACAGCAGGTCGACGCGCTGGTCCCGGCGCGCCAGCTCGGAGAAGTTTTCGACCGTCGCCTGGATGGTAACGTTTTGGCCCGGCAAGGAGTACTGCCCGACGGTACGCACGTCGGTGATCGCCAGATTGCTGGTTTTGTCTTGCCCGACGTCGATCACCACGAGGCGTGCCTGCTCGGCCAGTCGCCGGGCGTCCTGGCGAAACTTCTCCGCGCCCGCTTCCCCCACGTCCCATCCCCGCTGGCCCAGGTCGGAAAGGAAGAAGACCTCGTGGCGGGTCAAACCGGGTGCCTCGCGCTGGGCGGTCTGCAGGAGTGTCTCAGCCGCGGCTATCGCCGCCGGCACGTCGGCATGGGTATGCGGCAGCCGCAAATCGGCCAGCTCGCGAAGAAAACTCCGCGGATCGAGCACCGGCGTACCGATCACCACGCGCGGCGGCGACGACATCAGAACCAGCGTGAAACCGTCGCCTTTCTCACTCTGGCCGACGATTTCGGCGGCCCACTCCTTGGCCGTCTCGAAACGACTCTTGCCGGCTTTGCGGTAGGCCATCGAATACGACCCGTCGATGACGATCACGCGGTGCGTTCGCTGTCCGCCGGGCAGAAAGAGCGTGCTCTGGCTGGCGTACGGTTCGGCCACGGCCAATACGATCAGCACGATCAGCGCGGTACGCACCAACAGCAGCAGCAACTGCTCCAATCGCAACCGCCGGGCGTCGCGTTTCAGTGCCGCCAGAAGGTATTCCACCGCCGCCCAGGGTACGCGGCGAAACTTCCGCCGGCTCAGGAGATGAATGATCCAAGGCGCAGCCGCGGCCCCCAGCCAACCCAGCATCGCCAGGTTGCCGAATCCGAATCCAAGGATCAGCGGATGCGGAGGCATGATTGCGTCTTTCTCATCCTTTGGCTCGTGTCATCCGCGACGCCAGGTAACTCGACAGGGCAATCTCCAACGACTGGTCGGTACGCAATTGCACGTAGTCGATCTTCTGCCGGCGGCATCCCCGCTCGACGCGGCGAACGAATCGCTCGAACTCGCCGAGGTACGCCTTGCGTAGCGCCCGAGCGTCGACCAGCAGGTCGGGAAACTCTTCCAGGCCGCAGAACATGGTCGTCCGGCGGAAGGGAAAATCCAACTCGGCCGGGTCGAGCACGTGCATCAGGATCACTTCGTGGCGGCGATGCCGGAAGTGTTTCAACCCGGCGAGCACCGCATCGACGTCGTCGAACAGATCGCTGAGAATAATGACGATCCCCCGCCGGGAAAAACGCTCGGCCAGTTCGTGGAAGATGCGTCCGGTAGCCGTCTTTCGCTGCGCCGGCGCGTCGGCCATGACATGCACGAGTTGCTCCAGATGCGACGGGTTGCTGCTGGCGCGGACGGTCGTTCGGATGCGGTCGTCGAACGTGACCAGCCCCACGCCATCGGCCTGCCGCAAGATCAAGTGGGACAGGGCCGCGGCCACCGATCGGGCGTATTCCAACTTCGACATGGCCGTACCCTCACTCTGGTACGACATACTCTCGCTGGTGTCCAGCAAGATGTGGGCGACGAGGTTGGTCTCTTCCTCGAATTGCTTGAGATAGAACTTGTCGGTCCGCCCGAAGACTTTCCAGTCGACGTAACGCAGGTCGTCGCCGGGCGCATACTCCCGGTGCTCGGCGAACTCGACGGAGAAGCCGTGGTACGGACTGCGGTGGATTCCCGAGACGTACCCCTCGACGATCAGCCGGGCACGCAACTGGAGTCCTTCAATCCGACTCAACACCTTCGGATCCAAGTACTTCCGGTAGTCTTCCACGGTTGCTTGCCTCGGGACCGTCGGGAGAAACAGTGTCGATCAGCCGGTCGATGACGTCGTCCGTGCGAACGCCCTCGGCCTCGGCGTTGAAATTGGTGATGATGCGATGCCGCAACACGGGATGGGCTACCGCCTGAACGTCTTCGATTCGGGCGTGAAACTGCCCGTGCAACACGGCCCGGGCTTTGGCGCCCAGCACCAGATACTGGCTTGCCCGGGGACCCGCCCCCCAAGTCACGTACTGGCGAACAAACTCGGGTACGTCGCCCTGACTCCGGCGGGTGAGCCGGGCAAGTCGCAGGGCGTAGCGGCTGACGTGATCGGCCACCGGCACCCGGCGCACGATCCGCTGCAACGCGACGATCTCGTCGCCGGTGAGCGTCGGCGTGATCTCGGGCGTCAGGTCGGCCGTGGTCCGCTTGACGATCTCCAGCTCTTCGTCTTCGCTCGGATAATCGACGTGGGTGTTGAACATGAAGCGGTCCAGTTGCGCCTCGGGCAACGGGTAGGTTCCTTCCTGTTCGATCGGGTTTTGCGTGGCCAGGACGAAGAACGGTTCGGTCAGCCGGTGCCGGACACCGCCCACGGTGAGCTGATGTTCCTGCATCGCCTCCAGCAGTGCCGCCTGGGTCTTGGGCGGCGTGCGATTGATTTCGTCGGCGAGGATCACGTTGGCAAAAATGGGGCCGCGAAGAAACTTCAGTTGCCGCGTGCCGCTGGTCTTGTCTTCCTGGATCACCTCGGTCCCGGTAATATCCGAGGGCATCAGGTCGGGCGTGAATTGAATGCGGCTGAACTCAAGTGAGAGGGCGTCGGCCAGGGTGCGAATCATCAGCGTCTTGGCCAAGCCCGGCACGCCCACCAGCAGGCAATGTCCACGCGCGAACATGGCGACCAGCAGTTCCTCGATCACTTGCTGCTGGCCGACGATCGCCCGGCCCAATTGCTCGGTGATGCGGCGATAGGCATCGGCCAGTTTCTCCACGGCACGGACGTCATCTTCCGGTGGCATGGCGGGGGTCCTGTCGTTTGTCAGTTGTCAATTGTTAGTCGTCGATATTCATCCACGCCCACCGGTTGCATCCGGTGGGTCGGCGGCGAGTGGATCTCGCCGCGAATCAATCGCGGCGGCGGCTCGCCCACCGGCGAACCGTCTCCTCGCAGCGCAATCAACTCATTGGCCGTGGCGACCAGCAGGCCCTCGGGCGTGGCCACTAAATTCCCGCCCGTCAAACCTCGGGGGACCAGCGGAATCTCCCGAAGTAGCCGTGCCGTACGCTGGTCGAGTACATAGATCTTGTCGCGCGTCGGCCAGAAGACGTGGCTTCCGGCGAGTGTGCCCCGGCCGAAGCCCAGTTTCTCCGGGCCCTCGGGCCAAACGTGTCGTACGCGGCCGCCGTCCTCGGCGCGGAGGCTGATCCAGTAGAGTCGATGACCGCTGGCGATTAGGTGGTCGTTGGCCACGCCCAGCAGGTGGACCACGTTGCCGACGATCGACTCGCTCTGCCAGAGGATTTGTCCGGTGGCGGCGTCCAAGGCCAGGATCCGGTCGCTGTCGGCCGGGGCCGCCAGCAGGGTTCCTCGATCAAAGAGGCAGGGGTTGAGATCGCGCGACCAGTGCGGCTCCATGCGCAAGAGTTCGACTTTGCCGGCCCGCTCGTAGCGGCTGATCCAGCGAACGTGCCCATCGGCGGTCGACACGGCCGCGATGGTCCCGAGATTCGTGTTATAGTAGAGCGTATCGCGGTGCAGCGTGAGCAGGTTGTGGGTGCATTGGTGATAGGTGCCGCGGGCGGGCATCTCGGCGGTGGCGATCGGTGTGCGCCATCGGCGGCGTCCGGTCTCGGCATCCAGACAGACGACGGCCGTCTGCGGATGGACTTCACTTTGGCGCGTGGCCACGTAAACGTTCGTACCGTCGCACAACGGCGATCCTTCAAACGCCGTGTCTTCTTTCTCCGGCGTGATCCGCCAGACGAGTTGTCCTTCCCGCCGCAGATCGAGGCAGACCAACGAGGTCTCCGCCCCGGTCTCCGCGGCCGACGGAGGCCGGCCGGTTGCCGACGCGCCCATCCGGGCGAACAACTTCTCTTCGAAGACCGTGAGCGTGAATCGGGGGCTTCCGTGCGTGCCCGACGGCAGAGCCAGCATCGCTTCGGTTTCCGCGGGCGTCTCGCGATAGATTTCCTTGCTGCTGCCTCCCCAAGCCCACTGGCCGGTCTTCAGGTCGATTGCCAGGATCTGGCTTTGGTTGTGTACCAACACGAGATTTCCCCGCACCACCGGATGAAAGCTCAGCGGCTCGTAGGGAGCTTCGGCGACGGCGCGGCGGGGAATCTCCTCGGATTGCGGATCGGGCATCGGCAGCACGGGAAGCGGCACGCGCCAGGCCACTTCGCCGACGTCCAGCGACACCGGCGCGATCTTGTTGCGCTCGGGCGAACCGCCGAAGGTACTCCAATTCGGATCCCGTTCGGCTTCCTGCCAAGTGGTGCTCTCGGCTAACAGGGCGGCCAACTTTTCGGCATAACGGGTGTCGCGACCGCCCAACCGGCCGCGAGCGTCGCCGTGCAGACGGGAGAATCGGGCCAATTCGTCTTCGGCCCGGGCCGTCGAGCCTTCCAGAATCGACGTCAGAACGAGCCGGGCGCGAACGGCCGCGGCATCGAGATCCGTATCCGGAAAACCGAGCCAGTGGCAGGGTACGTCGGGAGGCGGTTCGACCGGTAGGATCCGCTCCCAGTGGTATCTGGCCGCGGCGTAGTCGCCTTCTTCCAGCGCCATCTCCCCCAAGGCCAACAGTGCGTCGTCGCCGAAACTGCTGGCAAACGCCTGCTGGACCACCCGCAGCAAGGGCCGCGGGTCCCGCTCTTCGATGCCACGTCGATACCAGGTTTCGGCCACCGAGTCGACGCGGTCGCGATACAGGGCCAGCGCTGCCGGGTCCAGACGCGCCAGTTGAAGCTGGCAGTAATCGCGCACGCTGATATATCGCCAGGGCGTGACGGCCTTCAGCTTGTGAGGCGAGTTTTCCATCACCCGACGTAGCGTTTCCACCGCTTCGTCGGTCTGCCCGGCTTCGAGATAGTCTTCCACCCGGCCAAGACGCGACCGGACCGAACTGTCGGCCAGATTGAGGACCACCGCCTCGGATAACTCGAATCGGTACGGACTGGGCGGATCCTCGCCGTCCACCTGCGCGGGGGCGGGCGCTGCGACCAGCGCCGCGCAGGCAACCATCCATGCCGGAAGCAACCATCGCGATGGACCCCGAAGACTCATATCCAACAACGCTCCTCCGCTGTTCTCGTCGGCCGAACCTATCGGCAGTTATTTGTCTCGTTGTCTCCTGGAGCGACTATTCCTCCGATCGCCCTCTGGCAGAACCTAAGTATATGGCACTAGGCGATTTCCGAAAAGTGGTCCGGACGGCTGAAGGTGGCCGAACATGCCGAAAGGGGGTTCCCTCTTCCCTTTCTCTCCGACGCTCCGGTGTGGGATCGCGAGGCTACGACGCTTCCCATCGTTGAAGCGGAAATCGCTTTGACACAAGGGTTTACGACGATGCGGGGACGCAAAGCGTGCCGCCGCGCGTTACGACGCAGAAGCGTCGTCACGAGGGCGCGCGTCGTAACAAGCGGGTGCTACACCGACTCGTTCCCCAACCGCCCGAAGAGCGTGAATGAATTCGCGTCCTCGATCTCGACATCGAGGATCTCGCCAGCCAGATTCCTCGGGCCGTCGAATACGACGATCCGGTCGCAGGTCGTGCGGCCGACAAGCTGCACGCGGTCCGCATCGCCGGGCTGCTTTCGAGCCGCCTTGCTGGGGCCCTCGACGAGAATCTCCACCCGACGGCCGACAAACGGACGGTTGTCTTCCAGGCTGATCGCATTCTGGATGTCCAGCAACTCGTTGTTGCGGCGTTTCTTCACCTCGTCGGGCACATCGTCGGCCAGTTGCTCGGCGCTGGCCGTTCCCGTGCGGGGACTGTACTTGAAGATGAAGCTATTCTTGAACCGCCCCCGGCGAACCAGATCCACCGTCTGCTGGAAATCTTCTTCCGTCTCGCCACAGAAGCCGACGATGAAGTCGCTGGTCACGGCCGCTTCGGGGACGGTCGCCTCAATGCGATCGAGCATCTCGCGATACTCGCCCGCCGTGTACCCTCGTTTCATCCGCTTCAGCACGGCGTCGGAACCGCTCTGAACCGGAACGTGCAGATAGGGTGATACCTTGGGTAAGTCGCGAACCGCCTGGAGCAGTTCATCGGTCATCCGCCGGGGATAGTTGGTCACGAATTTCAGCCGGGCCAACCCCTCGATGTCGTTGAGCCGGACCAACAGGTCGGCAAGCCGCAGGGTATGTCCCTCGGACCGATCCCGATAGCTGTTGACCGTTTGTCCCAACAGGGTCACTTCGAGGCAGCCCTGGTCGGCCAGTTGGCGAACTTCGGCCTCGATCTCCCGCGCCGGGCGGCTTTGTTCCGGCCCGCGAACGCTGGGGACGATGCAATAGGAGCAGAACTTATCGCATCCGAACATGATCCGCACGAGTGCCTGGTACGGGGTGGGACGCATGTCGACGGTGCGAAGCAGATCGTTGGCCGTGAAACTCTCGCTGACCGCCGAGCGGTTGCCCGGCTGGCGATCCAGGCTGATCTCGATCCGCGGGCCGTCGCCGGCGGCGATTTGTTCCAGCAGTTCGGGAATCCGCTGCAATTGGCCCGGGCCGACCACGAGATCGACGTGCGGCGCGCGGCGAAAGATCATCTCGCGATCCTTCTGTGCCATGCACCCGATCACGCCGATGATCTTCTCCGGCCAGCGGTCCTTGACGTGTTTCAGCCGCCCCAGAGCGCTGTAGATTTTGTCCTCGGCGTGTTGGCGAACGCTGCACGTGTTGAACAGAATGGTATCGGCCGCCCGGGAGCTATCGACCAACTCGTACCCGGCCTGCTGCAAACCGGCCACGACCAATTCGCTGTCCAGCACGTTCATCTGGCAGCCGACCGTCTCGATGTAGAGGTGTTTGGTCATGTTGGAGTGTGTCTCTACGCCGCATCGCGGCCGCCGCCGATCAAGTCGCGCAGACGCTGCTCTTCCTCTTCCTTTCGAGCCCGCTTTTTCGCTTCCTGCTGTTGGATCTCGGCCTGCCGGTTGAGATCCTCGATCAGACGATCGCTGCGGGTAATCATCAACCGCACCAGCGACGTCACGGCAAGATACCCGGCCAACGCCAGTAGCGCCACGTCCCAACCATTCATCATTTCCACCGCCAGGCTTCCAGACAAGGGCTCCGGGAAGAAAAGAAGCGGCCCATCATAGCCACACCCGGGGGTCCGGGCGAGGGCAGTTTGGACGGTAATTCACCACCGGAGGGGGAGGAAACCCGGGTAACGAGCCAGCCAGTCCCCGCTTACGGGGTGGGAGCTTACGGTTGGACGACTTCTCCGGTGGGAGTCTCACGCATCGCCAAAGCAGTTGTCGATCGCGCGAAGCGCCGAGCCGAGCGACTCGTGCAACACGGCATCGGCCAGATCGTCCTGACCCGTGGGATCGCGGTTGATGATGACCAGCCGCGCGCCGGAAGCATGAGCCAACCGCGGCAGGCTGGCGGCCGGCTCGACGACCAGCGACGATCCCAGCGCGAAGAACAGATCGCACTGCCGGGTGAGTCGAGCGGCCTCGTCCAGCACCTCCGGCGGCAGCGACTGGCCGAAGGAAATCGTCGCGTGTTTCACGATCCCGCCACACTCGGGACACACGGGCACGACGTCGGTGGCGAGAAACGCCTCGACCATTGGTTGGGGATCAAAACGGCCGCGGCACTCCAAGCAGGCGATTTCACAGGCCGTGCCGTGCAACTGCAACACGTTGCGGCTTCCGGCGGCCTGATGCAGCCCGTCGATGTTCTGCGTAATCACGCCCCGGATCCAACCGCGATCTTCCCAGCGAGCCAATACCCGATGGCCGTCGCTGGGGGCCGCGTCGGCGAAATCGGCGTGCGACTCGCATTTCTGCCGCCAGTATTCGTGCCGGGCCGACGCGCTGGCCAGGAAGTCGTCGTACATCACCGGCCGATACTTCTCCCACACGCCGCCGGGCGAGCGGAAATCGGGAATGCCGCTTTCGGTGCTGATCCCCGCTCCAGTGAAGACCACGGCCGCCTGCGATGCGGCAAGCCACCCGGCAATCGTTTCGTGGGTTGGGTGGTCGCCGGTCATGTGCTCCGCGTCTTTCACTGCGACTTGGGCAGTTCGATACGCACTTCGGTCGCGCCGAGGGCGAAATCATCGGTCCCCTCGATTGTCACTCGCAGGAAACACGCGCCGTAGGCCTCCCGCGGTACGTCGAGCGGGATCGAGAATTGCCCCCGCTCCACGGGCCGTTCGATCGATACGAGCCGCCGGTCGTTCGCCTTGCGATAGACCTCCTGCATTGCGGCCATGGCTTCTTCGGTTTGCGGAACCTCGCGCCGCGGGGGAGGGCGGAACGTGAGCCGCTGGCGGTGAACGACCAGTTCGATCGTCGCTCGGCCGTCGAGCGGGCTGTCGCCGACTACCTGCAACACGCCGCCGGCCGTGGCCTTGTCGGCGGTGTCCAACTTCACCGGCCGCGGATACCGCAGACGCAACAGGGGATCGCCGAAGAGGTTGAACAGTTCGACGTGCTCCATCCGTTCGTCGGCCAGTTTGTCGCGTGCGGGACTCACCGCCGCGGCCAGGGCTTCGAGGAGCCGGCGGCGCTGGTCGTCGTCCGGTTCGGCGGCCAACGCAAGCTTGGCGTGCAACACGAGTTCGCCCAGCGTCTTGCGCTGGTGTTTGAAGTAACCGTCCATCAGGGCGGTCCCCATCACGCCCATCGCGTAGGGCATGGTTACCCGCGAACCGGCGTAAACGGCCACGGGCCCGCGCGGCTGCCGCGTCATGAGTTCGGCCAGGCAATCGTTGCCGGCATCCATCGCGCCGGTATAGCAGGCCAGAAACACGGCGATCGGCAACCCGTGCCGACAATCCAAACGCGCGACGTCGGCCGCGACGAAGATCGGGTACGAACGGTCGCCCACCCGCAGCCGATCCAATTGCAGGTAGTGTCCATGGCCGACGTAGACCCAGAACAGGGCCCCCTCGTTGAGCGAATCGAGTGTCGATCGGGCAAATTGCCGCGGATCGGGGCAGAAGGGGCTTCGCCAACTGCCGTAGGTCATCGGCATGAGAAACTCGGGCGGAATTCCTTGGGTCAGGATTTGCTTGGCCGCGTATTCGATGACCGCGTCGGCCATGGGCCCGAACCCGCCGACACCGGCCACCATGTTCACCCGGTGCCGCCAGGGGCCCACGTCCCCCGACCGCTCGTAGGCCAGTGTCTTGGCGACCATCACCGCCAATTGTTCCGGCGTGTCGGCGGCCAGACGGCCGATGGCCAGATCGGGAACCCGATCGTCGTCCAGATCGGCGTACCAGTTGTCGGTCGCAATGTGCGGCTCGGAGCCCCAAAGGACGTTGATCTCGGCCTTGGCCCGATGCACCGGTACGCATCGATTCCAGCCCGACAGATCGTCGGCGGACGCCGGCACGGCATCGCCCACCAGCACGACAAACTTCAACCGCCCGCCCTTGGCGTGCTGCCGGATGCGCTCTCGAACGGCGTTTTCCCCGCCGAGATTCGACACGACGGCCACTTCGTGCCCCTGCTCGGCCCGATAGGCCAACCAGGGCTCCATCGCCCCGGAGAATTCCGCCGGACACACGACCACCGTATCGGGGTTCGCCCCCGCCGCGGCCATACAGCAAATCAGCAGCAATCCGTTCATCGGCCGGTCAAGCTCCTTTTCGAGAGGATGGCCCTTCACCCAGGGTGTCGCTGACTTCTTTCGAATCCAGCGACTGGCCCGATTCTCTCTCGACGGGCGAAAGAATGCAATCGCAAAAGGAGATGCCGCCCGAGAACCTCAGAACCTAACCGTTTGAAGTTCCGGAAAGTCGGCCGTTCGCAGGAGCCGGGTGATGTCGACACCCAGGTGATAGAAGCCGGCCCCCATGGGGTCGAGATGGGTGGCCTCGGCGCGGAGGAAGCGGATGCCGCTGTCGGAGCGAAATACCAGGATCATCTCATCCAGCGTCCGCGGCCGATCGAGAACGAGCGACGCGCCCGTGTTGGAAATGTCCTGGGTCACCGCCGCGAACATTCGGCCGACGACCGGCTTGCGATCTTCGACGGGAATGACCAGCACGACCATCGTTATGTTGACGCGGCTGTCGACCCGCGGTCCTTCGGCCAGGGCGCCGATTTGCGAGCAGTTGCCGTTGGCGAGCCGAAGCAAGAACCGTTCGACTTCCACTTCCTTCTTTTCCGTGAACAACACGACGAATTCTCCGATCAAAACGTTTGCCGACACCCCGGCGGTGAGACCGCTCGCGGGGTAAGCCTTCGCAACGAAGAAGGCCCACGTCGGACACGCGGCCGCTTGCCTGGCGGGTGCCGAGAAGATGTCCAGCCCCGTTAATGGAAGCATAGCTTACCGTCGCGGGGCCGGTCGAATTACGACGCCTTTTTCGGCTATTCCGCTGTCTTGGCCGACGCTTCGGCCGGCGGCTCGGGTTGGGCGGGGGTCGCGGCGTCGTCGTCTTCGGCGGGGGCGTCCTCGACCTCGATCTTGACCTCTTCCTCCTTCTTTGCATCCTCGGCGGCTTTTGCCCGGGCGATGGCCTTTTCGGCGTCTTTCTTGGCGTCTTCCGCCTCTTTCCTGGCCGTTTCCGCCTCGGATTTCGCCTCCTGTGCGGCCTGGATCATCTGCTGGGCTTCAGACTTGGCGGTTTCGGCTTCGGCCTTGGCGGTCTGCGCTTCTTTCAGCAGGGCTTGGGCTTGACTCTTCGCCAGGCCGGCTTCGGTTTTGACCGCGTTCGCCTCGGCCAGCCGGGCATCGGCGGCGTTAAGTCGCTTTTGTGCTTCGTCCCGGGCGGCCGTCGCCTTGGCCAGTTGTGTATCGGCGTCGCGCACGGCCTGCTCGGCCTCGGCCTTGGCGGCCTTGGCTCGGTCGATTTCCGATCGGGCCGTCTTGACAGCGGCGTCGGCCTTGTGTTTGGCGTTGACCGACTGGGTCGTTTCGGCCTTGACCGAGGCCAGGGCCCCCGAGACATCGCTGCGGATCGCCGCCAGTGTGTCATCGATCGAGGCCTTCACCGCCTCGACTTCCGCCCGTGCCGCTTCCGCTTGGGCGGCGGCCGATTCCGCCTCGGCCTGGGCTGCTTTGGCCTGCTGCCGGGCCTGATTCAGCGCCACGACCGCCGGGTCGGGCCGGCCGCCACGCAAGAGCGTTCGCAACGGCGATCGGCGACTGCTCTTGGAAGCCGAGGCCTCGCCCGCGGTCATCGCCACGGCCAGCAGGGCCACCGAGCACAAAACCATGGTACGTCGCATCGCCTCATCCCCCTCGATAGCATGAATAGGCCGACGGGTGGGCCTTCGAGCCCTCCGAAGGCAGCCCGCCAAATCGGGCAGTACTCCTCTCAATCTACCGAGGATAATCCAAACGGCGCCGAGATGCAATGATCTTTCGGCCCGGAGTTCTTGTCCCGGGCATTGCCGAATCGTTAGAATGGCGGCGTGATTCCGTGGGGGCAAATGGGGCTCTCCGGAGTTAACGCAACTGGCCCTTCAAATCGGAGTTCTGCCATGCCTGTTCCGCCTCGTCCCCTCTGCTCCGTTTGGCATCGTTCTGTGCGGCACTGTTGCAGTTGCCTGACGATCTTGCCGCTGTGCTGGCTTCTGGCAGCAGCCACCGGCACCCCGGCCGAGGAACCACCCCCCCCGCCACCAACCTCCCAGTTCACCGCACCGCAAATCCAGCGCGAGATCGTCCAAGATGGCTTCCGGGCTCGGATCGACGCGAGTCGGCAAGTGCTGCGGATCGACACGCCCAAGCCTCGGCGTCTGGAACGCGGCAGCTCCATGCCGCAATCGGGCGACAATGTCGCGGTGGTGGGCGATGGCGTCGAGTTGCGGTCCGGCCGACAGACACTCGCCCGGCTGACCGCGGGCCAGCAACTGCCGGTGTTGGAAGTGCGCGAGGGTTGGGTCCGCATGGCGGTCCGCGCCGACGGCAAGACGCATCGAGGCTGGGTACGGCCCGACGAAGTGAAAGTTGTCGGACACGAGGATCCCGTGCGACCGCTGCTTGCGGGGAGCAGCCTTGGGGGGTTCGTCTCCCAAGCCGTCCTGGCACAAAAGGCCAAACAGTTCGACGACGGGCTCTACGCGGCGGTTGATCTGGCGGCCCAGTCGGGCGCGGGCTTGTGGCCCGGCAAGGTGAAAATGCTGGAGGCCGTTGCCGGGCGATTTGAAAAACCCGGCAGCCAACCGCTCGACAACGCGTCGATGGTCTTGCTGGGCGCCGCGCAACTGGGCAAACTCGACGTTCAGACCCCTCCCCAACTGCAGCAGCCAGTCGCGATGGCCGTCGTCGAGTTCATGGCCGACGCCAAGCGGTCCAAGCCCATCGGCTTTTACACCTGGAGCGAACCGCTGGAGGGGATCTTCCGTCAGGATCGCATATTGCAGACCGAGCTGAAGGGTCAGGCGGGCATCGCCGCGCTGGTCGAGACACTGGCCGGCAACTCGGACTCCGCGGAGGTCTACTCAAGGTATCTCGACTTCGTCGGCCGGCTGACCAACCCACTGGCCTATCCCGACCTGCGCCCGTCGTTGGCCGCGTGGCGGCGGGGGGATCGGGACATGCCGGCGAAAAAGGTCTACTTCTTCCCCCCCTCGGTTTCGCACGAGACGGAGTTGATCAAGAAAATGTTCCCCGAGAATCCGGTCCCGCCCGGGTTCAGCCTCATCGACGAACTGATCGCGCGGATTCAAGACGGCCGGATCGACCTGACGCCAACCGACGCCTCGGGCTGGTACGACTATCAGACCTGGGCGCAAGAGCCGCTGGTCATCCCCGATCGGATGCCCGAGGCGAAGCGTCTGGTGATGGACGACCGCTACCGCAAGCAGCTTCTGGAGTTGTTCAAGGGCGTGTTGGCCTTGACGCGCGAGACACACATCAAGCAACTCGAAATCCCCGTCGCTCCGACGTCGGAGGCACCGGGACCCTTCGAGCCGCCCAAGCCGAAGATCCACTTCACCGTCCGCCCGGAACTCGCCGCCGAACCGATGGCCACGGTCTATCTTCGCCGGGCCCTGGGATACCGGTTCGTTCGTGGCGTGCTGGAAGAGACGTTCGGTCGTGAAGCCCTCGGGCAGATGCACCGGCTCACCGCGACGGGACCGGTGCGGGAGAACCTCGACGACGAACTGCGCCAGATGGAGGCCCTGTTCTTCGGCGCCTACGTGGCCGTCAGCCGGCAGTTGGGGATGCCGCCGGAGGAAACGGCCGTCTCCGGTTCGGGCGAAGGACCCGACGCCGACGCGGTGACGTTTCTCGCCTGGTCCGATCGTCTGCAAAGCGATCCCGACGTGGGCCGCGACGTGCGGATGATGGTGCCCGTGTTCTTCGACGATCTGCGCAAGATGACCAAGGTCTGGGTCTTCCTCGGCTGGCAGCCGCAGCAGGTGCGGATCAGCTTCGCCCAGCGGCCGGCGGTCGAGGTGTTCGATCCCGACGGCCAGCCGGTTCCCGCCGATAGCGATCGGATCGTGCTGCACTACTCCTCGCGCCACCACACGCTGGCCTACCCGGTCACCGCCGAGGTGTATGTCACCAAGATTCTCAACCGGACCGAATTCCGCGCCCATTGCGACAAGTACAAGACGCGTTCGGCGATTTTGGCGAATTTGGAGTAGGCCACCCCCCAAGTTTTTGGTTCATCTCCAAATTCCGGGATGCTCCCGCGGGCTCCGACACGACACAGGGGCAGAGTCCGGGTTTCTCGGCGGATCGCGGCAAATCGCACCGATACGCGGCAAACTTATGGTCACCACTGTCGGCACCGCGTTCTCACGGCTTTGGCCTATCTTTTGCGCCGTCCACTAAATACGAACACCCCAGCTCGGCCTCCGGAGCCGAAGAGAAGGACACCAGCTACAGATCTACGTGCTTCACCCGACGTGGCAATGGTCGATGACCTCATCGGCCGAGGCGAGGTAGCCGGTGTAGAAAGGGCCGAACTCGGCGTAGCGGGCGCTGGCCTCGTCGAATCGCATCTGATAGACGATGTCCTTGAGGAACTCGGGGTTGCGAGCCCAGAGCGTGACGCCCCATTCCCAGTCGTCCAAGCCGATCGCCGCGGTGACCAACTGGGTCACGCGCCCCGCGTACTGCATGCCGCTGGCCCCGTGTTGGCGCATCATGCGACTCCGCTCGTTGAAATCCAACTCGAACCAGTTGGCCTCCGGCCGGCGATGGCGGTTCATCGGGTAGAAGCAGGTTGCCGGCCAGGCGGGCAGGTCGGGCTGAAGACGCTGACCGGTCATGATCTGCAAGCGGCGTTCGTAGGTCGACAGTTTCTCTTGATGCTCGGGCCCGTCGGGCGGCAGGCCTTCGTCGGCCAGTTGCCGGCCGTACTGATCGAGCGTCGGCAGGTACTCCGAGACTTCGGTCATCGACACGAACGACCAGACCGGCTCGATCGCCCGCCCCAGATCGCCGGCCATCAGACGCTGGTGTACGGAGTCGAGAACCAGCGGATCGCCGTCCATGAGCAAGAGCCCGAAATCGGCTTTTTGCCCGCTGGTGATCGACACCTGCAATCGTGCGGGCGCGTCGTTACCGTCGGGGTCCAGTATGGCGGCAAACCGGCGGCGGCCTTCCCGAATCACACCATCGGAAAGGCCGTGGAGCCGGGCCCGGTCGAAACGGTAGTAGAGGTGATTGCAGTGCCAACCGGCGGCGGGCCGTCGCGAGACTTCGGGGGGGGAATCGGTGGTCATCTTCGTGGCGGGGCTAAGTGAGAGCCGGGGCGTTTGGGCCGGTCTGCCGCACACTGGACGACCGGCGTGTCGATTGACGACATTCTACGCATCAGGCCCCGCCGGGACAAATGTTCCCCGCCCGCGGCACGAAGTTTTCCCGCCGAAGAGCTACACCCGGTCGACTCGAAACTCCTTATCGGCGATGCCGGCCAGGATAACCGTCATGCTGGGCATTTGCCGGCCCAGCTCGGCCCGGGCCATGCGTACGGCTTCGCCTTCCGACTGGCAGGAGACCGTACACTGGGCCAAGCCGACCTTCACGTGGAATTGGCTGGATACGCTCGATTCGTTCATGACAGCCTCGCACTCCGCAACCGGGAAAACGGGAATTTGCCAGCCGCTGGCGGCGATCCAGCGGCACGCCCGTCGGTGGTATCGGCGAGGCAAACGAACCCTCTTCAAAAGGGCTCTGAGATTGCCGGTTGCGCCGAGTTGATCGGAAAACCGGATGTGAAAAGACGAGTCATATCCCGGCCTATCGGCCCAAGAGACGGTCAACGCTCTCGATCAGCCGGTCCATGGCGAACGGCTTGCGAATGTAGTCGTCCACTCCGAGCATTTCCGCATAGGCCTTGTGCCGGCTTCCTTCGTTGGCGGTGACCATGATCACCCGCATCGGCACCGGCCGCGTTCGCCGCAGCTTCTCCAGCACCAGAAACCCGCTCCGCTTGGGCATCATCATGTCGAGGATCACCAGATCGGGATCCTCGCGTTCGGCCATGGCCAGGCCCTGGTTCCCATCGCGGGCGACGAGAATCTCGTAGTCCTTTGCCTCCAGCGCGTAGCGCATCGACTCGACGATCTCGTAGTCGTCGTCGACCAGCAGGATTCGCTTCTTCGCCGAGTCTGCCTGCTCGCTCGTTTTCTTCTCGTCCGCCATGACGCTTAACCTCTGGTGCCGCCTGGCAACCCGACAGAAGGGGCTTGCCGACGGGTTTGTCTGACTTTCGGGACCGGTACCATCAACAGAACGCTATTGTTAGCCGATTCCGCCAGAATTGCAAGTCTTTCCCAAAACCCGACTGGACTATCCGCCGACAAGTTTGCCGTCGAGGATCGAGACGGTTCGCTCGGCACGGGCGGCCGCCTGTTCCTGGTGGGTCACCAGCAGGAGTGTGCCACCGCGCCGGTGGAAATCGGTCAGAAGATCAAGCACTTCGCCGGCTGTTTCGGTGTCGAGGTTCCCGGTCGGCTCGTCGGCCAGGATCAGGTCGGGGTGGTTGACCAACGCTCGGGCAATCGCCACGCGCTGGCGTTCGCCCGCACTGAGTTCAGCAGGCCTATGCCCCAGGCGGGGGGCCAAACGGAACTGATCGAGCAATTCCCGTCCGTATTGCCGGGCGGCCGCTTCTTGGCCCGGCAACGCCGCGGCAGTCACGTTGTCCAACACGTTGAGATAGGGGAGCAGATGGAACATCTGGAAAACGAACCCCACCTTTCGGCCGCGGAAATGCGCCCGCGCCCCGGCCGACATCTGGGTCAAGTCGTCGCCGCCTACCGTGACCCGGCCAGCCGTCGGCGTGGCGAGGCTCCCGACCACGGTCAGCAGCGTCGACTTGCCCGATCCACTCGGTCCCCGCACGGCGACGAACTCGCCCGACCGCACCTCCAGACTCACATCCGATAGGGCGGATACCGGACCGTCCGGCCCACGGAACACCATACTGACGTTTTCCAAGTAGATCATTTTTTGGGCGTATGTTGGGGAGCTTTTGGCAGGGGTGGTAAATCGGCGGGAAAACACTCGATCTGGCTAAACCGAGCGCAAGAAACAGGTCGACGAAGCGCTATGCGCGTCGCAACATGGCATACCCAGTCACGAGGACGACCGCTGCAACAACCGTCAGGCCGATGCCCACGGTCCACGCCTGGCGGGTGGCAAACGAGCCGCCGTGGTCGGTTTGGCTCGCTTTGGTCGGCGCTTTCTCGACGGTGGCCACGGGGGCCGTGTCGGACGTCGGTTCTTTGGTGGTTGGCTTGGCTGCGGGAGGCGCATCGCCGCGACGCATGTCCCTCGAAAAGGGGCTGACCTTATCGCCGGGTGGCTGGACGGCAAAGAGCGAGCCAAGTTCGCTCTCGGCCGTGTCGGGGGCGACCGAGTCGCCGGGATCCACAGCGGTTGTGACGCGTGTCTTGCTGGTCGAAGCATCGGCCGGCTCACTCTGGGGGGCCGTTTCGCCCATCGAGAAGGACACCGATTGGCTACCGGCGACTTCTCCCTCGCTCCACGAAGAGGTTGCCGACTCGCTGGTCGAGGCGTCCGCATCGGTGTCCGGAGATTCGCCTGGCTCGACGGCCGGCGCCTTTTCGTCGGGGCTTTCTTGCTCGGCGGGAGTATCGGGCTCGGTCGACGGACTCGGACGCTGAGGTTCCTCCGGCGAAAACTCCTCGTAGCCGAACTGGTTCGGATAGGCGTCTTCTTCCTCGACCGCGAGTTTCTCGGCCGTGGCATCCCAGTCCCAATGGAACAAGAGATCGACGCCCGGACTCTGGCTCTTCACGGTACAGGAACAGGGACCGGCCAGAAATCCGATGCAGGCGAACAGGTTGTCGGCGTGGATTCCCTTGCCCAAGAAGGGCAGCAGCGCCCTGCCGCGCCCGTAGACGGGAAACAGAATGGGCCCCTCGGCGAACTCCTGAAGATCGTCTTCCATCCCCATGAGCATCCGCACAAACCACTTCTCGGCCGGGTCGTCCCGCGAGATCTTGACCAGGGCGATAGTCAGAGGCTCTTCTTCCTCTTCCATTTCGTACATCTCCTCGACGGCCGACGATTCAGCGGCAGGCGCGTCGTCCTCCGTGCCTTCCTCGGTCTCGGCTTCCTCGGCCTTTTCTTGCTCGGCGGTTACCTCGTCGATCACTTCCTTGACGATTTTTTCCGCTGCCTTGTTGCCCGCTTTCTTAGACCCGGCCAACAGCACGAATATCGTGGCATGGCCGCCATCGAGCAACTTGGCAATCTTGGTTCGTGCGGGGGAATCGACCATCGCCTTGACGGTCTTCTTATCGAGCTTCCCGGAGAAAAATTCCGATCCCCAGGGAGTAAATACCACGTGAAGCGATTTGACATCCTCGGCCTGCGCCTTCCAGATATCCGTCAGGCGTTTGGGAATTCGGTCCAATGCCTCTGGTTCGGCCGCGTCGACGACGTGCAGCCGGACATTGGCCCGGGCGCCGGACGCCTCGCTCAGATCGACGATGAACTTGTTCGTTTGGGCGTCTTCCTCGGACGGTTCGCCGCGATGGAAATAGACGACCTCAAAAGGCGAGGACGGCCAGTTGAGCATGGCGTAGCGGAAAACGGGCGTCGTGCAGGCTTCGGCGGTCGACGTGGCCAGAATCGACGTGGCCAGAACGACGGTCACCAGGACCAAAAGCCTCAAGCCCAACAGAGCCTTCTTCGACGGTTGACGGAATCGCATTACGAGTGTCCTTGTGGTACCGATGGCAAATGGCTAGTGCGTCGTTTATTTTATACGATGGTACCGCCGCAAAGCAAACGACCCACCGGCCGAATGTCCCGCCGGTCACCGAAAATCAGCCCCCTCGACGTCCAGTCGGCGACCGAACGTGACGGGCCATTGCAGGGCTTCGCCAAGACGGCCAAGATACTGACGTCGGTCTATCTCAACACCACCCATGCGAGCCGTATGGTCGGTCAACTGCTGAATGTCGAACAGACCGTAACCCCGCTTTCTCAGGTGGTAAACCAAGTAGACCAGGGCGACTTTCGAGGCGTCGCGAGCCCGGTGGAACTTCGATTCCCCCGCAAAGACACCCCCAATCGACAATCCGTACACCCCCCCGACTAATTCGCCCTCTTGCCACACCTCGACACTGTGGGCGTGGCCCAACTCGAACATCCGTGTGTATCCATCGATCATCTCGGGCGTAATCCACGTCTGCCCAATCCGGCTGGGTCCCGTCGCGCAGCCGCGAATCACGGCGGCAAAA
>CAYUIQ010000102.1:0-28095 GCA_964444795.1 uncultured Planctomycetaceae bacterium
CCATTGATGACAAAGATATCCTCCGGAGTTTGAAAGCCGGAGGCCGGATGATCGGCCGTCCATAGCTTCTTTCCCGTTTCCGATGCAAATGCGGTCAGGGCGTCCGACGGGGTCTTCCAACTACCCCTGGCCATCTTCATCACGTTTTCACTGCCGGCAAAGAGAACGATACCGTTTTTGACCACCAGTCGCGGGGCATAGCCGGACGGATAGTTGCTCGCAATGGGCACCTCATCGGACGCCCATTTCAGCTTCCCTGAAAGCCTGTCAAGGCAGAGCACTTTCTGGTAGTCACACAGATAAACCCGTTCGTCATCAGCCGCCATGGTAAGCGGAGCAATGGGTGTCTTCATCTCCCAGAGCGTCTTTCCCGACCCGGGATCGAGCGCAACGAGCCGGGCCTTCTGATCCTGGACCCAGAAATTCCCGGAAGTGCTCCCCGAGCTATCTCTGTTGGTTGGAATCTTGTGTTCATCGCGGACGACGACCAGCAGGATGTCGCCGGACAAAACCATCTCATCCGTCCGCTCGGTGCCCGCATAGGTGGCCAGCGTCTTCCCGGTTTGCAGGCTGAGTTTACTGATGGGCGCCGCGATGCCCAGGGTAACGTAAAGCGCGTCATTGGATGCAACGAGTCGCCGGGGGACCGTGGACGGGCCGGCTTTGTAGGGCCAGAATCTGTTGACCCAGTTGTCGATCGGCCTTTTCCAGAGGACGGTTCCGTTGTAGGCGTCCCGGGCGGTCAGTTGCCAGTCCGCGGGAAAGAAGATCGATGCCGCGGGCCCTTCATCCATGAGGTAGAAAACTCTTCCGCCGGTAGAGACCATGGCCGCGAAGCTGGACATCTTCTCGTGAAACCGCCCCCACCTCGGGCTACCCCGCCATTGGAGATGACGGGGCGGGCCGACAACCTTGTCACGAGAGACCGGATTGTTTCCGGCTCCGTGAAGATACTGGGGCCAGGAGTCGGTTTCCGGATTCAGTGGTTTGCGCAGTTCCTCCCACCCGCCCTTCTCGCGGAACAGGGCCAATCCGTTGGGAGCCAGTACGCGCAGAATTTCGGCTTCGTCCAAGTCGCCGCGATCTTCGCAGACAAGAAGGTTGACCAGGTTCTCGATGTAGGGAAGTTCCCCGCCGGCCCAGTATTCCACACTATTTCCGCCATAAAGGCCGGCCTCTTTCAGGCGAGATCGGGTTTCGGACACGAAGCTCTTGTTCCGGCTCAGCCCATGGACGTTGTAGTTGGCCAGCCGGCTCAACCGCGGAACCATATCGCTGTTTCCTTCTCCGACATAAACCGCAAATCCGCCGCGGTGTTCATGTCGATCAAGGATCGCGCCGACCTCCGATTCGGATCCCGCCGCGTGGGAACTCATGCCGGCGGTGATCAATAGATACAAACTCAAGATTCTCTTGAGCGCATTCATCTTTGCGTCCAATCTGTTCGTGTAGTGCCAAGTGTCTTCATTTCATCATCTCCAATACGTCGCCTTCGTTCGTTTCCAATGTTGCGAGATAAAAGCGCTGGTTGGCCGGGTCCGGCGCGGCCTTGATCAGACGAATCATGGTTGTCGTTCCCTGTCGCTCGATCTTCAGCTTCTGCCTGATCACGCCACGTTGAACACGGCGAGCCGGCGGAGTTGAGGGGTGGCTTTCGCCTCGGCAATCCGCAGTCGTACCGCCGCGACTTCTACCGGGTCGAACGACTGAATCCGCTTGTGTCCGACACACTGGCCAGAGCAAAGCGGCTGCCACGTTCCGCCGGGGACGAGTCCCTCCAGCGCGTACTGCCGGATACGCTCACCGCTGGCGATATCTTCCATGGCAATCATGTGATCGATGCGTCCGGGCTTCGGCAGCTCAAGTTCAATCGTGTTTCCCGTGCCCGTTGTTTCGGCCACGGATTTTCCAAAGCGTCGTTGCACCTCTTTTCCAAACTCGGCGAGTCGCCCGATGTCGTGCTCGGGGACAAGGCCTTCGGAGGTGATCACCTCGCCGAGAAGGAGGTTGCAGTTGTGCCCGACCGACGAGCCATACATTCCCATCAACTGGCTGACCGACCGAACGCTCTTGTCCTGATTCGGCTTCCAGAACCAATTGTGGTTTCGCAACGGGGCGTCGGCCATGCCGGGCGACCAAACCGTGCCGCTGGGATGGCCGGTGGCGAGGTAGCGTTTCCACTCCTTGCAGTTATGTCCGATGGAGCCGTCCTCGGCCCGGGGCATGGTGACCCAACAGGGGTACGGGACGCGGCCCGCCTCGTTACCCACCCAGCGGTGATCCGATCGTCGCGAACTGTGATAGAAAACCGAGTCGGGCTGGTGCTTCTCGAAGATCGGCAGCGAGTCGGGGCCTCCCTCGTGCGGCAATTTGGTTCCGGCATCAAACCAGATCTGCACCAATTCACCGTATCGCGAGCAGAGCTCCTCCAGTTGCCCCTGGGCGATCCGGTTATAGGCCGCCTGTTTCTCGGTGCCACGTCCCTTCCCCCAGTCGACATAATGCCCCCACACGGTCTGGGATACATTGCGGTGGGTGCTGAAATAGATGCCGGGCAGGATATCCGCTTTGCGGCAGGAGGCGACGAAATCGGCGACCACGTCGCCTTTGCCACCGCGCCAGGCCGCCTGTTTGACACCGTAGGGGTAGAGGTCGCTTTGCCATTGCATGAACCCGTTGAAGTGGGTCGCCGTGAAGACGGCATACTTGGCTCCCACCGCCTTGGCCGCTTCGAGCCATTGGTCGGTGTCGAGCTTCGTGGGATTGTAGAGCCGGGTATCGAACACTTGGCGCGCCGTGTTGTTTCCGGAAAAATTCCCGGCCGCAATGGGCATGTCGAAATGGTAAACCAGACCGATCTCACAATCCTGCCAGGCCAATTGAGCCGGCGTCGGAAGCGGTAGTTCTGGGTCTTCGGTCTCAATCGCCCCAATCGATAACTCTGGGTTCAGCACGGCGCCCGCCAGCAGTGTGCCGCTATTCTTGAGAAACGTTCGTCTCGTGGTCATTTTGTCTCCTCATTCCCTCGTTGCACGAATGCTCCGAAACAACTCGGTCGGTTCGGCAACCTTTTCGGGGTGGTCTTTGGCTGGATCGTGTTCTTGTCCGAGATCGTCCTTAAGGTCATGGAGTTTGCCACTCGGCTCGCCTTTGGTGGGTGGAGAAATCAGCACCCAATCTCCCGATCGGATGGCATCGCTCGTGCCTGTTGATTTTAGTCCATTTTTGGCGACGATGCGAGGTTTGGACGGAAGCGGAGCGGGCTGGCGGACTGGGCGCGACGTCGGTGCCACTTCTGCAGCTTAGCGAGCACGGCAAAGCGGGCCAGGCAACGGGATGATAAGCACCCGGATGGGTCGCGATGGAAGAAGGCGGGGGCTTGAGGTTGGGTTCCACCTCTGCATACGGGTGTGACCTGGTCTGACCAGGGGGTGCGTCACGTTGCGTCCGTGACCGCGGTCGGTTTGAAACGGCAAGAACAGCTCGCTTTCTGGGAACGAGAGTCCGTTGTGATATAATCAGAAGGTCCTGCCATCACACGGTTTGTGTTTGAGAGTTTGGCGGGCGTGCCGCCGACTCCGCGGTTACAATATCGCGGACAAACCAACGACTTCACTTCGTTAAGGTGGAACTACATCATGAAATGGAATCAGAAAACCAGCATCGTTGTTGTCTGCACGGCGTGCATGTGCTGGTTGCTAACCAATGAGGCAACTTCCGGCGAAGACGACCTCCGAACCCTGAAGTATTCGTCCGGAGAAAAGACGCAGGCGATGCTTTGGCAGAGGGAATTGCGCACAAAACTGGTGCAACTTCTCAAAATAGAGGATCTGCCTTCGCCGGGTGCCGAGAACCCCCTGAACTCGAAAACGCAATCCTCCCAAGACAAGGGCAAATACGTCCTCCATGAGATGGAGATCAACACCACGCCAACCAGACGCATTAAGATCGTGCTCACGTTACCGACCAATGCCCGAGGCCCATTTCCTGCTATCGTCGCGGTTGCCGGACATGGCGGCACTCGCCATACATGCTATGTGAAAGCCAGCTATCACCGCTGCGCCCATGTCCTCGCCGAACGAGGTTACGTCACCATCTCGACTCGCGTCAGCCAGCACGAAGTTCACGAAGAAGGGCGAACGCTAATGGGCGAGCGTTTGTGGGATCTCATGCGCTGCGTGGATTTCCTGACATCGCTTGAAGAAGTGGATCCACAACGAATTGGGTGCGTCGGGAACTCACTTGGCGGGGAGATGGTCATGTGGCTCGCCGCAACGGATGAGCGCGTGAAGGCCACGGTGAGCTCCGGGTTCCTGACCAAAATGGACCAGATGGAAAAGAACCACTGCATGTGTTGGAAGTTCCCGGGGCTGAGAGAACTGGTTGACTTCTCCGATATCTACTCGCTGATCGCGCCTCGGGCATTGCTTTGTCAGAACGGGTTGAAAGAGCCTCCTTCACAGTTTCCCGTCTCGATAGCCCGCGAAGCGTTGAAGGAAATCGAGCTGATCTACCGAGATTTTGAACAACCCACGAACGTGGCTCTTGTTGCTCACGAAGGAGGGCACGAGATTCATTTGCCGAGCCTGTTGACGTTTTTCGAGAAGCACCTGGTACTCAGTAACAAGTAACAAGTAAATTGATGAGTGGGGTGGCTTGTTAGAAAGCACCAGGACGTTTCCCCACGCCACCCGACATGCCCGATCGAGGAAGACGCCATGCGAGGAAACACGATGCCTGCAATAGTTTTCGCCGTCGTTGCAGTGTTTGCCCTACCCGCTCCCGCGGAAGAGCAGCGCGGCCAGGGCGAGGCCTTCCTGGTTCCGACGTTCCACTGCATCGGCATCTACTGGTCGCCGCCAGAGGGCGGCCCAGAGCATGAAGTGTTGGTCAAGTACCGCCCCAGCGATCAGCAGCAGTGGCACACGGGCCTTCCACTGCGCTACCACCCCGTCGACACCCCCGAGTGCAAGGCCGACTACCGCGGCAGCCTGGTGAACCTGACGCCGGGAACGACCTACGACATCACCCTGACCGTCCAGGGAACCGGCCGGCCAGTCGAGTGCCGGGGGACCACCTGGAGCGAGAGCTTCCGCGTGCAATCCGCGGTGAACGTTTCGGATCGCGACACCACGCTTACCGTGGACAAATCCGGAAGGCCGGGCGCCTACGTGCTGTACGACGGCACCGGGTGTACGATCGACACCGGCAACAAAGACGACCTCGGTATCGCCGTGCGTGCCAGCTACGTTATCCTCCGCGGCTTCACCATAAAGAACGTGAAAGAACACGGGATCCGGCTCTTCGACGGCCATCACATCGTCATCGAGGACTGCGATATCAGCCAGTGGGGCAGCGAGAGCGAGAAGGGCTGGGGCAAGAACTACCAGGCCTGCGTTTTCAGCAACAACAAGGACCTCCACGCCGTCGTCATCCAGCGTTGCAGGATGCACCACCCTTCGTGGGACACCAACAGTTGGGCGGAGAAACACGTCGAATCCACCCACCCCAGGGGGCCGCAGACGGTGGTCTTCTGGGAGTCCGCGGGCAACCACGTCATCCGGTACAACGAGATTTGGTCGGACGAGGACCATTACTTTAACGACGGGATGGGCGCCGGATACAACGGCGGCTACCGCGGTTTCCCCGGCGCCGACAGCGACATCTACTGCAACTACATCGCCAACTGCTGGGACGACGGCATCGAGGCCGAGGGTGGCGATCAGAATGTTCGGATATGGAACAACTACGTCGAGGACGTGCTCATACCCATCGCCAACGCGGCGGCGTCCATCGGGCCGCTCTACGTTTGGCAAAACGTCTCCGGGCGCTCCTACAGCCCGCCGGGCAGCAGTTGGGACATGAGCCACGGGCCGTTCATCAAGATGGGCTACGCGGGCGGCGAGAAATGGATGACGGGCCACATGTACATCTTCAACAACACGATCTTCCAGGAAGACAACAACGGCACGGGCGGGCTGGGTGGCGGCGGCAGGATCATCAAGCACTGCACCACGCGGAACAACATTCTCCACGTTCGCCAGGAGGAACGCCGCAGTATTGCCGTCAGCCGCGGCCATGCTGACAACGACTTTGATCATGATCTCACATCCGCGGCCTTTCCCGACAATCACGAGAAACAGGGATTGAAGGGTGTACCGCGGTACGTCCACGGAGCGGGGTTCGACCCCGAGACCAGGACGGGTATGTTCCAACTGGCGCCCGGGAGTAAGGGGGTGGGTGCCGGGGTACTCATCCCGAATTTCTGCGAGGCAATCAACGGGAACCGGCCGGACCTTGGTGCTCACCAGTCCGGAACGGGGAGACTGCGGTTCGGCGTCCGGGCTCAATTCGCCCCGCCTGGCACACTCAGAACAACCCGAAAGGAGCCCTCCAACAAGCCGGACGCTCGCGACGACCGATAGCCGCGCGTGATTCGCGACGTTACTGAGGTGCCGTCCCGCCTACGCATACGTTGACGCGTCCCGTGAGAGTCCGTCAAATCGGAGTTCAGCCCGAACGAGCTGCCTGTTCGCGGAAGGCGGGCAAGCGGCGCGGAGCGAGCCCGGACCACACTATCGAGTGCTTGCCCGGCTGAGGCTTGAGCCGATGGAAGAATGAGGAGACGAGTTGTGATTGAACGACGGGAATCCGGAATGCTACAAACCACAAAGTCGAAATGGTGGACGCGGTCGCTGTCGGCTGTTGTTGTTTCCTTGCTGGCCGCCACGGTCGCCAACGCGCACGAGCCGACGTCACGTTGTGTGGTCCAGGATGTCGAAGGTTCGCGGGTCTCCCAAGACCGAGACTCAAGCGTCGCCACGGTCGAGTACATCTCGGGCGGCGTGAAGCATACCCGCAAGGTGCCGGCGGACGACGGCGACTCCGGCGCGGCCGCGGAGGTCGCCGCGCGACTCATACAGTTGCACAAGAACGATATTGTCCTGTTGCCGGATTTGCCCGAGGAGTGGTCCAGCGGTCGAGTCCAAGGCCTTCAGGCCCCCGGCGGTTTCAACTTCGATTTTGCGTGGGAAGACGGGCGACTCACAGCGTTGACGATCCATTCCCGAGACGGCCAGCCGTGCAGGGTTCGCTACGGCGATCGTGGCGATACGGCGTTGATCCGACTGGACGAGACCAAGGCGGGCGAAAGCTACACGCTGGACCACCGGTTTCGATTCTCGTTCGAAGACGACGCCAAGCGGGGGCGGCTTCACGTCAAGGACATGGATAAGTCGATACTCACGTACAACTACGGCATGCAGTTGAACACCGGCGCGGAAGAGAAGTACGAACGGGGCTGTTACATCCATCCGCTCTGGGACGTCAACGGGTGGCAGCGGACGATCACCGAGGACTTTCCGCCGTTGGACGGTCATCTGCACCATCGGGGGCTTGGCTGGACGTGGCCTTCGGTCAAGGTGCGTGGCCTGAAAGTGCAAACCTGGCACCCCAGCGACCCGCCGCTTCGCCAACACTTCGTCAGATGGCTTCGGCGCGAGACCGGCAAGAATCTCGCAATCATCGCCGTGGAAAATGCCTGGCTGCTCGACGACAAGGAAAAGGTCATGACCGAAACCGTCGAGATCGTGATGCACCCCTTGCGCACCGTCACCAGGGTGCAGGATGAAAGGCCCAACCGCGGATCGTGGGATGTCAACTCCCGGGCGATCGACCTGAAGCTGACGTTCGAGGCGGTCGGCGGCCCGGTCGAGATCAGCGGCGGATACGGCGGATTGCTGCTGCGAGGCTCGGCCGACATGAAGGGCGGTGTGATCACGACCGAGCAAGGCCCGTTGACCGGCGACGGGGGAGGCCCTCACCCGTGGGCCGACATGACGCCCAAGTATGAGCGGCCGGCCAACACCCGTGGCGTGGCCATCTTCACCCCTGCCGACCATCCGCCACACCCGTCCGGCGCCCGCAAAGGCGATCGGCCCCAGACCCCGCCGCGTTGGTTGCTTCGGACCAGCTACGGCGGCCTGATGAACGTCTCCTGGCCCGGCTCGTCGCCATTTACGCTTGAGCCGGGCAAGCCGCTGTCGCTGGAATATCGCATTTACGTCCACGAGGGCAACACCGAAATCGCCCAGGTCGCCAGGGCGTACGCCGAGTACATCGAGCAGCGAAAAATGGCGAACACGGTTCGACCTGCTCCTCAAGCGGGATTCCCGCGGGAGGACGATACTCGATGAATGGGGTGCTTCTCGGAAAGACTTGTGCGTCTCAGGAGCTCTGCTGCCGCTGCCGGCGATACTGCTGGGGTGAAACGCCTTCGATGCGAAGAAAGACCTTGTAGAGTTGCTGGGCGCTGGTGAAGCCCGAACCCAAGGCCACGACCTTCAGCGGTTCCTCGGTCTCGACCAGCCGGCGTTTGACGCGTTCCAAACGCAGCCGGGTGATCTCCTCGGCGATGGTTCGGCCCAGCGCCGCGCGAAAACGTCGCTCCAGCGTGCGGCGGACCGTGGGGATCTCGTCGGCCACGGTCTGCACGTTGATCGGCTCGTGGCCGTGCTCGGCGATGAACCGCAACGCCTGGCCCACCAACGGATCGTCGACCGCGTACGCGTCGGTCGATTGGCGGGCGACCAGCTCGGCCGGCTCGATCCATTGTGGTTGCTCCGGCGGCGGCTCGCCGTCCATCAGGCGATCCAATAGCTCGGCCGCCTGGTAGCCGATTTGCGGATAGCCGAGGTCGATGCTCGTGAGCGTCGGGGCCGGCGACGCGCAGATCACCGACTCGTTGAAGGAACCGATCAGGGCAACGTCGCGGGGCACTTGCAGCCCTCGGGACCGGCAGACGTCGATTAGGTAACGACAATACAGGTCGTGGGTGACGTAAATGCCGATGGGCGTGGTCCACGTATCGACCCATGCCTCCAGACCGGCGATAAACGCTTCCCAGTGCTTCGCGTCCTTCATCACATGGGCACGGCCGAAGCGGTGTACCGAGCAGGAAAAGTCCTCGCGCCGGGCCACCGAGCGAACGCCCTGCAGTTGGAGTTGCGAGCAAACGTCGCGGGCGAAGCCCAAGTAGCCGAACTGCCGGAACCCGCGGCCCAGCAGATGCTCGGCGGCCATCCGGCCGGCCGCCTCGGCGTCGGGGAACACGCTGGGGAGCTTCCGCGCCGGCGAATTCATCCAGACGTTGACCACCGGCACGCCGGCCCGCTGTGCTTTGTCGGCCAGTTTTCGCGTCGCCCGGGCGAGGATCCCGTCGTAAGGATCGGCGGTGCGCCGCGAATCGAGCGTCCGATCGGCAAACGGGTCGATGGTGCAATCCCACCCGGCGCGGGCCGCATACTGCTGGCAACCGGCGAAGACCTCGATGTGGTATTTGTAGGGCCACTCCAGATCGATCATCACCGCAACCCGTCGTCGCTTTGCCATGGGTTGTTCCTTTCCGCTCCTGCTTGCGGGTTGTTGATTTGGCAACCCGAAGCGTCAGCGAGGGGTGAAAAGGCGGCCTCGCTGAGGCTTCGGATTACTAGCTTGCCACGCTGGCGATCTACCGCATTGACGCCGCCAATCTACGACTCTACCCCACCCGTGGAGTGGGGGCAAGGGTCAAATGTCGCACAGGGGAGTTGAAAAGTCGCAATAAGACCAACATTTTACTGGATTTTCTGGAAAAAGTGACTAGACTGATAAATACGTCCGTGCGGGCTAAACGTAGCGGAGCACGGGCGTGAAGCGTATCGGGAACCTTTGTTTATGTTCGCTCGCGCCGCCGGCGGCCGACCCTTTAGCACCCGCTGGGGGCCACTGCGGTGATAACGCTTTTGGGGAGGGAATGAAGCTATGAGATGCAACCTGTTGCCAGTCGTGTTGGCCCTTTCCACGGTACTAGGTATTGCTGTCGCCCTCAGCGGGTCAGTGCAGGCCGCGCCAGTGGTTTACGAACCGTTCGACTATGCCACGCCCGGCAATCTCGTGCCCCAGTCTGGCGGCGTTGGATTCAGCGGACCGTGGGAGACCTTCGGCGGAGGTCGTAATCCACTCATCCTATCGGGCAACCTCGACTGGGGAAGCCTTCCCACCACCGGAAACTACGCGCAAGGAAACGCCATAAACGCCCCCTATCGCCCGCTCGATTCGGCACTGGCCGACAACGGGCTGCTAAACGACGGGGCGACATTGTGGTTCAGCTATGTGGCGGACATGTCGAGCCAACCCAACATGACAAATCTCGATCTGAATATCGGTCTGACCACGGAGACTTTTTCCTCGAGGTATCCAACCCAAACGGATTACAACAACAAAGTCCACCTGATCAACGACGGGCAGGGGATTGGCGTCTCCATGGATCAAGGCGTGGTCAGGGGCGCGTACTGGCAAGACGATGGGGACGGTGACTCATACGGGGAACGTCATACTTCAACCGCGTCGCTCACGTTGGGCACCGACGAGAAGGCGCTCATCGTGGGCAAAATCGATTGGGGGAGCACCGAGGAGACGCTCACGCTCTACACACCGAATACGGATCTGGAACTCGGCACGCCCATAATCTCCACGACAACCCCCAACCTCAATCAGGCGCAATTCGATACCCTGGCTATTGGGTGGAAAGACACTCCCTCGATCGACGAGATTCGCTTCGGCGCGACCGCCGAAGACGTCCTGGGCGTCGATGTATTCGAACCCATCATCATCCCCGTGCCCAACGGCGATTTCGCAGTGTACAAACCGGGGACGGGCTATACGGTCCGCGGGACTGTGCCAGGCAATATTTGGGTGCAGCAAATCGGGGACAATCGACCCTTAAGCAGTGGAACTCCAGTGGATTTTGACGACGGTACCTCCGGCATGGTGGTCGATATTCCCGGGTGGATAACCCCACGCGACTCACAAGGAAGCCCGACCGGTACGGCTGACCTATTTACCTTGGGTTTTGACTCATCGGATGGTACCAGTACCCTTAATGCCTTTGGGGCATGGAGCGGTCAAAATGGGAACCTGGCCGAATCGGCCGCCCCGCTGGACCTACCCGCTAATCGCGCGAGTTTGGTCTTTGAGCTTTCGGCCATGGTCATCGGAGATGTGGGCGCAAGGACGTTCGACCTGTTGGTGGACGGTGTGGTACTCACTCCCGATTCCTCGGTAGAACCTTCTTATGACGGGGGGATATGGCAGGAAATGTCAAGGACGTATAACGGGATCCCCGCTGGGGATGTGACGATTCTCGTGGGTACCGCAAGACCAGGACCTGGCGAACCGGACCTTTTCGGCTCACGGATGCGTGTCGACAACATATCTCTTGCCGCCGTGGCGAGTACCGCCGTGCCCGAACCGTCGACTTTCTTCCTGGCGGCTCTGGGCCTGTTGGGCCTGGCATGGTACGCCCGACGGAGGCGACGGTCGTGAATCGCATCGGTCAAGTTTGTTTCTGTTCGCTTTCTTCCAGGAGTGAATTCATGAGATGCAACAGGTTTTCAACAGGTTTGACCCTCGGCGCCGTGGCGATGGCCATCGTCGCGCTCACCGCTTCGGCCCACGCGGCGACCCTTGTTCCGATCAATTCTGTTACCGGATCTTACGGAGGCAATTATGCCGGAACACTTGCCAAGATGATTGACGGCTCGGGCATGACCCTGACGGACCCGGCCGATCCTTCCACCTGGACGGCCACCAGCAATGCATACGGAAATGAATGGCAGACAAGAAGCCTCCTGAGTGGAGCGACGAATTCCAAGATCGCCTGGACTGCTCTGGATCTCGGCAGTTCGACCGCGAATCTGGAGAACCTGTATCTCTGGAACGTCAGGGAAGACCCCCTGCGCGGTACGAACACCTATAACATGTATTACAGTGATTCTCCCACGGTGGCCCTGCCGCCCGCGCCCGCGACCAACACCGCCGGAAGTGATTATGATTTCGCCAGTGGTGGATGGACGCTGTTCAACACGTCAGGCGCTTTGAGCGTCCCCCAACGTGGAAACTCCCCGGACCCACCGAATGCGGTCGTCAATCTCGGTGGTATTTCCGCCCAATACATCGGCTTGGAGATACTCACGAACCACGGGACTACTCGACCCAATGTAGGTTTGGCTGAAGTCGCCATCACGGCGGGAGCTGCCGGCGGCGGCGGGGAACTCGCGGGCGAACTCGGTGTCCTGGATCCCGCCAACGCCAACGGGGGCGTCAATCCCGCCACGGGCGCAGCCTGGCAGGAAGGCGATCAGTACCGCCTCGCCTTTCACACGTCAACCAAGAGAGACGCGACGTCCACGGACATCAACGACTACAACACCTTCGTGAATACCGTCGCTGACGGTAGCGTGGCCTTTCCGAGCCTCGGAGATGGCGACAAATGGAAGGTGCTCGGCTCCACCGCAACGGTGAGCGCCCGCCAGAACACGGGGACGGAAACCAACGATGGCCTTCCGATCTTCGTGCTCGACGGCACCACCTTGATAGCAAAAGACAGCGACGACATGTGGAACGGGTTTAGTGACATAAACGGGAACGCCATAAGGATTAACACCGGCGACATCAACACCAGCCCGCACTACTCGCCCTACCTCAATGAAGAGGGCACCGGGGATACTGGGGCTGTTCACGGCGTCAACGTCGCGACGGGAACGAACCCGGGCGGAACCATCCGAACACCCCTGGGCGGCGCCACGGTCAACTGGGGTAGTTCAAATGCGAACCGCACCGGCCGCGTTTGGGTCCGGTGGGACAGCGGCGATCCTACCAGCCAGTGGTCGTTCTACGCCCTCTCGGATCCGCTGGCGTTGGTGGAGGACTCCGGCGGTCCGGGCCCCGGCCCAGGTCCGGGACCGGTGGAAATCCCCATTTTCAACGGCAGCTTCGAGCTTCCGCCGCGCGGGGATGGTGGCTATGGTCCTGCGGACGGCTGGGCCCCGTGGGGCCCCGATCCGGATGTCGGCAATTGGAATCCTGAAGGCTATCAATTCTCGGCGGGCGCGCCCGACGGCGACCATGTGGGATGGGCCTATCAATATGCCCCCCTCAATGGCACTCCCAACGGGCTGACGCAGGTCCTGACCACCAACTTCGAGGCCGGCACGGAATACGAGCTGACCGTCGAAGTGGGCAATGCATACGATTACTACTTCCCGGGCTATGCCGTGCAGCTCCTGGCCGGCGGAACCGTGATCGCCGAGGACAACAACACGTTGCACCCGGCCTGGGAGGAGTGGGCCACGTCGACCGTTGGCTACAGCTATGATCCGGTCCACGCCGCTCTGGTAGGACAGCCCTTGGAGATTCGCCTGCTCGCCCTGGGGCTCGATCCGGAAGGTGGCGGAACCGACGTTGAAGTCGAGTTCGACAACGTCCGCCTCACGGCGCTCAGTTCCGCCGCGGTGCCCGAGCCGGGCACCTTCGCCCTGGCCGCGTTGGGGCTGTTGGGGCTGGCATGGTACGCCCGACGGAGGCGACGGTCGTGAATCGAATCGGTGAAGTTTGTTTCTGTTCTTTCATGCTGCTGGCGGCCGACGCTTCAGCACTCGCTGAAGGCCGCTGTGGTGATAACGCCTTTTTGGGGGGAGTGAAGTCATGAGACGCAACAGGTTTCGAGTAGTATTAACCCTCGCCGCCGTGGCGATACTCGCCCTCGCCGCCGGCAGTGCGGTTGCTGCCACGATGTCGGTCAATCTGGGTGTCCCTCCGACTGTTGACGGAGCGGATATCGCGTCGCTAAGCGGGCTGGTGGACATCGGTGGCAACCAGGGCCATGCGTGGAATAATCGCCCTAGTCAGGGTCAGACGTTCACCACTGGCGGCGCCGCGGGCGGTTATACGCTGGACGCTTACTCTTTGCGCGTGCGGGTCGATCAGGGCAGCACAATTTCATCTAACTGGGAGATCCGTGTCGGAGAGGTCGATGGTGGTGGGGTCTTCAACACAATTGCGACGGAGAACGCCGCGGGGGTGACGATCCCGAATTCCACCTCTGGCAACAACTATCCGTCCTATATCACCTTCGGTCTGGATACGCCGCTCACCCTTTCGCCGAACACACTGTATGGGATCGATCTCGATCCGAACGGGGGTGGTTTCATTAGCCTGAGTGACAATACCAATCCTTACGCCGGGGGTGCCGCGATGAGCAGTGACGCCGCGTACCCCGCCAGCCCCCCAAATCCGCTGACGGTCCATAGTGGCGCGGATCGTCATTTCCATGTCAATTTGGAGGAAATTGGCGGCGGCGGCGGTGGGGAACTCGCGGGCGAACTGGGTATCCTGGATTTGGACGCCAATGGGGGCAACAATCCCGCCACGGGCGAGCCCTGGGCCGCGGGCGATCAGTATCGCTTCGCGTTTCTTTCCAGCACGGGAACGCAGTCGACCTCGAACGATATCAACACGTACAACGCGTTCCTGCAAGGTCTCGCCGACGCTTCCTCCCTGGATCTCAGCGGCGCTACCTGGAAGGTGCTTGGCTCGACGGATGCCGTTGACGCGCGAGACAACACCGAGACCAATCCGGGCGAGGACGGGACCGGCGTGGCGATCTTCCTCTTGGACGGAAGCACCATCGTCGCCAACAACAACGGCGACCTGTGGGATGGTAACATCGATAACCCGCTCAACTTGTTCGAAGACGGCGTCACGTCCGGCCAAGGCGACGTGCTTACAGGCACGAATACCAACGGCACGAAACGCAGCCGTCACCTCGGCGGATCAGATCTACCCGACTACAAAGTGACGATTGGACGAGCGCACGTTGCAAACGGCCAATGGATGGTCGTCTACAATACGAGCCCCACGAACTCGCGCCCGATTTACGGTCTCTCGGATCCGCTGACGGTCACCGCCGGCGGCGCCGCGGTGCCCGAGCCGAGCACCTTCGTGCTGGCCGCGTTGGGGCTGCTGGGCCTGGCATGGTACGGCCGACGGAGGCGACGGTCGTGAAAGAGAATCGAGTACGTAGGGTGCGTCCGGACGCACCCTACGGCCGGGATGGTACGGCCGACTACACCAGTTTCTTCGAGGAATGAATTCATGGGACGCAACAGGTTTCAAGTAGTCCTGGCCATCGCGGCAGTCAGCGTGCTCGCCCTGGCCGCCTCGGCCCACGCGGCGATCATTGTCACCCCGGACCACATCGTGTCGGGATCGGCAACCGGCACGCTGGTGGCCATCGATGTGCCATTCGCGCCGACCTATCCCCTGTCAGGCGGCCCCGATTGGTCAGGTCATGCCCCCGCCGATCCGGCCGACAACGGATTCACAACTCGGAGTTACGCCATCAGGGAACGATTTGGCGGTCGCTCACCCTGGGAACCTGACGGCACGCCGTACAGTGAGGCTTGGGATCAAGGAACTTTCCCGACCGGGAGCCCGAACGTCTCTTACAATTTCAACCTGGCTGCTTCTGGTATTGATGTCCCCGATGGTGCAACCGTCAACGCCGTTTACGCGACGTGGACTAGCAGGGGGGGCGGTGACGGCGCCACATACCAATACACCGAAGGTGCGGACTCGGGTACGCTGCCGCAAACCCATACCGTCAACCCAACGGGCGATCTGGTCTTGAGTTGGACGGACGATGCGAGCACGACACGCAATGCGAACTTCCAGCGTCTGTTCGCAGGCCCCATTACCGTGGCCGGTGGCGACGGCTTCGAATTGACGGCGATCGACAACCTGGGGAATGCAGCGCACGTCGACGCGGTGGTACTCGACGTCACGCTCCCCGGCGGCGGGCCGCCGGAACCCGAACCGCCGGCCATTAGTATCAATTTTGCCAATGACCAAAACGGGAACGCGTCCAACGTGACGGGGTCGACGGGTGTTGTCGACGTGCCCAATTGGAACAACCTCACCAGCGATGGTTCCGGCGACGGCTCGATGGCTAACCTCGTCGACAGCCAGGGCAATAGTACCAGTGCTTCTGCTGCGTGGACGTCGAATAACCGATGGAACAACGGCAGTTGGCCCGATGACGGCGGGATCGGCTCGCTCTTTCGGGCATATCTCGACACCGGCAACGGAGGCGCCGCCAACGGGGCCAACATCCAGATTGCCGATCTGCCCGCGGAATTCGCCGGCGGCTTTGACGTGTACGTCTTCTTCGATGGCGGCGGGAACGGTCGCTTCGGGGACTATACGGTCGACGACGGCACCACTTCCATAACGCTGGTGGGCAACGACGAGGCGAACAACTTGGGCGATTTTGTCCAGGATCTCGGCGATCCCGCCAGCAGCGGAAATTACCTCCTCTTCGAGGGCCTCGCCGGCAACGGCGTGACGATCTCCTCCGCGGCGACGAGCGGTTTCCGGGCGGGAGTCAACGGCGTGCAGATCGTTGCCACCGCCAGCGCCGTGCCCGAGCCGGGCGCCTTCGCCCTGGCCGCGTTGGGGCTGCTGGGCCTGGCATGGTACGGCGGGCGGAGGCGACTGTCGTGAATCGTATCGGGAGAGTTTGTTTATGTTTATTCGCGCCGTCGGCGGCCGACGCTTCAGCACCCGCTGAACGCCGCCGCGGCGATAACGTTTCTTTGGGGGGAGTGAAACTATGAGACGCAACAGGTTTTCAAAAGGTTTGGCCCTCGCCGCCATGGCGGTGGCAACCCTCGTCCTCACGACCGCGGCCGGGACAGCGCGGGCAACTATCATCACCGGCACGGCGGGCGGCCCGAACGGCAGCCACGACACCTGGAATAACGCCGCCAACTGGGATGCCGGTATACCATCCGGAGCCGTTGATGCGGTCGTCGGCACCGGCGTCACCGCGGAAGCGTGGAATACCGCGACGCCCGCCTACACCGGCAGTCTGACCCTAGAGAATAATTCGACGCTGCAGATGGGCTGGACCACTAGTTATCCTGAGAGCCTGAATGCGCTCGGCGTCTCCGGCGTCACGATGAATAGTGGTTCGGCGATCCGTCTGAGAATGCCCGCGCCGAATCCTGTAGTGCTGCCGGAAATCACGATGGCGGGCGATGGCTCGATCCACCTCAGCCCGTCCACGTCGGCTCACCACCGAGCCCGCGACTTCGACAACCCCATCACCGGCCCCGGCGCTCTGACCTTGATAGGAAACAACAACAACACCGCCAACCTGAACGTCGACAATCCTGGCTGGTCCGGCGGCTTTGTTGCCAATGCCGACGATAGTTGGCGGATCGAGGCCAATGTCACCGGGGCGTTTGGCACCGGAGACGTGACCCTCAATGGCCGATCCGGTGTGCCGAGTAGAGGGGCTTCGCTCCAAATCGATGCCTTGGATGTGATCGACGACACGGCAACGCTGTTTCTCAATGGCGGGAGAGACCATCGCAAAGCTGCCAAACTGATCCTGAACTTCGACGAAACCGTCGCCGATTTCTGGCTCGACGGCGTGCAGATGGCGGCCGGAGCCTATGACAGCTCCAGCGGGCTCCTCACCTCCAACGGCGATCCCCTAATCTCCGGCACCGGCATCTTGACCGTCGAGCCCCCCTCCGTCGGCGGGCCGGAACCACTGCTCGTCGACTTCAACTCCACCAACCAGAGCGGCGGGCCGCACAACCAAGCCGGCTTCGAGCCGTACGACGCCGGCCATGAGGTGGCCGGCGACTTCGACACGAAGACCTACTCCGCCTTCGGCACGACCGTGTCGGTCACGCCGGACTGGCCCAACACGACCGACAACCGCGTGCGGCAGATGATCGACCGCGGCAGTGGCAACGACGCCAACTGGGACAACGCCGAAGGCGACATCGACCTGGTGACCGACTGGCTGGGCACCGACACCCGCACGGGCAACGGCGGCAACGGCAACTGGGACGGCACCACCGGCACTCCGACCTACCTGACGCTGACCCTTGGCGACCTGCCCGCGGGCGGGTACGACTGGAAGTCGTTCCACCACGACACCGAGAACGTGCATGTCGACTTCACCGTCGAGATCTCGACCGACGGCGGAATCACCTGGGGCGCGTTGCTCGACGGGTTGATGACCGACAGCACGCCCGGCGGGAACCCCGACTCCAGCGGCTTCACGCCCCCGGGGCCTTGGGCGGGACCGGACGCAAATTCGCTGCCGTCGACCTTCCAGACGAGCTTCCTCGCCGACGGCACCAACGACGTGTTGCTGCGGTTCGCGCCGCTGTCGAACACCGCCGTGCATCGCCAGCTCTGGGGAATCAACGGCTTTGAACTCAGCCAAGCCGCCGCGGTGCCCGAGCCGAGCACCTTCGTGCTGACCGCGTTGGGGCTGTTGGGGCTGGCGTGGTACGGCCGACGGAGGCGACGGTCGTGAAAAAGAATCGGCAAAGTTTGTTTATGTTCGCTCGCGCCGCGGGCGGCCCACGCCTCAGCACTCGCTGAACGCCGCCGCGGCAATAACGCTTTTCTTCGGGGGGAGTGAAGTCATGAGATGCAACAGGTTCTCGGTGGTATTGGCCATCGCCGCCGTCACCATGCTGGCCCTGGCCGCTTCGGCCAACGCGGCCCCGGTATTCGTTGATCCGAGTTTTGAAAACGGCGGATCGCTGACTATGGGTGCCAACTATGCACAGTCCGGTGCCGGAAATAATGCTGCCAGTACACTGTCGACGGACGTATGGCACGTGAGGACCGTGAATCACGGACAAGAGGGATTCCTCTTGGAGGACAAGAACGCCTACAAGGGGTTCACGAGTGTGCCAGCGGGCGTTAGCGGCGAGCAGTTTATCACCGGCTCGCGCGGCAATAATTTCCGCGGGTTGTTTCAGTATCTCCAAGACAACAAGGCTACTACCGGAGAAATTGTCGCGACTATTGACTACTGGGTGCACGAATTGAACGCAGCCGATCCTGTTTCTGGAGCCGGCGACTTCACTTTCGAAGTCATCGCGTTCGACGATCCCTCCACCGTCAACATCGACTTGGGCGGTTCATCCGACATCGCGACGGGATCGGGCTTCATCAGCAGCGGGGGCACGTATCAAACGGCGTCCGTCGTGGATGCGGCCACCGGGTTCCAAGAACGGCAGGCCTGGTTGGACCTCGGAGCCAGCGGCTACAATTACATCGGTGTCGTCATCGGCACCTCGAAAAGTGGTCTAAATCCCTACAACAATGCGAGCGGCAACACTGCCAGCTTTGATAACCTACAGGTCCAGCAGGTCGACGATGGTGCGGGCGAACCCATTCTGTATGAGGGATTCAATTACTCCCCGGGCGACATTGACGGCACGCAAACCGGCGGGACCGGCTTCGCCGCCACCGGTTGGACAACCAGCAACATCAGCAATTCCAATTCCTACGACGTCCGTAGTCCCGGGCTCTCGTTTACCGACCTGCCGACCAAAGGATCGTCGGTCGCGCGGCCTTCGGCCCCGGGCGGTGCCGAGATGAACCGTCCGATCTCCGCCGAATCCCAAGCGGCCTTGACCGGTGACGACACGACCATCTGGTTCAGCGTCCTGATGAACGATCGCGAGTACGCGGGCCGACACGCGCAAGGTTCGCTTGTGCTAAGTACGGACCCGTTCACCGGCCCCTTCAACAACAGCAGCGTGCCGCCCGTGATGGCCGGCGGAGAAGGGTTCGGTGTGGGATTCAACGGGACGCCTGACAACGTTCTGGAGGTTGCCGGCCTTGCGATCGACGACGGCGTGAGTTCCTTCAGTGCCGACGTGCTCCCGGACCCCGACCCGAGTGCGGGCGGGAACACCACCTACCTGATCGCGGGGAAGATCGAGTGGGCGGCCAACGGCAGCGACGACGTCTTACGCCTGTTCAATATCGCCGACCCGCTCGCCGCGGAACCGGTCGACGGCGACGCCTTCGCCACGATGATGGCCGATTTGGACCAGTCCTTATTCGACACGATCGCGATCGGTGATGCACAGATCGGGACCTTCGATGAAATTCGTTTTGCGACCTCCTTCGAGGAGGTGATGGGGCGAGCAGCGGCAGCCGCCGTGCCCGAGCCGAGCACCTTCGTGTTGGCCGCCCTGGGGCTGCTGGGGCTGGGATGGTACGCCCGACGGAGGCGGTAGACTGGTACGCTCACGGACACCCCACCGGCACGGGCCGGCCGTGCTTCCCTGCCGGGGGCCATGGGCGACTTGTCCGCCCTTGATGAACCCCGAGAAATACAGGAGTCAAACCGTCCGTCGTACTTCCCAACGGGGCTAACACCGATTCCACCCCAAAGTCCAACCTGCCCCTAGATTGACGGGGGAAGGCCTTCATCTTGCGAGGGGAGGGGGCAAGAAGTCGGCGTATTTCCAACATTTTGCTGGATTCTCGCGGACAATGGATTAGACTCGTAGGTGCGTCTGTGCGGGATGAACGTGGTGAATCGCGGGCGTGAATCGAATCGTAATCCGTTTGTTTGCATTCGCCGGCCGACCCTTCAGCACTCGCTGAGGGCCGCCGCGGCAACGCCTTGCTTTGAAGAGAGGCACTCACTCAAGAGGAAGTTGACGATGATTATCCGAACCTCGACGATTCTCTCCGCCCTGCTTCTTTGCTCCTTATTGATCGAAGGGCGTCGGGGGGATGCGGCACTCGTCGCGCATTATCCGCTCGACATCATTGACGCGGGGACGACGCCGGATAGCACCGGGGGAACCGCCGGGACAATCAGCGGAAGTGGGCTCTTCGTGGCCGCCTCCGGAGCCGTGGGGAGTTCCTTCGATTTCACCACCACCGGAAACTCCGTCGGCATCCCCAATCACCCCTGGGGCACAACGGCGTTTACCGCCTCGGTATGGTTCAGCCCCGATAGTCTTGGGAACCAGGGGCCGTTGGCCGACTGGACCAATGGCGGCGTCTCCCCGCAAACATTCCTCATCCGTTCCAGCGGATCGAACCTGCAGACCTACGGCCACAACGGAAGCGTCCAAAGGGGCGGCAATGTGTCCTTCGCGTCGGAAACTCTCACCGCGGGCGATTTCAACCACGTCGTCCTAACCTATGACGGTCAGAGGGCACGCACTTACCTCAACGGCGAGTTGAGCACGACCGTCCACGACTTTGGAACCCCCAGTACGATCGGCAACGGCAGCGAGGCCGATATCGCCGCCATCGGCGGTCGAGGCAGTTCCGAGTATCAGATGGTCGGCCTCGTCGACGACGTTGCTTTTTGGGATGAAACGCTCACCGACGGCAAAGCCGCCGCGATCTCCAGTCTGGTCAATCAACCCGAATTGAATTACCACGCCGGCCAGGCCGATCAGTTGTTTCAGGTGTTCGACGGAACGCTTCCCAACGTGGAGATCGGCGGACGGACTTGGGCGCAGGACACGGGCCTCGGCGGCGCGGCCGGCGACGTGGTCGATCTCGGCGGCGGTGCCTTCTTCCTCAATCTGGACGGAACGGCCGGCGTTTCCTCGTCCTCCGGTGGCGGCGGCGGACCGGAGCCCACGCCGGTGATCGTTGCGCAGTTCGACGTGAACGCCGGATCAAGCCCGACCCAAGACGGATTTCTGGGGCTCTCCAGCACGGGAACGGGAACTCAAAACGGCGTTACGCTGACGTCTTCCGCCGGATTCGATGAATATCGCGACCGCGGCTGGGGCGCCACGGCCCACGACTCCGCGAACCTGCTGCGGGATTTTGGCTTCGAGAACGACGGCACAAAGACCGTAACGTTTGATCTCACGGGGCTATCGCCGAACACGGAGCACGAGATCACGATCTTTTCGTACGATCGATCGGCCAATGGCGGCTCAATCAGCGAATGGTATGAGGACGCCGTCGGGGGCGCTCCGCTGGTAACGCACACCATCGTCTCTTCCGATCCGGACAGCGCCGATTTCACGCTCAATATGCTATCCGACGACAACGGCTCCATCAGGATCGCGGCCACGTCGAACGCGCTGGTCATCTTCAACGGCATGAGCGTCGCGGAGATGCAGTCGGCCGGCGTGCCCGAGCCTTCGACGTTCGTGTTGGCCGCTCTTGGCTTGCTTGGCCTGGGATGGTACGGCCGTCGGCGGTGGCGATAGACGATTACACCTGCGTTATTCCACCGGCCTGCCGGCGGCTGAGAGGCGGGCGAGGATTGCGGGGGGAGAACCTCGGACCCAAATGGACCATTGGGCTGCCGTGACACGAACATCCGTTCAACTCGGCAGAGCCGTCGCTGGGGACTCGTGCCGGAAGGATCGCACGTACCGTATGGGTGGCAGGATGTAGGAAACGCCGTGCCGGACCTCTATTCCTCTTCGATCCTTGACGCCGGCAACTTCGCTTCCGGCGCGTAGAGTTGGAATTCCTCGATGGTCGGCACTTCGCTGGCTTCGAGAATGTTCAACCGGACGTGCCGCGCCTCAAGCGGCGCGAAATCGTAGACGCGCCGGCCGGCAATCGTCGTCCCGCCGACGATAGGCTTCCATGCGTCGCCGTCCTTGTACTCGATCACAAATTTCAGCGTCCGCGGATAGCCGATCTCCATGACAATCGCGCGGCCGATTTCCGTGTCCGCGCCGAGGTCCACCTCGATCCAGCCGCCGCGGGCGTCCGGGTCCGCACCCCAGCGCGACGTTCCGCCGCCGTCAAAGGCCTTGTCCGCCTCGTAACCGGGTCCCCAGATGCTCGACGCCTTGGCCGGCTTGTCCTGCGACGGGGGCATCGGCGGCGGGTTGCGAATCATCTCGCCCACCTTGCGGAGCGTCTCGACGTCGATCTTGCGGAGCTTGCCGTCATAGTTCGGGCCGGCATCGATCGAGAAGATGTTGCCATACTTTAGGGCGCCGCGGTAGTCGGCGTATAGACTCTCGGCGGGGAGGCAGAGGTTGTCGTGTTCCGGCAGCGAATAGAACCACATCGCGCCGCCTTGGTGCGGCGGGAGAATCGGGTAGGTGAACTCGGCCAGGCGATAGCCGGCATACTCCTTCATGTGCCCCTGGTTGAAGCCGGCTCCGGACGGATCCGCCAGGGGAGACGGATGCCCCTTTTCCCCAAGACGAATATCGCCCGCCGCCGGGCCGTGATTGAACCCGATGAAGCAGTCCGCCTGTAGCGACTTGCAGAAGGCCACGGTCTCCGGGTGGCTCAGGCCGCCATCCCCGATGGCGTGGTCCATCCAGATGTACTCGATCGGGCCGTACTGCGTGAGCAACTCCTTGAGTTGTGCTTTCTTCATTTCGGGATTGTATCCGCCGCCCGCCTGATAGCGTCCGCCGCCCGGCTTGTCGGGCCAGGCCCACTCGCCTTCCGAGAAGTACAGGGCCAGCTTGATCCCGTACTTGTCGCAGGATTTGCGGAGTTCGGCCAGCACGTCGCGCCCCAGCGGTGCCTTGGTGACCTTGCGATCCGTCGTCTTCGTATCCCAGAGGCAGAACCCGTCGTGATGCTTCGTCAGGAACAGGATGTACCCCATCTCCGCTTCTTTCGCCGTGCGCGCCCACTGGTCCGTGTCCACGTCCGTGGCCCGAAAAAAAGCAATGTCCTTCACGCCGGGCGTCCATTCCTTGCCGGAGAAGGTGCTGAAGCTCCAGCAAATGAACGTCCCCCAGCGGAGGTCCTTCAGTTCCCGCACTCGCTGCTCGGATACGCGGGGCACTTCCGCAAACGCGGAAGACACAGACAGCGCCCAAGCACAAAGGCCCAACAGCACGACGATGGATTTGTTCATTTTTCGAGGACTCCGATTTCCAGGATCACAATGCACCCAACTTCTTAAGTTTAGCAAGACGCGTTTGCCCTTGAAAGCAGCCGCCCGGAAGTTTGCCGGCTCAAGCTGGGGCTCTGACGTCGGGCTCCGACGGATCGAAAGAGAATGTGCGGTGAGAACGTCTACCTTTCCTGCTGCCGGATCACCAGCCCGTTGATCAGGGGCATTTGCTCCGCGGTGGGTTCGTCCGGCTTGGCGACCAGATCGAGGACCAGGTCTCCGTCAAGGTCGAGGACAAAGTCCTTCCAGACGGCACGATCCGGCTCGCCGGCCTCCTTGACGACGTCAAAGTCCTTCAAGACCGTCTTGCCATTGAGCTTCACGTCGAAGACGCGCCGGCCCGGCCGATCGCCCGGCAGTGCGGCGAAACCCAGGCTGACCTTGAAAACGCCTCCGCCGACCGCGGACTCCGTGACCGGAATGACGCACTGCTTCAGCCCACGTACGGCGGTGGCGAATACGAACGGCGCGTCCGCGTTCTCGATCGGCGTGTACCGTGAGTTGCGACGTACGTCTTCTCCGCCCGGGTACATGGTCGCGGTCAGCCCGAACCCCAGCAGGAGCTTGTGTCCCGCGGCGCGCTGGGGCTTCAGCCAGAGGTTGCCTTGCACGTCGCGGCGGTCGCCCGTGGCGCCGAAGTCGACGTACAGATGCTTGACCGGCAGGACCGGGCCCGGTTGTGCGAACGTTTGGCCCACGACCGGTTGCGTGGGAACCTGTCCCAGGGCGACGGTGAACGGCAGCGACCACGAGCACTGGCAGTAGACGGCCATCGGCGGCTTGATCATCAGGCCGCCGCCGCTGAGCGCGTCGAACGAGCAGCTCATGCGGCTGTGGTAGAACGTGTAGAGCCCTTGATCGGTCAACAGGTCGTGGTAGCCGACACCCAGTGAGCGGCCGAAGAGGAAGTGCTTCGACGCGGAGAATATCCCGCACTGTTTGTCACTGCGGCACCAGGCCCAGTCGGCTTGCTTGCCGGTGATCGGATGAATCCGCGTCTTCCGCTTGCCGGTGTACAGGTCGTACGCCCAGGGCTCGGCGTAAATCGTGTCGTCGACGACGACCGGTCGCGTGCGATAGTCGGCCGGTTTCTTCCAAAGAAGCTTTCCCGTGGCGCCGTCGTGGACCGCGATGCTGCGTTGCCGGTAGGCGCCGGCGGGCCACTGTTGCCAGCCTTTGTCGGCGCCGCTGGCGGTGCAGAAGACGATCACGTCTTTCTGGGCGATGGTGCAGCCGTGGACGACCGGGTTGTAGTGTCTGGCGTACCGGCCGCCGCCGTATCCGACCCCCGGCAGCCAGTTGCCGCCGCAGTTGGTGGCGTCCATCGCGTGCGTGTAGAGGACTTTTCCCGTCTTCGCGTCGACGGTGGTAAACGTGCGGAACTCGTGTTGGTCCAGTTCCTTCTCAAATTCCTCAAGGCGCTGCGGGTCGTTTGCCTTCAGGTACGCCCGCATCTCGGCAACGACTTCTTCCCGCTGGGTGTCCTGGGCGGCGTCACCCGCGAAGTAGAGATACCCCTCGCCGATGGCGCTCCAGGCGCCCCACTGTTTTTCCTTTTCCTGCCCGCCGAGGGTCCAGCGTGGTTTCCCACTGGCGGTGTCTATCGCCAGGGTGCAGTTCCACTGCTCGCCACTCGCGGCAAGATAGAGCGTCTTGCCGTCACGGTCCGCGGCCATCGCGTTCCACTTGCCGCCGGTGAAAGGCGGAAGATATTCCTGGAGGGTCTCCCCGGTTGCCGGGTCGAGTCTGGCGACGACCTCAAGGTAACGCAGGAACACACTCCCCGGAGCGGCCACGGAGTCGGTGTGGCCGTTCTCGCGGCGCCACAACTCGCGGCCCGTGTACTGGTCGTATCCGATGAGCGTCGTGCCTTCGGGCAGAAGCAACACGCCGTCGACGATCCGTGAATCGCCGGCCGGACTGCCGCTGCCCTCTTCCAGATGGGGCGCACCGTACCACAGGACGCCCAGGGGCGGCTTCAGTACACCGTCCCGGCTACAGTTCGAGTGGCCCGCGTCGCCGTATGCGTGGAACCATCCACCGGCCTCTTCGAGACGCGGGCGGACCCGGTTGGCCCAAACGCCACCGGCCTTGGTGATCGCCCAGTCGGTCTGCTTCGTGGCGGCGATCCACTCCCCGAGCGTCTCTTCGCTCTGTCGGCCGCCGATGAGCGCCACTCCACGGATCGGTTTGAGCATCCGGTTGAGGTCTTCGGTGTCTTCCGGCAAGGCCCCGCCGCCGATCGCCGCCTCCGAAACGATCAGGTCCGCAAAGAACGATGGGAACGGGAGTTTCGTGCCGGGCGTCTGGTGATACGCGATGATACGCGAGACGTGTAGCCCTTGGCGTGCGTACATTTCACGGGCGGCGGCCGCCTCACTCGCGTCGCGGAAAACGGCGACCACGTACAGTTCCGTCTGCTTGACCAACTCCAAGGCGAGCCCACCGTTGCTGCAATCCACCACCAGCGCGTAACCGGCTTTCTTCCCCGTCTCTTCGATGATCGCCGCTGCCGAACCGCCTCCATCGACGGCCGCCCCGGCGTCGACGGCCTCCTCGATCAGGCCGTATTTCTTGGCCCCCTTGGGTGCGAAGGCGTAGATCGTGCCCTGCCGAGTGGCAGCAAACAGCCGTCCGCCCGCGACGATAAGTTGATTGGCCCGCTCGGGGATCTCGGCCGACCACAGCAGTTCGCCGCTGGCCGGGTCGCGGGCGTAGATGCCCGAACCGGTTCCTTCCTTCGGATCCAAATCCATCGCGGTGTGGTAGAGGACACCGCCGGCATGGACTACGCTCGACAGATCCGGATCGTAGCGGAAGAAGACCGGGTTCTTGTACCGGACGGAGAGCACCGAGTCGATGTCGGTCCAGCGCTGGGCAACGTCCTCACGCCAGAGCTGGGTCTGTTGGTTCGGATCCTGCTCGTCGATCTTCGCGGCGTATGAGCCGAAGTACCGGACATCGCCCTTGCGGACACCGAAGACGGGCCAGAAGGCCCTCGTCAGGTTTGGCCACTCGGGCAACTCGCTCTTGTCGGGGCCGGAGCGCATCGGCCCGCCGGTAGCGCGGTCGAACGAGACCAGTGTGCCCCAATTGAGGAAATAGCCCCAGCAATCCTTGGGCACCCGGATCGACTCCTTGGTGACGAACAGATGTCCGGCCGGGGCCATGCTCGCGCGCCAGCCGGTTTCGCACTGGGTACCGTTTCGCCAGAGCAACCGGCCGGTTCGTGCGTCCACGGCGTAGAGGAATGTCCCGTCGTGTGGGAACACACCGGCGCCGAAATACGCAACGCCGTCGTCCACCAGCACGTCGGTGCGGACCGGCCAGACCGACACCGGCTTGCCGTACGCGAGGAGCCAGCGGTCGGCCGGTGCGGCCTTGTACTTCCACACCACCGTGCCCGTCTTGGCGTCGAGACAATAGGCGTGTCCGTCGTCGCTGCCGACGTAGACCTTGCCGTCCCAGATCATCGGCGTACGGTTCACCGCCGCGCCCGCGACGAACTCCCACCGTACCTTGCCGGTGGCCGCGTCGAGGCATACGGTCCGGCCATCGGCCGCGCTATTGAAAAACAGCCCGTCGCCGGCCGCGCTGATCGGAAGCGTGTACCAAGTGAGCCAAGGATACTTCGCCTGATGCGGGGAGTGCCCTGGCTTCGGTGCGAGCCGCGCCTGCCGCGAGCGAAACGCCCACACTTGTTCCAGCGGCGGGTCCACCCGTGTACTCGTCACGCCTGAGCGCAGCCGGTCGTGGCGCCAGGTCGGCCAGTCGTCCGCCCGGGCTTGCGGGCCGATTGCAGGTGCGGTCGTCAGTAGAGTGAAAACGGCCACCCGTAAGAAGAATCGGATCACCATCGATATGCCTTTCGTGGGAGTCATCGTGATCCGCGGTGCGATTGCGGCCATGGCGCGGCAAAAAGCCGGGCCACCTGTTGGCAACGAAGGCAGCCTGGCGTGAGAGAGTGGGTTGGATGGGTGAAGCGCGGCAGCCACACGACCCAGCCGACCGGAGAAGGCAACTACGAATGCCCGGGGCAACCCTCCGGACCGTGGGACTGGCAACCAACTCCCGAATCATCGACCTTCCCCGCCAACCACGCCTGAGCCACTTCATGCACGTCACCGGTGCGGCCTCGGACGACCTTGATTCCGTTGCTTGCCAGGATGCTCACGGCCCCGCCACCCATGTTCCCAGCCAACATCACCGAAACTCCCATACTTGCCAGTTGTGGGACGATGTTCGACTTGCATCCACAGCCGGGCGGGGGAGTCAACGTCTCTTCCGATACGATCTTGTTCTCGTCATCAACGTCAAAGATGGTGAAACATTGGCAATGGCCGAAATGCTCATCGACTTCCGTGCCGTTTGACGGTAGAGCGATTTTCATGCGTCTCCTCGTTCTCTGCTGTGTCTAATAGTTCCGGTTGGGACGGCGTCAGTACGATTCCGCCCGCGGTCGTCGGCTAGACCTTACGCAAGCGAATAGCGAGAGTCAGTTCAATCGATAGTTTGAGCAGCGACGG
>CAYUIQ010000103.1:0-28064 GCA_964444795.1 uncultured Planctomycetaceae bacterium
CGTGAAGGGGTCGCTTCGTTAAGGACTAGACATCGTCGCGGTTGCTACCTCCCATAATCAAGGGAATATCAGCGCCCCGCTGGATGCCTTGCGGACACACCTTCTTTCGCTGTTCGTGAAATAGTGATCGCCGGCCATGCCGACTTCAGTTCGTTGACGACCAACGAGGTTATCCGCACTTCTCTGTTTGCGGAGATGGAGAGAGAGTAACTTTGCGGAATCTCGAACTCGTAGGCGCACGCAACCGTTGCTCCTTCGTTGGCGTAGAGTTCCAGCGATGCCCGATCCGCAAGAACTCGAAGCTTGACTTTGCCGTCGATGATCGGTGCCGGACATGACTTTCCGTTGAAGCTGAAACACTTCACTTCCCGCACGCCGGTCGAAGTCCTCAGCTTCATCAACTCTCCGTATGTTATCTTCACGCCACGGACCGTCAGGTCGACAATGCCGTCCTCGCCGGGGGCAAACTCGACGGACAGATCGACCAGATCGGGCTTCAGTTCCGAAAGTGCCTCGTTCGCCGACTCGACGGTGAGATCGCTGAATGTGTGTGTTTGCCGGTACAGGCTCTTGATCTCCGGAACCGGCCAGCGGAATAGGCGGATCCCGTCGGGCGTCGTCCGCAACGTCAAGTCGGTCGGGAAAGCCATCTGCTGGTTGAACGGCATCCCCTGGACAAGAAACGGGCACTCCTGACGCCGATCGTTCATCCAGCCGATCTGAACGACCCGCCCGTCGGGGCCGTTGTTGAACGTCTGCGCCGCATAGAATCCCCTGCCATGGTCGCCTCGCATCGTCTCGCCCTCGGTCACGAAACCCGTCCCGTCGAAATGTCCGATTTCGTAGTCGAAGCTCGCGTCGGTGATCACCCATTTCATGTTGTTGCGGTCGCCATCCACCGGGAGTTGGAACATGTCGATGCACTCCGCGGCCCAATTGCGGTGGATGTCCCCGGCCTCGACCCAATCGACGAGATTGTCGGATTCGAAGATCCGGATGATTCGCTCCTTGCCACCAAGGATCAGAATCATTTTCCATTTGTTTCGGGCCTCGTCCCAGAACACTTTGGGATCGCGCTCACCTCTCATGACGCCCTGATTGCCAACGACGGGTTCTCCGTTGTTGTGCAGCGTGTAAGTACGACCACGATCGGTGCTGTATGCCATGGCCTGGAAGAAGCCGTCCTTCCAGGTCGTGGTGAAGAAGGCCACCAGAGTCTTCGTGTCGCCGACCTGTTTGCCGAGGCTGTTGTCGTGATCAACGACCGCGGTCCCGGACCAGATGGCCCCCTTGTCGTAGGGCAAGATGGCGTGCGGGAGTTGTTCCCAATGCACGATGTCGGTACTGACGGCGTGTCCCCACGATTTGGGACCGCGATTCACGCTGACGGCGCAGTGCTGGAAATAGAGATGCCACTCGCCGTCGTGGTAGACCATCCCGTTGGGGTCGTTGATCCAGTTCTTCCGAGAGGTGAAATGAAATTGCGGGCGCAGCTTCTGGTCGTATCCGACGTCGCCGTACGACGCGAAAGTGCGATGCGCCGGATCCATTTCTCCCGGCTCAAGCGGAGACGGGGCCCTAACGGTTGGTGCCGGTCTGGCGGCCTTTTGCAGTGCCGCGGGTAGCGAGGGCGGCATGGGCCGGTTCGACTGGAAAATGTGATCCACGACGGTGTGTCCCCAGCCACCCTCGTGGTGATCGACGATTTCGAGCGTCGCCTTCTTCCCGGCCAACTCGGAAACGTCCCACGACTGCCAGTCCATGATTTCGTGATTGGTCGGGTTCTTCAACGCGCGCCCCGTCGCGGTGCGGACCGTTTTTCCCTCGATGACGAGAAGGAGACCGGTCTTGCCCGGATGGTGGCCTCCGCCGATGAGGAAGTTGAGATACTTGCCCGTAATGGTGACCGGTGCTGATGTCAGGGTGCCGGTGGTCTTGTCGCCGTCGAGGTAGCTGTTCACCAGCCCCTTGCCAAGATAGCCGGTGGCTTTGTTTCGATGCGTTCCGGCCCGGGCGGGCCGATCACCAAAGGCCGTTCCGGCGGTGGTCCAGTCGCCGTAGTCGTCGCCCTCGAAATCGGCGATGAGGATGTCGTCCGGCGCGGGTGTGTAGGCGGTGGGAGTGACATCGAAACGATCCCTGGGTCTCCCGTTGGAACGGGGAGCGGTTGCCACCGCCGCGTTGATGTTCACGCTGGCCGCCCGTACGTCGGGCTTTCCCATGAACTGGCGCAGACGCGGCAGCTTGCCCGGCTCGGAGATGATGGGCTTGGCGTCCTCGACAAAAGCGGCGGGACGGGTATCGGCCGCGATCCGCTCGGCGTGCGCGGCAAGCAGTTCTTCGAGTTCCTTGACGACGTCGGGATGTCGCGAGGCGAGATCGGTTGTTTCGCCGATGTCGGTCTTCAGGTCGTAAAGCTCGGACGTTTTCTTTCCCGCTTTTCCGACGCGCACGAGTTTCCAATCGCCTCGGCGAATGCCTTCCACCTCGTAGTAATGGATTTCATGCGGCGACTTGGCCCCTGGTTTGCCGAGGATCACATCCAGCGCGTCCTTGCCGTCAATGGTGCGATCATCCGGCACGCTGGCGCCGGTGAGTTTGGCCAACGACGGAAGGATGTCGGTGGTGACCACGATCTGGTCCGTCTCGGTCCCGGCGGGGATGGTTCCCGGCCACCAGGCAATGGTCGGTTCCCGCATGTGTCCTTCGTATTTGGGACCACCTTTGGCACCCCGCAACGGGCCCATGCTTCCGCCGGCTCCGCCGTTGTCAGAGGTAAAGATCACCAGCGTGTTCCGGTCGAGCTTCAACTGGCGGAGCGTGTCCAGAATGCGCCCCACGCTGGTGTCGACCTCTTCGACGTTCGCTCGTGTCACGTTCCCGTCGGCCTTGGCGAGGATTTCGGGGCGCGCATAACGCGGGCCGTGGATATAGGCGTGGGGGAGATACAGGAAGAAGGGTTCCTCCCGGTGTGCTTTGATGAACTTGACGGCTTCGTCCGTCATCACCTCGCACAGCAGCGACTGATCCGCGCCGTCGCTCACGTAGGCAACCGCGTCGCTGCCCCGGATGACCGGCAGCGGCGTGTAGGGGCCGCCGCCTGTGACGGGATTTCCGCGACGGTTCCCCGGCCACATGTCATTGGAATACGGAATACCGAAATACTCGTCGAATCCCTGAGCCAGCGGCAGAAACTCGGGCTGATCGCCGAGGTGCCACTTGCCGAAGCAGCCGGTCGCGTAGCCCCGTTCCTTGAGCATCTCCGCGACCGTGATCTCGTCAGGGTTGAGACCACGTGTTTCCCCGGGAAACACGACGCGGCCATCCATTCCGATTCGATGAGCGTAGGCCCCCGTCATCAGCGCGGAACGCGACGGGGTACAAGCCGTGTTGGCGACATAGAACTGCGTCAGCTTCAATCCTTCGGTGGCCATGCGGTCCAGATTCGGCGTTTGGTTCACCTTGTTCCCAAACGGACCGATATCGCCATAGCCCATGTCGTCGATGAAGACGAAGACAACGTTGGGCTTTTCGGCGGCGCGAGAACATGTAGCCAGTGCGGCGAAAAGAAACAGACTCGCGCAGAAGCGCAGGAACGCGGCGATTGTGTTCAATGAGTTCATTTCAAGTCACTTTGAAGAGTAAGTTGGTTGAGTTCGTCAAGTTCTGCGTTTGCGTGGTTTCTCCGGGGCGGACTCGCGATTGGATCTCCGGTTCTCCTCCGACGAGATTTGCGATTCATCCCAGCCGAAGCGTTTGAAGTAGGCGGTCATGGCGGCAACCATGCGCCCCGCCAACTCGGGCTTTTCATCGGCAAGGTCGTGGCGTTCTCCGAGGTCCTCTTTCAGGTTGAAGAGAAATATCCTTCCCGTGTCGATATCCTTGATGAGCTTGTAGTCTCCCCGCACGATCGCCGCGTCGTGCGGTACTCTTGGCTTGGAATACTTGAACACCAGGAAGGGGTCTTTTCTGCGCACCGGCTCTCGGCCGCCGCTCTTCATGTGCGCCAGCAGGCTCGCGCCTTCCAGCCTTGTGGGTATCCGGCCAAGGCCGCCGGCAAGATCCATCACCGTCGCAAAAACATCGGTACCCACCACCGCAACGCCTGAGTGCGTGTTGGCCGGGATTCCGGGGCCGCGCACAATGAACGGAACCCGGATCCCGCCTTCGCTGACATGGTACTTGTGACTCCGCTGCGGGTAGGCCTTGTAGAAGCCCCGCTCATGTACCGGTTTGCCAAAATCCTTCTTGGATTCATAGCCGTTGTCCGCCGTGTAGATAACGTAGGTATTGTCCCTGATGCCGAGTTCTCCGATCTTGTCCAGGACCATGCCGACTCCGGTATCCAAATTCTCGTTCATCGCCGCCCAGAGCGGGCTGTGTTGATATTCGGTCGCTTTGTCCGCGTGCTCGGTCTCGAATTTCTCGATGGTGTCCCGTTGCGCCTGATACTTAAGATGGTTCGCGTAATGCGATATTTGGAGGAAAAACGGTTTGCCCGCTTGCACCTGTTTCTCCATGAACTCATTGCCTCTTCGACTCAGATCAAAGATCAGTTTCGGATCATCGGGTTCCTCTGAATTTCCATGGCCGTTACTGGTGCTGCCATCGCTAACATCATAGCCCAGGGCGTCCGGTGAGCGGCCGATATGCCACTTCCCAAGGTGGGCGCAGACATACTCGGGATGGATGCTTTTCAAGACATGGGCTAGCGATTCGCGATCTTCCGCGTCAAAATCCTTGATGCCGTCGGCTCCGAAGATCTTCAAGCTGGCCGGGCTGCGTCCAAACTGAATCGAGTGTCGCGTGGGCGAGCAGGTTGGCGCGGGTGAGTAGGCCCGTGAGAATCGCATCCCATCGGCGGCCAATTTCGCCAGCCTTGGAGTTTGGTAGTAGGTGCTGCCCGAACCCGGTTCATCGGGGTCCATCGGTGTCGAAAGCGCATTCCAGCCCTGATCATCGGCGAGGATGAAAACAACGTTGGGTGGTTGCTCGGCGAAGGCCAGAGAGGTCATGCCGAGAAAAACAGCCGCGCAGACTACCCCAATCCAACGGCGCGAGACAAGTGAATCGGCAACGTTTAACCGCAAAGCCCGAGGAATTCGCGATAATCGCGGGATGGCGAAGTTGCTGGTCACTGTTCTCATGTCCGTCGTCTTCTCAAATCCTGAATTCCGATTTGTCCGCGGGCTTTCGCGTCCGAGAGGATCCTATTACATCTCAAATCTCTGCCCCTATTCACCACGCAGCCTCCTTGCCTCCGGTCAAACTTTCCAGCCTTCGCGGAAGTCGGGGTAGATGAATTCGTCCGCCTTCGCGTTGCCCGTGGCTTGGAACGCGGTCGCATCCCAGTCGAAACCGCCGCCGGCACGGAAGGCCGTGTTGGCCAGCAGGACCGACTCGGCCAGGGCGCCGCTGTAATCGACGAAGTCGCACGTCGAACGGGGCCCGCCTTTGCAGGCGGTGAGCCATTCGTTGTGGAAGCCGGGCGAATTGGCAATCGTCTCCTCCGGAGCTTCGGGCGTCGAACCGTCGAACATCTCGACCGTGTGTTTGTCGAAGCTCGATGCGATGACCCCTTTGTCACCGACGAACACGGTGAAGCCGCCGGCCTTAACGCCGAGTTTCTCCTTGATTTGCTTCATCTTGTCGCCGCCGCCATACCACCAGTGAAGTCGAACGGGGCCGCGTCCGCCCTCGGCCGGGAAGTCGAGACGCGTGAGCATGCTCTTCGGGGTTCGTTGCGGGTCGATGTCGCCCGGCGCGATCTCTTGCTCCAGATCGACGCGCGTCGGATGGCGAAGCTCCAGTGCCCAGAAGGGAATGTCGAGGATGTGGCAACCCCAGTTACCCGTTTCCGCGGTGCCGAAATCCCACCAGAATCGCCATTTGTAGGGACAGTATTCAGGGCTGTACTTGCGCATCCTCGCCGGGCCGATCCACAGGTCCCAATCGAGGGTCTTCGGTACTTCCGGAAATTCGGTCGGCACCGCCGGCATGCCGCGGTTCCCCCAAAGGGTCGAGTAAACGTCTTTGATTTCACCGATCATACCCGACCGAACCGCTTCGACAATGCGCCGCATTCCCGGAAACGCGTGGCGCTGGTTGCCCAACTGGGTGGCCACATTCATCTTCTTGGCGATGTTGGTCAACTCGCGGCATTCCCACGCACTGTGGGCCAGCGGCTTTTCACAGTAGCAATGTTTGCCCATCAGCATCGCCTTGCGCGCGGGATGAAAATGCGTGTGATCGGGCGTGCTGACAACCACCGCGTCGATCTGCCGGTCCATCTCGTCGAGCATCTTGCGAAAGTCGGCATATTGCTTGGCGCCGGGAAAGCGAGAAAGGTTCTTACCGGCCCGTTGCTCGTCCACGTCGCAAACGGCAACAATGTTCTCGCCCGCCACGCCGTTAACGTTCGCCCCGCCTTGGCCGCCAACGCCGATACAGGCGACGTTGAGCTTCTCATTCGCGGAGGTGGCGTTCACTTTCGCGGCCGTGCCCAACCAAACACCGGCCCCCAAGGCCGCCGAAGTCTTCAGCATCTCACGACGATTTGGATGACGCATACGTTGATCTCCTCTGGAAAGAATTGGCACCACGTATCTTTGCTTTATTCGCCCGCGCAACGTGTGCTCAGATCCTACTTTTTCGTTGCCTCGCCGGCGTAACAGTCGGCATACCACTCCTCCCACAGCGCGGATAGTTCCGCAACCACCCGCGGATGGTCGGCCGCCAGATCGTTCGTTTCCGTTCGGTCGACGTCCATGTCGTAGAGTTCCCAGTCGCCGCCGAAACAGACGAGTTTCCACTTGCCCTTTCTCACGGCCTTGCCACGCGACCATTGCCAGAAAATGGGGGGGCGTTCGGCGATCTCCTTGCCCTGGAAAATCGGGAGCAGGCTCTGCCCCTTCATGGGCGTAATCGTCCGGCCGCCGAACGTTTCCGGATACTCGGCCCCGGAGATGTCGACAAAGGTGGCCATGAAGTCGACCAAGTGGGCCGGCCTGCGGACCATGGCGCCGCCCCGCCGGATCACCCTCGGCCAGTAAGCGACCAGCGGTGTGGCGATGCCTCCCTCGTGGCTGAAGTTCTTGTACTTGCGAAACGGTGTGTTGCTCACGTTGGCCCAGGCGCCGCCCACCGAAGTCCAGCGGGTCAACGTGCCGATTTCGCCGCTGCCGGGCATCCGTACCATCTCGGCCGAACCGCCGTTGTCGGCACAGAACAGAACCAGCGTGTTCTCCTCCTCGCCAAGCTCCTTGATCTTGTCGAGTAGCTTGCCGATGTTCTGGTCCATCCGATCGATCATCGCCGCGTAGACGGCCATCGTCAGATCGGCCTCTTCCCTCTTCTCTTGGCTGAGCGTGTCCCAATCGCCCGACTCGCGCTGCGAAAGCGCGAACTTCGCTTCGATCAGGCCCATGTCGAGCTGGCGCTTGTACCTCGCGTTGCGGACCTTCTCCCAGCCGGCCATGTACCGGCCGCGATACTTCGCAATGTCCTCGGGCCAGGCCATCAGCGGATCGTGCGGAGCGGTGTAGGCCAGGTAGAGAAAGAACGGCTTCTCCTCGTCCTTGTACTCTTCCAGGTAACTCAGGGCGTACTTGGTGAAGTAATCGGTGGTGTAGAAGTCCTTTTCCGGGGGAGTGTAGGGATGGTAGGTCTCCTCGTCGATACACCAGGACCGCTTGCGCTTTCTGGCCGGTTTGCCTTCGCCCTCGCGCTGCTCGCCGGGGTTGAAATAATTGCAGCAACCGTCGCGCAGTCCGAAATAGCGGTCGAATCCGCGAGTGACCGGGTTCTCGGTACCGTGGTGCTTGCCCGTCCAAAGCGTGCGATATCCGACCGTTCGCAGAACCTCGCCGAGGGTGACGCTGTTTTTCAATTCACCAAAACCCCGGCCCATGCCCACCTGCTGAGCATAGGCGCCGGTCAAGAGACATCCCCGCGAGGGAAAACACTTCGATGTGTTATAGAACTGAGTGAATCGCAGCCCGCCCGCGGCCAGTCGGTCGATGTTGGGCGTGGCGATCTCGCCGCCGTAGCAGCCGATGTCGGAGAAGCCCATGTCGTCGCACATGATCAAAACGATATTCGGCAGACCGTCGACTTGCTCGGAGGGTTGCGCGGCGGCAGTGCCGGTCGCGAGAGAAACCGAGAGGACCGCTGCCGACCCCATGATGGCGACAAGACGATACGGAAGGACTCGCGATCGACTCATGGTACAGGACTCCGCGGAAGGCGTGCGGCCCGGGGCCGCCGTGGGAATGTATGGCGGGAAAGCCCATAGTATACCGTCGCGAGCCGGCGCCCGTCAAACCAGGCCAACGGGCCATCATTGCGATATTTGCCGCCTTCCGCGGAACCGTTGGAGATTCCAAACCAGACGGGTGGCTTGCCGTCGCGGCCTCTCGGGCCTTTGCCCGCCGCATGGGCGCCGTTAAACTGTAGAGAGAGTGAGGATCATCACGACGGGGGGCCTTGCAGATGACGCTTTTCAAAGCAGAGGAGTCCATGCATGAAGTGTTTCTTTCTCAACAACTCCCCGGTGCGGTCGCTCTTGGCTGCATTCGTTGTGTTGCGAGTTGCGGCAGGCGCCAGCGCGTACGAACCGACGTCGCATTACGTCGTCCAGGACATCGAAGGTTGGCAGGTCTACGTCCACCGGGAGCTACTCCCCGGCGGCAAGCATTGCGAGGTCGGCACGCCGGCTCTGAGGCAGTTGAACTGCGGTCTGGCCAAAACAAGGCAAATGCTCGCCGAGGGCCCGCTTGACAAACTGCGGGCGGTAACGATCTGGCTCGAGGTTGACTCGACCAACGGCAAGCACGGCCGCACCTCCGCTTATCAGTATCATCCCAACCTCGGCTGGCTGGAGAAGATGGACTTTCACCCCAAGAAACAGAAATGCGTTGAGTTCGGCAGTGCCGCGGGGCTGGCCAAGCGATCCGATTTCAAAACGGTCCAGGTCACGATGCACGAATTGGCCCACGCCTATCACGATCAGATTCTCAGCTTCGGCGATCCCGATGTGCTGGCGGCCCACAAGCGGGCGCGAGAGGAAGGGAAATATCCGCCCGGGGATTGGGTCGTCCGGGCCAATCACAAGGAGTTTTTCGCCGGCCTAACGACTCGCCATTTCGAATCCGAGGAAAGACGCAAGGAAATCGTCGATCGCGATCCTGCCTTCGCGAACAAACTGGAGCAGTACTGGGGTAAACCTAAGGCGCTTTTCGACACAACGCTGGACGATGTGAAACAGCGGAAATAGAGAACCGCGAATAGACCTCATCAAGGAGATCGGGCATGGCTATCACACGATGCGGGTTGATGCGCTCAGCGGTGATGGGAGTGATTTTACTTGCGGGTGCGGGCATCTCCGTTGCCGCGGATGAACTGGTTAGAAACTCCGACTTTCGTGCCAAAGAGCAAGAGGTGCCGGATGATTGGTCCATCTGGACACCGGACTGCGCGGCTGCGGCTTGTACTGTGCGCAGTACACCCGAGGGTCTGTTGATCGACGCTCCGGGGCGCGCCCACGCGGTCGGCGGCGTGTGGCAGGATATTCAAGGGATTGAGCCGGGCCGGGCGTACGCCGTGGAAGTGACCTGTCAGGCCAACAACATTCCGAGCGTCTATCGTTCCGTGTTGGTTCGGCTGAACTGGATGCGGGAGACCAAGATGCTCCACCCGGCGGGAATGCTCGTTCGTGGGCCGATCTCGAATCCGGCGGACGGCACGCTCACGTTCCGAGACGTGCTGGTGGCCCCCAAAGAAGCGGATCGCATCCGATTGTCACTGGAGGTGAAGTGGCCGGGCGGTGGTTCCGTCTGTTTCGAGCGAGTCAGTCTACGGCCGACAGAGCCCGCGGCCGCTCGCAAGGTGAAGATCGGCACGGTCTACTTGCGGCCCCGAAACAGCACGCCGGAGAAGAACCTCGACTTGTTCTGCGAACAGGTCGACGCGGCGGGGAAGCTGACGTTGGACATAGTGTGCCTGCCGGAAGCGATCACGACGGTGGGGACGTCGAAAACCGGGGTGCAATGCGCCGAGTTGACTCCCGGTCCGTCCACGAAACGGCTCGGCGAGGCCGCCAAGCGAAACCGGTTGTGGGTGGTGGCCGGGCTGTATGAGCGCGACGGGGAAAGCATCTACAACACGGCCGTGCTGCTGGATCGAGAGGGCCGCCTGGCGGGCAAGTACCGCAAGGTCCACCTACCGCGAGAAGAGTGGAAAAAAGGGATCACTCCGGGGCATGAGTATCCGGTCTTCAAAACCGATTTCGGAACCATCGCGATCCAGATATGTTACGACTGGTTCTTTGCGGAGCCCGAACAGTTTTTTGCATTTCAGGGTGCGGAGGTCCTTTTTGCACCGACGTGGGGCAACACGTTACCCGACGAAGAAGGCAGAGCCCAGGGCGAAACCGTGTTTCGCGTCCGCGCCCGGGACAACGGATTGTATCTCGTACCGTCGGTTTACAGCGGCAACAGCTTGATCATCGACCCGATGGGAAGAATCCTCGCCAACAGCCAAGGCGCCAACGGCGTGTTCTGGTGCGAGGTGGACCTGAACCGACGCGAGCGTCTGCCGTGGGTTGGCCACTGGCGCTCGATCGGCCCTCGCGACCGAATGCCGAGCACGTACGGACCGCTCATGAAGGACCCGCCAAGTCCGATGGACGGCCGGCCGACCGGTCAGCTTCCGGTCATGTTGCGCCCGCGGAAGACAAAGAAGTGAACCACGGTGGTTACTGTTTCCGATCGATGCGACCAAGTGGCGGACGATCACTGTTTCGTGGCGCGATCTTGCCCGGTGAACAAGTGACGCTACCGAGGCTGTCGCCTGAGAAACTGTGACAGCACCAAGGCGGCGTTCTGGCCGCCAAAGCCGAGATTACCGGTCACCACGTGTCGACAGTCTTTCTCGCGCGCCATGTTGGGTACGTAGTCCAAGTCGCATTGGGGATCCGGCGTCCGGTAGTTGATCGTCGGCGGGATGACGCCCCGGCGCAGGGCCAACAGGCAGGCCATCATGTCGATCGCCCCGGATGCCGTCGTGGCATGGCCGATCATGCTCTTGATGCTGGAGATGGCAAGCGAATCCGCGGCACGACCGAAGACGCGGCGCAAGGCCAGGGTTTCGAGCCGGTCGTTGGCCCGCGTGGCGCTGCCGTGGGCGTTGAAATAGTCGACGTCGTCGACGTTGAGCCGGGCGTCGCGCAACGCCTGCTGAATGCACCGCGAGTAGCCGCGTGCCTGCGGCTGGGGATCGGTCACGCGAAAAGCGTCGTGCGTACAACCGTAGCCGGCCACCTCCGCCCAGATGTCGGCCTTCCGCCGGCAAGCGTGCTCGGCCGATTCCAGGACGAAGACCGCACCGCCTTCTCCCACCACGAATCCATCCCGGTCGCGATCGAACGGTCGCATCGCCCCCTCCATTCGGTCGTTCTGAAGGCTGAGAACTCCCAGGCGGTGGAGACCGCTGACGCCCATCGGATGAATCATGCTGTGGGCGCCCCCGGCGAGCATCACGTCGGCCTCGCCCCGCCGGATCACCTCCACGGCGTTACCGATCGCCTGCGTGCTGGAGGTGCAGCCGGTGATGCAGTTGGCCGTCGGACCTTCGGCACCCAGAAAGGCGGCCACGTGACGGCAGGCCATGTCGGGCGTCTCCGCGTCGTCGGGGATCCGCCCGCCGACCGGCGCTTCCCCGATTCCCGGCTCCTCGCCCCCTTCGATCCGCGCGATCGAACCGGCGACAACGCGGCCTAACTCGTGAAGTTCGGGAAAGATCTCGCCGCACCCGAAATACACGCCGAATCGTAGCGGCTCGACCCGTGCATCAGCCAGATCGGCGCAACGGGCCGCTTCCAGCGAAGCGCCGATGGCAAACGCCGTCTGTCGGGGTACGTGTTGCCAGGACTCAGAGTGTTCACCCTGACACACCAGATCCCACTCCCGCGCCTCCGCGGCCATGCGAATGGGGAAGGCGCCGGCGTCGAACAGGGTGATCGGCCCGATTCCCGAACGGCCCTGCTGAAGACCGTCCCACGTCGTCCGGGCCGTCGGGCCCAGCGGTGAGACGCACCCCGCGCCGGTGATCACTACTCGTCGAGCCGATTCGATCATCGTGGTGTCGCGATTGGGTGCTCTTCCGGCAAATAGGCTCCTGCGCCGCACTTTCCGATCGGGCGATTACGTCCTTCATCTTACCCTGAGTACCCCCTCGCTTTCAATGGTGCGATGGGCGAGAAAGACAAGGCTTGTTACGTACTTGTTACCCTCGATAGGGGTGATGCGCCGGCCGATGTCGGCTACAATGCAGCCAGAGCGTGCCAGGTACTGTTTACGGGAGCGCGAACATGACACGGCGAACCGTTTGGTCGATGATTGGAATTCTGGTCCTGGCAGGCCGTTTGTCGGCGGCCGAAGAAGACGGGCTTTCGTTTGAGGAGGCCCAAGGGCTTGAGAAATCGGGAAAGCTCGACGAGGCGTTCTTGGCCTATCTGAAGATCCCCGGGGCCCAGCACATGGCCGCGCGGATGGCCCGGATCAAGGCGGAAGGCTACCTGAAACTCGTGCGCGCCCACGCCGAAGAGCTTCCGCCGATGGCGGCCAGGCTGCTCGAAGGCGACCTGCTGCTGGCCCGGGGGAAGAAAGACGAGGCTTTGGCATGTTATCGGGCGGTTGCATCCGCCTTCCGTAGCGACACGATGGATGATCGGGACGCCCGAATTGTAAGCCGCGAAGAATACTTCGTGGAACCGCCGGCCGCGACCCCGGATCGACCGTCTCCCAACCGGCCGGTCGCGCCGTTTTCCGTCGGGCCGGGCAGCCACCGCGACAACTGGCTGGTGCGCCGATTCATCGCCGCCGATGCCATGGACGACGCGGCTGCCGAACTGGCCCGGATCTGGGAAATCCATCGCCGCAACACGCGCCCGTTCCTGGTCGATGTGGCCATCCGCTACGAAGACGAGAAGCCAGTGTACGAGCGACGGCTGGCCCGCCGTGCGGGGTTCGACGGCCGCGGATTGCAGTTCGCTCTGGACTACGCGTTCTTCCTTAAACGAAACGGAAAGCTGGAGTCGGTCCTGGCCGTTCTTCGCGAGCCGCTGGGCGCGACGGACATGGATCGAAACCCCAATAGCACGGTCTATGAGCCCGTGGGCCAAGGCGACGAAGACCGCTATCCGCTGCGCAACGACATGGGATCGAGAGGTTTCATTCGTTACTCTTGGCACTCGGCCGGTGTCTCGCGCAAGGAATACGTCCGGCTGACCTACGGTGTGTTCAAGGAAGCCGGCAAGGAAGACGCGTTGGTCGAGATGCTGCAAAAGGAGATCGCCGACGGCGAGAACCGCTTGCGTCGTGTGCTGGCGCGGATCCGCTTCCACCAGGGCCGGGCCGACGATGCGCTGGCTCTGGAACTGGCGTACATCGAACAGGCCGGGCTGGACAAGATTTCGACCGCGTGCCGGCGCGGCCAAACATACGAAAGCGCCGGCAAGCCGGCCGAAGCGGCCCAAGCCTACGAGCAAGTGCTCGCGCTGCCGTTCACCCCGCCAAAACTGCCCGACGCCGATGAAGAGGCTGTGCAGTCGAGCATGATGCGACAGTCGGCGATGGTCGCGCCTGGTCCGCACATGCCCGCCGGTCGAGCCTATTTCCAGGCCGACATCCTCCGCCGTCTCGGGCGACTTTACGGGGCGCTGGGCAAGCCGGACAAAGCGTTCGAGGTGAGCTTGCGCGAGTTTGAGGTCAACCCGGCCTTGCTGCAACATCTCAAATCGCTCGAACAGGCCCAAGCCCGGGCCGAAGCACTCGGGCGGCAAGAACAGTTCGACAAGTGGCTGCGCGATCAAGTCGATACGGCCGATCCGACGGCCAGGGCACATGTCTGCTGGCTGCTTGAGGACCACGCCGGTTGTGGCCGTGCCTTGGGCGAAGCCTGGAAAGCGGCCAAGGGTTCCTACACCTACTCCTACGAACCGTGGCGCGATCGTTTCCGCCAAGTGGGCAAGGAGCAACTCCGCGCGTTTCTTACCGAATTGCTCGAAGCCGATCCGGAGAACGCCCGCGCCAGGCTCGACCTCTTGGATCTGGAAGACGACTTCGAGGGTCCCGAGGCGATCGCCGCGCTGGAGTCGCTGTTGGAGACCGACGCCAGCTTCGCCTTTGCCCGCTTCAAGGCCGCGCGCAACCGCACCCGCTTTCGCAACTACTTCGATCTGGCTTATCGCCTGATGCGGCTCTACGAGAAGCACGACCAGAGCGAAAAGCTCGTCGCCCTGGGCCTGCGGGTGTTCGAGGGCGAGAAACCGTTCACGCGGTCCGAAAAACTGGTTCCACTCCCCACACCCCGGGCAAACTGGCACGGCCGGTCGGAGTTGGCGGACGTGCTCGACTGCCTGTACGTCATGCTCGCCCATGCCACCAAGCCCGACGACATGAAGCGGATCGGCTCGCTCGTCGACGCGTCGGATTGCATTCCGCTAAAGAACCAATGGGCTCGGCTGCTGCCGGAGCGGCGTGATCGGAGAATCGATCCCTCGGAGATACATCGCCGCAAAGTCGGTCGCGTGGTGCTCGAAACGCCGGGCGTGCCGGAGGACGTGCGACTGCTGAGCCATCGCGACGACGTGCGTTCGATCTCGCCCGACGGCCGCTGGGTCGGCTCGTCGTGGGGACTGGTACGATACGGGACGCTTGAAAACAACGGGCTGGAGATCCTGCAGATTCCGGTCGGCGTTCGCGTCACCACCTTTTGCGAAACACCGCGGGGGCTATTCGTGGGCACGCGCGGGGGACTCTACCGGCTCGACGAACCCGACGGCAAGCAGCCCTCGCTGGTGCGGATCGATCTGGAATCGGTGAGGCGCACGGCGGGAACCGATCGCGAGCGGGCCGTCCACACGCAACAACTGCTCTGGTGGGAAGACGCCCTTTGGGTTCGCGACGGCGACGGGCTGTTCCGTTACGAGCCCGAGCAACAGGCCGCCCGGTATTACGGACGTGTGCCTGGCCGGCTGTTTGCCGCGCACGGCACGCTCTGGACCGGCAGGCAAGTGCTCGATCGGGCCACCGACGAGTTTCGCTTGATCCAGGCCGAAGGCAAGTACTGGAGCCTCATCGGATCGACGGAAAAGGAGATCTGGGCCGACGTGTATGTGGACGATCAGCTGCGTCATCGGCCGGCCCTGGTCGACCCGAAGACGCTCGATGTACATGTCTTGCCGCTGGAAAACGCGAAGCCGGGCGAGAAGCTCATGGTCAATGGCGAGTTCAAAATCCTTTCCGAGGACGACGGGCACGTCTGGCTGATGGGCGCCCAGTCCCTGCTGACCGTCTACGACCGGGCGACCGGCAAGCTTCGCAAAGTGACCCCAACTCATGAAGGCGCGACCAATCCGGATGTCCCGAACCTTGACCCCGTCGTGGGTCGTGCCTACAGCGACGGCAGCTATTTCTACTCCGGTTCGGGCACCCGAAAGGACATCCCCGGACTGAATCTCGACGGCGATCGCGGCCCGTACTTCTGTTGGCGGGAACTCGACGGCGACCGCCTGCTCCTGGGCTCCGGTATCGTCCGCCAGTGGCGCGAAGACAATCTGGGACACGACGACAACACGGGCATGAGCCACCATATCCAGGACCTCGAAGGCGGTCTGTTCGAGATCGATACCAACACGTTTGCATGGAACAAACTCGGCAGCCGGGCCAACGAACTCACCGACTTCTACGTCAAGAAGATCTGCTTCGACGACCGGGACCGCCGGGCCTACGTATGCACCAACGGCGGCGTGACGATCCTCTCGCTACCCGACTGCAAACCGGCCGGACGGATCACCGTCTCCGACGGTCTGCCATCGAACAAAGTCGAGGATCTCGTCCGCATCGGCCAGAAGCTCTACTTCGCTTGCGAATTGGGCGACGAAGACGGCGGCCTGGCCGTGCAAGACCTCGACACGAAGCTGCTTCAACGGCTTTCCATGGCCGACGGGCTCAAGAGCAACAAGATCAAAGCCCTCCGCGCCGAAGGCACGAAGCTGCACATTCTTTACGGAACGCTCTACGGCGTTCGGGCCCACAACACGCTGACCGACGACAGTGAGCAGGCCGAAGGCGGTGACAGCCGGGTGCGAACATTTAGAAGTTCGATCCTCGACACGGTCACGGGCAAGCTTGCCGAGGGCGATGAAGTGCTGCCGGCGTCCCAAGCTCCCGACGCGAGTAACCGGCTACCCTATCTTGGCGGTGCCGTGCTATGCGACGTGACGCACGGCAAGAAGCGATTCATCGGCGGTACACACGGACTGGTTATCATCAATGCCGGCACCAGCGTGGCCGCCGGCCTGCCATTCTCCGCCGAAGCGGTCAAGCCGCTGCTGTCGCTGGGCCAGATTCAACTGGCCGAAGCGGCGAAGATACAAGTTCCCCGGGCGATCCCGCTGGCCGACCTGAAGCGACTGCTCGATCACGACAATCCGTTCGTTAAAGCGAATGCCCTGGCCGCCGCGATGCGACCCGTGGTGACCGACGGAAACGCCGAGTACACGCCGCTGATTGGCCGGTGCGTTTCCGACCCGTGCGAGCGTGTGCGTTCGACGGCGGTGTGGCTGCTCGGAAAGGCAAAGGACGATGCGGCGATCCGGCCGCTTCAGACCGCGCTGAAAGACCGGGATAGCCACATCCGCGCCGTGGCAGCGATGGGGCTTGCCCGACATGGCGAACTCCCGCCGTTGGCGCATTTCGGGGAGATGCTCAAGTACGAAGATCACTACAGCAACTATCCGTACGGGGCGACGTCGTCGATCGGCGTCGAGGTGAGTCACGAGCGGGTTTTTGCCGCCTTGGCCCCGCATGCCGACCGCCGGGTTTTCGAGCTGCTACTGAAATACCCCATCAATGCCGACGACTACGAGCCGCGACAAAAGGTCTTCGTCGCCCTTGGCGCCTCGCTGCGCGAGCACCCCGAGGTGGCCGACTTGCTGCTCGTGACCTATACGCGCCCCAACGATCCCGGCACGGGTGTGGCCCGGTTCGCACAAGAAGTGTTCAAGCACGCCGGCGAGGCCATGCTGCCGATTCTGCACAAGGCCCTGCAAAGTCCCGATCGGGTGATCCGAAGCAATGCCGCGCGGGCGTGCGGATCGATCGGCGATGAGTCTTCGATCAAGCCGCTGATCGCGGCACTCGATCTGGAGAGCGGGTTCTCGCGGGCGTCGATCGTCTGGGCGCTTGGCGAGTTGAAGGCCCCCGACGCCCTGCCCCATCTGGCCACGCTCTACGTCGACGCACGCAACGACGAGAAGCGACAGCGAGGATCCGGATTTCGCATGGCGCAAGCCGCGGCACAGGTTCAAAGCCAGTTCGAGAACATCCGAAACCTCGAATCGATCGGCACCGATTGGGATGAACTCAAGCAGACGACCGTCGCGGAACCGATCGACCCGCGCCGCCACGAACGACTACTCAGTCCGCGAATGATTCTCGACGCCGTCGCCAAGATCGGGCCGGCCGCGTCGCAGACGTTCTATCGCCGGCTGGCAGCCGAGGCCGATACGGAAGCCCGGCGGGAAGCGGCCGTTCGTTTGGCCGAAGGAAGCGACGACGGTCGGGCCAGGAACCTCCCCATCTTGAGGAACCTGCTGGGCGATTCGGACACGTCGGTACGAGCGGCGTCCGCCGTCAGCCTGCTTTTGCTGGGCGAAAAGGACGTGCAAAAACAGATCGTTGCCTGGCTGAAGTCCGCAGACCGTGGGGAGCAGCATACGACGCTCGACCAACTCGGGCGCGTTGAAGATGGTCGATCACTAATCTTTGCCCGCGAGGCACTGCAGGAGCTTGCCGGACGGGTGCGCGTGAGTTGGTACGACGACGAGCGTTTGCAGCGGCTGCTGGAGCGGATACCGGGTGGGTAGGTCTTGATATCCAGCCGCGGTGAACCGGTCCGGTGGAATCGCCCGCAGCGGTCCATGCCGGACTTCATGCGGATGATTACCGGCTGATCGACTCCCAGTATGCCCGGTCGACGGAGTACGTGTCCACGGGCGTGCCGTCGGGCAGATCCCCCGGCAGGATCCCGAAATGCCGCATTTCGCGAAGGTAGAACCGGTTCGGCCGGAAGTCGGGCATATCGAATCGTTTATGCTGGGCCAGTCGTGCCGCGGCGTCTCGAATCGATTCGAGGATCTCTTGATAGTCGGGATCGGATGCGTTCTCGAAGACCGCCTTGCCGCACCGTTGCAGCCCGCCGGCTTGATTGCCGAGCGGGGCTCGCAAGAGCAGCGATTTCTCCGGCCGGTCGAGATTGCACAGCGCTTGATGGAGCGGTGCTTCGCCCAATTGGAAATAGGCCAGATGCCGAATCAGAATGATGTCGAAGGGATCCGTCAACAACGGTTGCGGCGGCTGGCGCTTGCCAAACTGAAAATTGACCGCACCCGGCTTCGGGTTGCGGTACGGCGGCTTGGTTGCCTGGTGGCACGAGGCGCACCGCCGTTGGATCGTTGCCTCGGGGAACTTCACCGTGTAAACGCCGCTTCCCAAGGCGCCGTAGGTGCCCGGGTAGACGGCGCCCGATTCGATCCAGAGCCGCACGGCCGCCCGCTCGCGATCCGAGAGTCTTGCTTCGTGATGGCTGCCGTCGATCAACGTCATCAGCCGGCTGGCCGAACTGCCGATCGCCCGCGGCGGACGATTGCCGGCGCTGTTCCGGCCGTCGACGACCAGAGAGCCCGAGAACATGGTCCAGTAGGCCGTGGTGAAATAGGGTGTGCGATCGCCCGACAGCTCGATCTGGCCGTCGCGCCGGTCGGCGTTGTGACATTGGACGCAGTGGCGGTCGAGAATCGGTTGGATGTCGCGCGGGAAGTCGATGATATCGGGGACGTCCGCCGGCGCGGTCGGCCGACTGGGTTCGCGTTGTATGGCCGCCAGGGAAAGACTTGACCGTGAATGCGGGGCGCGGACACGTTGTTCGTGGCACCCGACGCAGGCCGTCGTTTCACCTGGTTGAACGGTCACGAAGCTCTGCATCCGCTTGACGGACAAATCGTTCTCGTCCAAGGCGACAAAGAACAGGGATCGTAACGCGGGCAACTCCATGTAGGCGGAGCCGTCTTCTTCGACCGGGACGGTGCCGAGGATGCGCTCGATCATAAACGTTCCGCCCACGGTGAGCGGCTCTTGGCCGTTCGAGAAGTTCGCGGGCCGGGGAAGCTGTTCCAAGACGAGCAGCTTCTTAATCTCGCCCGGTTGCACTCCCTCCATGTTGCGGCCTGTGTAGATGTCCGACAAAACCAACCGGCCGGTCGACTGCTCCGCCGAGAAACGAGAGGGAATCTCCGGCTCCCGCTGCCGCGGACGAAGCGGCCGCGGCTCGTGGCAGTCCCAGCGACCGCCCGGCTTCTCCGGCCGGTAAATGGTCTCAGTCTCTCCCTGCGAAGTCAGCAGGTGAAGCCCCGCCTTGTCGGCCACGAGAAAAAGATCTTCGGAGAGCGGATACGGATCGCGGAAGTAGCGCGAGCTGATCTTGCGGGCCATCGACATGTCGTCGGGGCCGCGGCGGGGATCAACGATCGTAATAATCCCTTCGTGCTCCGTGCGGCCGTGGCCGGGAGAGAATGAGGCCACCACCTTGTTCGTGCCGGGGATCGGCTTCGCGTCGATCATGACGCCGCCCGGGTGCTGGTTGCCGAAAAAGACCATCACGGCGGTGCCGTCCGGATTGATCGTCCAAAGGTGGTGGTAGAGCATCATGTGCCGGTCGACGTATTCCCACCGCATATAGAGAACTCGCCCGTCGGACATCATCCACGGCGTGTTTTCCTGTTCGGCATTGTTCGAGATCATGCGGATGTTCCGCCCATCGCCGTCGCAACGATAGAGCGTCGCCACCTGGGTCCTCCAGCACGGAACGAAACGGTGGCAGCGGCTCGAACAAAACACAATACCGCCGTCCGGCGTGTAGATCGGTTCGATATCGTTATCCGGTCCGTCGGTGAGTTGCCGGAGGTTGCCGCCGTCGACGTCGATCTCGTAGAGATGAAAGGTCTTGGTGCCCGCCTTGCGGTACGAGAAGAGAATCTTCTTGCCGTCGTAATGGACGTTCGGATCGCGGACCCCGCCTTCGGGATCATCGAGCAGCACCGTGAGCTTGCCGGTCCGAAGGTTCAATCGACACAATCGCCCGCCGTCGCCAAAGGCGTAGCGCATGTCGCCCTCTTTGATGATGGCCCGGTCCGTGTAAGGCGACTCCGTCTCGCAGTAGTGGCCGAAATTGCCGTACCAGTGGTCGTTGCCGGACACGCGTTGGGTGAAGACGATCTCGTCGCAACCGGCCGGCGGGGCGACCTCCGCGGCCTGACCGTGCTGGTAAGACGCGGCGGTCAAGCCGAACAGAATCACGCTCGTGGAGACAAACGACGGGCGAATCGAAACTGTGATCATGAGCTTGGAATTCCGTAACGTGGCGGTCATCTCATCAAAACCTTGCTCGGCCGAGAACCAGTCTGTCATCCCGCGGGCGACCGATTCTCGGTGTCTCACACGTTCGCCGGATCGGGATGCATCCAGGGGGCTCGGTAGGGTCGGGCAAGCAGGCGGTTGGCCTCGTCGTCACCGATCACCCGGCCCTTTTCCGCATCCCACTGAAGCGTTCGACCCAAATCGCAGGCGACGTTCGCCAGAATGCAACTCGCACTAGAGATGTGGGCCTCTTCAATATCGGCGACCGGCCGGCCACGCGTGGTGATTGCCTGGCGGAAGTCGACAAGATGTTGGCGTATCGCCGGCGCCACGTGTTTCTCGAGCTCCTTCTCCGTTTTGTCCTCGGGGTACTCTTCAAGCTCCAACAGGGCGTCACCGTGTTCCGGATCGCCACCGCCGCGAGGAATGAAATCGTAACGATGCACACTCGCCTTGAGCGTCCCTTTGTCGCCGTAGAAAATGGCCGCCCAGGGGTAGTCCTTGTCGGGCGGATGCCCCCAGGCGCGGTGGGTCCAAACCACGTTGAGGTCGTCCTCGGGATACGCGAAGGTGGCCGTCTGCGTGTCGGAGATGTTGGCCTTGCTTTCTTTGTCCACAAAGATACCGCCCGACGAACTGACGTGCTTGGGCCAACCGAGGTTCATCATCCAGCGCGCCGTATCCAACATATGCACGCACATGTCGCCGACGATGCCGTTTCCGTATTCCATGAACGACCGCCAGCGACGCGGGTGGACCAGCGAGTTGTAAGGGCGCATCGGCGCCGGACCGGTCCACCTCTCCCAATCGAGATACTCGGGCGGATCGGTGTCGGGCGGATTCTGCCGGGCCCGCATATGGTAGTAACAGCAGATCTCGACCGTGGCGATCTTTCCCAGCCGGCCGGTCTTGATGAACTTGTCGCGCGCTTCAACCAGATGCGGTGTGCTGCGGCGCTGCGTATTCACCTGAACGACGCGCTGGTATTTTCGCGCGGCGGCAAGCATCGCCTGACCTTCAACGACGTCGACGCCGATCGGTTTTTCGACATACACGTCGCGGCCGGCCTTCACCGCCTCGATCATCGGCAGGGCATGCCAGTGGTCGGGCGTGGAAATCTGCACGATATCGACGTCTTCTTTCGCCAGCAGTTCTCGGTAGTCGGCGTACGTCCGCGGTCGCTTGCGGGAGGCCTGCCGCCCGGCGGTCATGTCGGCGGTTTCGGCGAGCATCCGGCGGTCGACATCGCAGAGAGCCACAACCTCAATGGGGGCCACCTGAATGTGCCGAAAGAGCACGCTCTTGCCATACCAGCCACAACCGATCAGGGCGACCCGGTTGGACTCCTCTTCGGCGGCCCCGGCCGAGTGTAGTCCCACGGCAGGCAGCGCTAACCCAGCGATGCCCGTTTTCAGAAAACTACGGCGATCCATGTCGATTCTCCCTCGCGGCCGATACGGTCAAGAACAATATCGAGAGGTTAACTGCCCCCACTAATACCGCCGGCGTCGTTTGCTGTCAAGGACTTGCGCCATTTGCCCAGCCACGGCAACCGGCGGTTTGTAGGCAGTCTGTCGGGCATCGCTTCTTCCGGGCCATTCTCTCGGCCGTCGGCCGATTCGACGCGTGCCCAGCCGGCTGCTACAATCGCGGATGGATCTTCTGGGAGACACGAGCGTCCGCCCCGCCGGACGTCTGTCATCGACGTCGTTCGTGTGTTGTGATCCTTTCGATAAGGAGTCCGCCGCCATGATACCGCGTTTGTTCCTGTTAGCCGTTGCCCTGACATGCACTGCCACCGCCGACGGTGCGGAAGACTGGCCGCAACTGAAGTACGACGGCCGGCATTCGGGCAACGTCGTCGATCGCAGCGTGACGACGCCGCTGGGGCTGGTTGGCGCCGTGCCGCTCACCGACGCCGTGTTTACCTCGCCCGCGGTCGTCGACGGCCGAATCTTCATCGTCGACGGCGCCGGTGTAGCGTTTTGCATCAATGCGAAAACACTTCAGGTCGTGTGGAAAGTGGTCACCGATGGCGGACCGCTCAACTGCAACAATGTCTCGTCGCCGGTGGTTACCGATGGCAAGGTTCATTTCGGGACCATGACCGGCACGTATTACGTGCTCGACGCCCGCGACGGTACGGTGGTGCGCAAGATTCGATGCGCGAGCCCCATTTTCACTTGTCCGGTCGTGGTCGACGATACGGTTTACTTTGCGACGCTGGGATCGCGCGTGTTTGCCCTGTCTGCCGACGGCAAGATCCGCTGGACGTGGGATTACGTGCGCGAACTTCTGAAATACACCGGCGATCGGTGGGACGGACAAGCGTGGGCCAAGCACAAACAGGGACGCGTCACTTGGCGAGACCAATTCCTTTGCTCCCGCGATATCGCCGCACACGGCAAGAGGCTGGTGTTGCCGACCGGGGGAACCGTTACCTGGCTACAGGACGAAGGCGATCACGCGACGTTTCGCGCCGCGTACCATGCCCCGCGAGAAAGCCCGGCCACGCTGGGGCTTAGTCTGGATGACAAGGGTACCGTGTATCGGCAATGGTTTCGCCGCGACAACGGCGGCCGCGTCGAGACGCTGCGGCTGGCCGACGGCAAGATCGACGCCGCCTTTGTTGCCGGCACCGAGTCGAGTTATCTCGGCTCGGCCAGCTTGAGTTTCTCGTCGGTCAGCGTGCGCGGACGCGATGTCTATCGATGCCGCCCCGAGGAGGGTTTTGGGCTCTGCCGCCACACGCCCGGCGAGCCCACGCAACGGATGGACGCCTACCCGTCGATTGCGCCCCCCGTTCTGGTCGGCGACAAGGCCGTCGTGGGCGGGCTCGACGGCCGTTTGCACGTGGTACCGCTTTCCGGGGACGGCAACGGCTGGTCGTTTGCCACGGCGATGGGCCGGCCGATCACTGCGCCGGCCGCCGTGTGCGACGGCCGGATCTACTTCGGTTGCGAGGACGGTTACCTGTACGTCCTCGGCCCCGACGGCAACGGCCCGCTGCCGAAACGGGACCTTGAGCTTAACCGAATTCGCAGCCCGTTGACCGGCCCATCGACCGACGAGCGGTTCGATTGGTTTACCCACTTCGCCAACCAAGCCAACACGAACGTTACACCGCAGCAGGTCGAGCCGCCGTTTAAGATCAACTGGATTCGACGCCTGGAAGGCACGGTCAAGCACGTCTCCGTCTTCGGCGGCGGCCGCATGTACACGCATACGGCCGAAGGGCAGATCCTGGCCGTCGAACAGGAGACGGGCCGGCTGCTGTGGCGCAGATTCTTTCCCGGCGTACACGTGTCGTTTACCACGCCGATCTACTACCAAGGAAGACTGTTGCTGCCGCAGGCCGGCTTGAAGCAAAGTCGCCTGCGATGTCTCGACGCCGCCACGGGCCGGGTGATCTGGGAAGCGCCCTTTACCGGCTCGCCAAGCTGGAACCGCCAGACGCCGCCGCAGGTACATGACGGGCTGGTCTTCTACCAGTTCAGCTCGGGCAAATACACGCCGCGAACCTGGTTGTTCGAGCACCAAAGCACATTCGGCTTCCCGAAAGATCAAAAGCCGCTGGTCAAGGCGTGGGACCTGAACACGGGCGAGGAGGTCTGGTCGCTCGACTTCTCCCAGCATGGCGCGGGCGGCGACGACGCCGGCATGTGCCTGATGGACGGCGTGCTGTATTACTCCTGCTATTTCGGCGCCAAACAGCCGTCCGGGGTCACCGCCGCCATCGAACCGAAGACCGGCAAGATACTGTGGGAAACCACCCGGTACGCCGTGCATGCCGGATGTACCGTCTCGGGCAAGGACGGCCGCCTCTACCTGGGCGGCTACAACCCGGTCGAGGGCAAGATCAATCGCGTTTGGTGCCTGGACGCCCGCGACGGATCGCTCGTCTGGCAATCCGACCCGATCCACCGGGCCATCCACGTGATCACCGTCGCCGACGAATTCCTGTTCGCGCACGACCAGTACCGCAACGGCTATCAACTGCGCAAGGACACCGGAGCGAAACTCCGCGAATTGACGCACGGCTACCGCTGCACGCGGTTCACCATGGCGGGCGGATTCCTCTTGGGACCGAACATGGACGTCTACGACACGTCGCGGCAGAACCGGCTGATCAACTCCGGCCCGGCGGTCGACGTGTTGTTGTGCGTCGGCTCGCAGGTGTCCAACGGACGCATCTTCTATACCACCAACGGCAGCGGCCTTCAACTCTCGGTGCTCTGCGGGCAGCAGGCCGAGCGATTCGAGCGATCTTGGCGCTAACTTGCGTTTTTCAACGGGCTGCAACGCGATCTATCGGGTATCGCTATGGCTCGTCATCAAGTCGTATTCGAGCATAGCTGATCGTCCCGGGCTGATCGGCCCGATGGCCCAGGAGTTCGAGGAACCGTGACGGAGGTGATCCTCCGCGCACAGTAGCCGTGAAGTAGTCGCTCATCGGGTGTTTCATCGGGACTTTGATCCAAACGCCGGCGCCGCCGTCATCGGCCAGTTCCATGAGCCGGTTCTCTGAAAGCCGCTTGCCTTGCGCATCGGTGCCGCTGACGTAGCAGAAGACGAACAGCCGTCCGTCCGGCATAACGTGGAAACGCCCCCGTCCGGGGATTTCGCTGGATTGCCCCTCCTCGGAAAGGAGCAACGACCGTCGCGAAACCACTTTTCCGGCCCGCACCATGGCGTAGTTCAAGGCGTGGGACTGCCTGGCGTCGGGAAAGAACTCATCACGAAGTCGTGCGTCGATGGCCCGTTCGGTCCAGACGAGATGAACGGCGCCGTCCGGTGCCACCCAGAGGTCGCCCGGCGAGATCCATCCACACGTCTTGTCGCGACTGGCGATCTCGATCCACTCATGAAACTCGCCCGTCGTGACGTCGTCACTCCAAGTGAAGAACAAACGGCGGAAGTCGTAGTCCCACTTGCGGCCGGTCAGCTTCTCCTTGTACGCCCGCCACTTCTCGTACGGTTCGACGACGTCGCTGACGCCGCAGACGTAGACCGCCCGATCCACCAGCGCGACGTTGGGGTAGCAGACGCGGATCGGCTGCGGCTTGTCGTACTCGGCTCCCCAGGGCCAAATCAGTTTTCCTTGGGCACTCCAGCGACCGTTACGGTCGAGAAACGCCCACTCGGCATGGGTGTAGCCAATGTTCTGCAAGAGGATCAGTTCGCCGTGGGCCGCATCGGCGGCGAAACTGCGGTAGCTGTGCTCGGTGAACGACGGTGTGCCGTCCCATGTTGGCAAAAGCTCTTTGGCCGCCGTCTTGGCATCGGAAACAGAGAACTGAAGAACCTCCGGTCTCGCCGGGCCGCTGTACTTCTCGGGATCGGTTACCAGCGTGGGATTGGCCGATAGAAACAACCGGCCGTCGGCGAAGCCCGCCACCGGCGATGGCTCCCGCGTGCGGCCCGTTCCGGCACGAAATCGCTCCCAACCGAGCGTACCCCGCCGGAAGAGCGTCCAACGGCAGTTGTTCAGCGGCTTGGCGTCCACCACTTTCTCCACGCCGCTGGCGAAGAGCACATCGCCGACCCGCACGAGACACGTCGAGCCGCTGCACCAAAGCGGGCCGGCGCCGTTGTCCAGAGGTTCGCAAGCGTAAATATCCTCCTCCGCCTCCACCACAAGCCGAAGTCCGCTTGGCCGAGGTGGTTGGCTCTGGGCCAGCGCTGGTGTGGCAAGTACCAGAAGAACCGTGAGCATCCTTACGCTGTATCTCATCTGACTTCCTCTTTCAATGCCGACAAGTGCAAGGCGATGTCGGACGCCCCTCTTATCCGACGATCAGCAGGGCCACGTAGGGAACGACGTTGAAGGCCGGAAAGACGATTTTGAACAGCCCGAGGAACGAGTAGATGACCACGTTGAAAGTTTCTCGGGAAATAGGAAACCGTTGAATACTATTTCGTCTTCTTTCCCCACCGTGCCTCCCAGAGGGCCGTCAACTCTTCCACTCGCTGGGGATATTGCTTGGCAAGGTCTCGCGTCTCGGTGCGGTTTTCGGTGAGATTGTAGAGTGCCCAGGGCCCCTTTCCCTCGCGGACCACCTTGAAATCGCCCTTGATTATCGCGTGCGTACCGGCGTGATTGAAGTAGTAGGCGTGGTCGTGCGGCTGCTTTCCGCCGCCGATCACCGCGGCGAGGCTCAAGCTCTCGTGCGGTGTAATCGTCCGGCCGTCGAACTCCGTGGGATACTCCGCGGCGGCCAGTTCCACGCAGGTTGCCATCATGTCCACCACGTGGCCTCGTTGCGCGGTGATCGAACCCGGCTGGTGTTTCAGGCCAGCCGGCCAATGCATGATCGCGGGCGTGCAAGACCCACCCTCATGCACGTTCATTTTGTAACGGCGTAGCGGCGTGTTCTGAGCGTTGGCCCAGTTGTGTCCGACGCTGCCGTAGGTCAACGGGCCGCCCATCGGGACGTCGAACACATCGCCCACCGCGACCGTTTGGCCGGCGGCCTTCGCCTTAGCGAGGATATTATTGGCCGTGTTGTACCCGTTCCCGCCAAGATGCTCGGGGCACGCGCCGTTGTCGTGGAAGTAAATGATCAGCGTGTTGTCGAGTTGCCCGGTGCGCTTCAGCGCGCCGACGATATTGCCGACGGCCCGGTCCATGTGATCGACCATGGCGGCGTAAATCGCCATATTACGCACCCGCCACGGCTTATGATCGACGGTTTCCCACGACTGGACGCGCGACTCCATGGGCGGCAACGGCCAGCGCTGCTTGTCGATGATCCCCATCTTGAGCATACGCGCATAACGGTCGTTGCGCAGCTTCTCCCATCCGTCGGCGTAACGTGGAAGGTACTTCTGGATCGCCTTTTCCGGGGCATGCATGGGCCAGTGCGCCGCGGTGAAAGCGACATATTGAAAGAACGGCTTCTCGCTCTTGGCAAACGTCTCGATCTGCCTGACGGCCTCGGTGCCGATCTTGTCGGTATAATAAAAGTCTTCGGAGTCGGTCTCGACCGGTTCCGTGTTGCGAGTCAGCGTGTACGGATCCCAAAACGATCCGGCGCCGGTCATCGTTCCATAGAAGTCATCGAAGCCACGTTGGTTCGGTCCGTCTTTCTCCGGATTCATGCCGAGGTGCCACTTGCCGACCATACCGGTCTGGTATCCGACGGGCTTGAGGACCTCGGCGATAGTAACTTGACCGGCACTAAGACCGTTGCTGTAACGACCACTCAAGAGCGTTGCTCGCGTCGGCCAGCACCGCGCGGTGTTGTGAAACGCAGTGAAGCGCAGTCCGCCGGCGGCCAGCGCGTCGAGATGGGGAGTCTCGATCTCGCCCCCAAAACACCCGAGGTCGGAGAAGCCCATGTCATCGGTCAGAATGATGAGAATGTTGGGCCGCTCCGCGGAGACGGCCGCACGGCAAGCAACCAGGGCAAGCAGCGACGCGAGCAAACAGACGTGGCGGTGATTGATCATGAATCCCTCCTGCATTGTTGGGGCGCCGGTGTCCAATGACCCATAGTACTCAGCAACAGGCCAATGGACGGGTGGGGTGCCTGGGGTCGACGCAGCGAGCCCCCAGAACGTAACGAACTGGGGGCTCGCTGCGCT
>CAYUIQ010000104.1:0-14618 GCA_964444795.1 uncultured Planctomycetaceae bacterium
GAATGTTGGTGGCCGCCGCCAATGAAGCACAGATCGCAGTTTCGCACGGTGATGTGATGGGTCCCTCCGCCACCGATCCCATGTGCCCCGCCGTAGGCCAGATGTAAACCGTCGTAGATGACGTAGCTTCGGCCTCCCTGGTTGATGATATGGTGTTTCAAAGCACACTCGATATCGTCGAACCGTATCGCCGGGTTTTCTATTGCGTACAGCAGCACCGTCTTCAACTGCCGATCGTAACAGAACTCATTCGGCTCATCGACATCGGTACGTTCCCACATCTTGATGCCGCAGTTCTGACCGTTGTTGAAGATGATGTTCCCCACGTCCACCGGAAGAGGACGGGTTTGCCAGAGATTCGCGCCGACCGGTTTCCAGTCGCCCGGGTCGTTCATCTCGACCGAACCGAGCAGCAGCGGTTTCGGCCCGTTGCCATACGACGTGTAGGTCACATGCCCCTGAGGACTACCGCTGCAAGGCACGATCTGCCCGCGCCATTGGCCGCCGCACTGGAAGTGAATGATGTCGCCGGATTCAAACTGGAAGCCGTTGAGTTTCGCGATGGACTGCCAAGCGGCCGTCGGAGCCGTTCCGGAGTTGTCATCATCTCCAGAATTGCTGACGTAGTATTCGGCGGCATTTGCCGACAGTACGCCCAGCAGCGACACGACGCAAAAGGTGAGCGGATTCACCGTCTTGATTTGCGCCGTCGGTCGGCACGTTGCCCGCGGAAACCGTCTTCTCGCCAATCGCATGTTGTTCCTCGATCTCAATAATGTGGTCGCGGTAGCGGGTTAGCGCCGGTTGCGTTGAAATTGCTCGATGTATTGCCGCAATCGCTGGAATTCCTCGGCGTCGTACGGCTTTCCGTCGGCAGCGAAGACGTCGTGCTGCCAAACCTTCGGCGGCGGGTCGCCCGGCTTTAGCTCCCACGGCAAGTAGGTCTGTGTCTTGCCCGCCACCAAACCCCAGTGATACCCACCGACGCGATGCCGAGCAAGAATCGGCAGGATCGACTCAAACGTGTTGCCGTGCTGACGCATCAACCATTCCGTGCAGAGGATCGGCCGATCGTACTGCCGGCAGATCCGGATCTTCTGCTGGAACTCCTTCGGCCGGTCGTAGCCGTGAAAGGTAATCACGTCGGACAATTGCATGTGTCGCCGCGACATGGGAAAGTCCAGTTCAACCCACGCGCCGATGGTCAACGGCTGCGAGGGCTTGGCGTCTCGAGCCCACCCGAACACGGCTTCCGAGAGCGGCATGCTCGCCTCGCCCAATTTTGACTGTCCCGGCTCGTTGTAGAGGTCCCAAACGAGGACCCGTCGATCGTCGGCAAACCGGCCGATGATGTCTTGCACGTACCGCTTCAGCTCCGGCCACGCGGCCCGATCGGCCACCCGTTTCAAGCCCGGGCTGGGTACCCAACCGCCGTTCGGCTTGCCCGGTCGCGGCTCGTCCTGCTTGCCGAGGTACGGCTCCTTGCCCGAGAAGGCGCAGTCGCAGAAGAAGACCGGCATCGTCGTAAGTCCATGCTCATCGGCAATGGCCAGAAACTGGTCCATCCGTTGCTTCAGCCCCTCGGGATCGTCCTTCCAGACGATGTATTGCAGGAATACCCGAATGCTGTTGTAGCCGGCCTTCTTGGCCCAGGCGAGTTCCCGGTCAATCGTTTCGGGGTCGAACGTGTCGGCTTGCCACATGTCGGTCGAGTTGATGGCCGTGCTGGGCAGGAAATTGCAGCCGGTGATTGGGCCGACTCGCTCGTACCACTGCCAGACCTTCTCTTCCGACCAACGCCGGTTGATCGGCCGCAGGCGGAAATCCTCGCGGAACTCCCGCAACAGCTCGGACTCTTTGGCGTCATACGGTTTGCCGTCGGTGTGCATCACGTCGTGCTGCCAGTGCTTGGGCATGGGGTCGCCCTTCTTCGAGCCCCAGGGCATGTAGGTCTGCGTCCGCCCGGCCACCAGCCCCCAGTGATAGCCGCCGATCTGGCCGTGGGCGAAAATTGGCAGGATCGTCTCGAAGGTGTTGCCCGACTGGCGGTGCAGCCATTCGGTACACAGCACGGGCCGGTTGTATTGGCGGCAGGTCCAACTCTTTTTCACCATGCCCTCGGGCTTGTCGTAACCGTGAAACGAGACGACGTCGGACATGGCCATCAGTGCCTGAGACATCCGGCCGTCGAAGTCGGTCCAAGCGCCGATGGTCAGCGGTTGGACGGGCCCGGCTTCGCGTGCCCAGCCCAGTGAGGCTGCCGCCAGCGGCAGGCTCTTCTCGCCCATACGGCTGTTCCCCGGCTCGTTGTAGAGATCCCAAACGAGCACGCGGCGGTCCTTGCCGAACCGGCCCACAAGGTCCTTGATGTACGCCTGGAGATCGGGCCACGCCGCACGGTCGACCACCCGGCCGAAGCCCGGGCTGGGCACCCAACCGCTGTTATGCACGCCCGGCACCGGCGCATCCTGCTTGCCCAGGTACGGCTCGCGGCCGGCGAAGGCACAGTCGCAGAACGGAACCCACATGACGCGCATCCCGTGCTTATCGGCGATGGCCAGGAACCGGTCCATCCGCTGCTTGAGGCCCTCGGGATCGTCCTTCCAGACGAGGTACTGCACAAACACCCGCAGGCTGTTGTAGCCGGCCTTCTTGGCCCAGCCAAGTTCCTCGTCGATCGTCTTGGGGTCAAAAGTCTCCTTCTGCCACATCTGGGTCATGTTCACGGCCGTGCGCGGCAGATAGTTGCACCCGGCGATTGGCCCCACCTCGGCATACCAGGCCCAGGCCTTCTCCTGGGGCCAACGCGCCCGGCGGTACTCGTCGAGATGCGAAAAGTCGAAGGCGGCAAGTCCGGGCCGGGAATCGGTCAGGAAGAGACCGAGAAACAACACCAGGTAACCAACTCGCATCACGGCAGCCAAGATCATGCAAACACCCCTTCGTGAGCAGGAGATCGGGGACGGCATAGCCAGGTTCATCACGTCATTCTACATCCAGAGCGACCGTTCCACCACAGCGGAGCCGGATGTGGTACAATGACCGCCGTGCGCCAGATCGCTGAAAACCACCTCCATGGGAGTATGCAGTGGATTTGGCGGCATCCCGACCAGGGTTTTCAGGTGCAGCGATGAAACAAGGGGCAATTCCCGTTCCCGAAAGTGTGACCCTGCCGCTCAATCAGTTCTTGAAACTCAGCGGCATTGCCGACACGGGCGGGCAGGCGAAGCTGTTGATCCAGAGCGGTGAAATTCAGGTCAACGGTGAGGTGGAAACCAGAAGGCGCCGGAAGCTGGTCGTCGGCGACGTTGTTGAGTTCGGCGGGACATCGTACTCGCCTGATGAGTTTCTTTCGGGTAGCTGAGAAACTGAGCGGCAAGAAGCAACGACTTCAGTAATCCCGCCTCCCGCTTCCCTGTTTGCCTCTCCAAAACGGACAGAACGGGCAATCCCCGCCGTCCGGGAAATCTTCGCCTTCCTCATGCGGGCAGCCCATGTTTCTATCGGAGGCCACGACCGACTGGACCTGGTGCTTGACAAAGAAGTCCTTGATCCCCTGTTGAACCTTGGGGCTCTCCTGGACATCCGTTCCGACCCATCGCTCCAAGATTGGCTCGGCGTCCTTGTCCACAATGGCTGCCGCAACGATCTTGGTCGTCTTCTTATCGTCCGGTCCGTAAAGGGCCACCGTGCCGATAGGATACTTCGGAGGCGTCGTCTGCTGTTGCCTCTGCTTCTTCAGGCAGCACTTCTTGAACTTCTTTCCGCTGCCACACGGACAGGGATCATTCCGTCTCGTTCGTTCCCGCTCGTCCGTGAACGGCAAGAGAGGGGTGATCTCTGACGCGGGCGACAAGAGGTCTTCGTCGTCGTCATCGAATTCCTCTTCGGACTCCTCGTCCCAGTCCTCTTCCTCCCACTCCTCTTCGTCCTCGTCATATTCCTCTTCGTCGTCAACGATGAAGTGGTCCCTGATTCGTCCCGGCTCGTAATCCCGCCAGCCCCAGTTTGTATCGACAGCGTTCTTGTGCCACGCATCATAATCCGGGAAAGAGCGTCCCATGATCGTGCAGGCGGCAACCAAGCGGTATCGTAGATCCCATTCATCCGGGAGTAGTTCATCCTCCTCCCCGACAACGAGTTTCCGCACGGGATCAATTGCCTCATCCGCAAAATGCGACAGCAAGGCGTGGCCGAGAGACAGCCGCATGTCGGGATCTTCTTCGACGGCAAGGAACTCAAGGCACTTTTCCACGGACAAGTCCGTGTGAATATGTTCGAGTACGTTGGTGGCGGACCCCCGAAACTCCTCATCGGCTCCCGGCCACTGCTCGGCGATGCCCCGCACAACCTTGTCCCCGCCGATCTGACTCAATGCCGTGATGCAGGAATCGGTCACACCGATGTCATCCTCATGCAGCCGCTCCACCAGCACCGGTATGGCTTTCTCCAGCCGCATCGCACCGGCAAGCTCCACGACGATAGACTCCAGCCATTCCATAAGGGCTTTGTCGGTGCCTCTGTAGTTCCGGTGCAGCAGCCGGAGAATGAAATCGGCCCTGCTTTCCCCGTGGCGGGCGAGCAGCTCAACGACGTGGCGTAGCTCCTGAAGCTCACGGCGCGTAGATTCGCCTCGCTCCATCGTTACACGCCCCAGGGTTTCCAACTCTGCCCAGCCCTCTTCCCATTCTTGGAACTCCATGCCCAGCCGTTCAACCAGGCCCTCCTTCAACTCGTCGGGAAAGTCAGGAGAGCTGAGGATATCATCCGCTGATTCGGCAAGTTGCTCAAGATCGGCCTTGGCCAAGATCAGTCCGATGGCGAAGCCATAGTTGTCTTCCACGACGTTCTCCCAATCCAACCCGCTGGAGAGTTCGTCGAGCAGCCACTTCATGGTGGCTTTCGTTTGGGGAAGGCGCTGCGCATCCCGCAGGATGCGGAACGCTGTGTTCGTTCCGTACGTCTCCACGGCCTGGATGACAAGCGGCATGACCGACTCGTCCTGGCTGTAGGCGTCGGCGAAGTAGGATACCGCCGTGAGCCGGACCTCCTCCTCGGGATGAAGGATCGCTTCTTTGATCTTGGATTCGGGTAATCGCATTCTTCTGCTTCCTTTCACCGTCAATTCCGGAACCAGTAGCAGTCATCCGCTACCAACGGCCGATTCGCTTCGCCGTTGCCGACTTCCAACTCTCCCCGCGACAGGGTCACAACACGCCTCTGGTATCGAGCCTCACAGAGAATGCCGTGCCTCACGCTAACGTGATCCCCGACAACGAATTCCGGCGGGGCCGGTGGCTTCCGTTTCTCCCTTGACAGGCCTTGCTCCCGAGGGGCTGTTATGCTGTCATTGTGGGCACGGCCGGGCATCTTGGCAAGGTGGCCGGGACCGATATTGTGGTGGATCACGGCCCATCGCCAAGGGGGTTCCGATATGGGAAGAAGGGAGAAGAAAAACAGGCGACGATGAACTATACACTCGGCGGCGCGGCGATCGCCGACGATGCGGCGAAACAGGCCAACAGGCTGAACAAGCCGGCGGACAATCCAAATCGCACCACACGCATCATCACATTACTCCTGATCGCTCGGAGCTTTGTAGACCATGACGACCGGCGGGTTGTTGTACCTTCCCTGTTGGCGATCCGCCTCCTGCGCCGTCAGGTAGATCCGGCCCGTGGACGCGTCGAACGCTCCACCGCCAAGCCTGTGCGTTGAGCCCTCGAAGGGGGTTCGGAAGATCCCGTACTCATAGGGCCGCACGTCATGCGGCTTGATCTCGCCAGCCCGGACTCCCGCAAGATCGTTGACATCCCAAAACCAATAGTAGTGGTAGTTGTCCTTGACCGCGAAGGAACTGTACCCACCGGTTCTCCTGCCGTTGTCCTGGACAATCTTGTAGCCGACCCCGCTCTCGTTGCCGCCGGAATGGCCGAACGTGGCATAGGTGCGCGTTCCCGGAACAATGATCCCGTAGACGGCTCGTGAGAGATGATTCCAGAGGTCATTTTGACGCGACTTGTTGGAAAGATCATCGTGCAGCCGACCGGCGAGGCTGAAATCGAGCAGCTTGGTGGTGGCAACGGGAGTCGGCACGGACTTCTTGCCGACGACGTCCCGCGGGTTGAAGGCGAACGCCGAGGGTCCGACGGAAGTGCGGGAGATGATCGGGATGCCGCTGGAATTGCCCGTCAGGAAGTCGCCGCCGAGGAGCGACCGCCACGGGCCGGGGATCGGGGACATCCAGCCGGCCGTGTGTCCAGGCCGGCCTTGCACCTCGAAATACCCGTCGACGTCGGACTCCGCCAGATCATTGGCGTCGCGAACCGCCAGCATCGACAGCGTGTTGTCGCCCGGGGCATCGTAATACTCATAGGCGTTGACGAGAAGTTCGGGGCCCTCGGGGCCGGAAACATATAACATACCGCCGATGCGATTATTGCCCTGGGAGTTTCCTCCCGAGGCGCGATGGAGGATCGTGACGAAAGGCTGAATGGGATCGCCGGCCATGTTCAACTCGGCAAGGACCGTGCTGTCGACCAGTTCGGGGATCGGGAATTCGGCAATCGCCTGCTGATGGGCGTGTCCCACGATGAACAGCGACTTCCTGTCGGGATTCAGCGCGATCGGACCCTCCGAATAGTTGAGATCCGACTCGCCGTACTTTCGCGACGGCAATCGGAATGCCCCCACATACTGAAAGTCCTTTATGCTCAGAAGCGGAAGCTCTTGCGGCGGCGCCGCGACCGTATCCTCAGCCGTCGCCATCCCCGTTCCCCAGACGATAACAAGCAGCGCGGCAAGACCGCGTTCCACGTGAAAACACATGTCCCTTCCTCCCAAGCTGGAGTCGAAATTGGAGAGAACTGGCCCCACCGCTGAGTCTCGCGCTATTCTATCTGGCGGTCACAGCGGGTTCAAGCGAGCGGCCCCGCTGCCGTCGCCGGCGGTGAGGAACCGGTCGCGTACGACGCGTTTCATGGCGTGCTGCTTCGGAACCCCGAAAGCCGTCTACTTGACATAGCCGGTCTTCAACCGAGGATAGCTCCAACTCGGCTCTTCCGGCGGATAGGTACGACAGACGCTCCGCACGGTCTTCAGCCGCCCCTCGATTCGCTGAATCACGTTCGGATGTTCCTCGGCGATGTTGTCGGTTTCGCCAATGTCTTGCGCAAGGTCATAGAGTTCCCACCGTGTACGCGGCTTGTGCCGAATCGCCTTCCACTTGCCCCATCGGATCGCCTGCGACCATGGTGGAGTGCCACCTCGTCCCTGCGGGATCTTCTCCCAATAGAGAAGGCATGTCAGGGGTACGCGGAAATGCTTCACCGGGATTCTCCTTGATGATAGGCCGAGACGTTTGTGGCAGCGGCGTGGAGAACGAACGAGCAAAGCTGAATCGAGTGCGCCGCTCGCATTGTACAATGGCCATCGACCATGTTTCATACGCAGAGTCGATCGGGCGTTGCCATACACCCGATCCCAGCGAGCGTGATGTATGAGATTAAGGAGAACCGTGATGGGAACCGCCTCGATTATTCTGGCAACGTCCCGAAGCGTGGGCTACGTTACCTCGTTGGCTGCGGCGATGGTTCGAGACCGGTCATGGGCCCCTGTCGCGGCCGGCCTTCTCTTTGTGGTATGATGGGCGGCGGGGGTGGTTCCCGTCGAGCACCGCCCGTGGGCCACGGACCGCTACGTGTCGAGATGCAGATCCTATCGGTCACAACAGGAGCATGAAGATGACGATCCACAGCAAACCGAATCGCCGTGACTTTGTCAAAGGTTCCGCGACGGCGGCCGCAGCGGCCCTAGCCGGCGGCATGACGATGGCTGGCCGTGTCCACGCCGCCGGTGGCGATCAGATCAAGATCGTCCTGGTCGGCTGCGGAGGCCGTGGTACGGGCGCGGCGTCCCAATGCCTCAGTGTGCCGGGCGAGAACATCCGGCTGATCGCCGTGGCCGACGCCTTTGAAGACAGAGCCACCCGGTCACTGGCTACCCTGAAAGGTAAATTCGGCGACCGAGTCGACGTGCCCCCGGACCGCGTTTTCACCGGGTTTGACGCCTACCGCCAGGCGATCGACTGCGACGCCGATCTGGTGCTGCTGGTCACGCCCCCCGGCTTTCGACCGATGCAATACAGGGCGGCCATCGAAGCCGGCCGGCGCGTGTTCATGGAGAAGCCGGTCTGCGTCGACGCGCCGGGTTTTCGTTCGGTGATGGAAACCAACAAGCTGGCCGACGAAAGAGGGTTGCAGGTGGCCGTGGGCTTGAATTCCCGGCACACGGCCCCGGTCGTCGAAACGGTGAAGCGAATCCACGACGGGGCGGTCGGAGCGTTGCAGTTCACACGGGCCTACTGCAACAATGCGGGCGTTTGGGTCCGCCCTCGCCAGCCCGGGCAGACCGAGATGGAGTATCAGATGAGAAACTGGTTCTACTTCGTCTGGCTCTGCGGCGACCACATCGTCGAGCAGCACGTTCATCTGATCGATCAAGCCAATTGGATCAAGGACGATCATCCGGTCGAGGCCAACGGCATGGGCGGCCGCGAGGTCCGCAAGGGGAAAGACCACGGCCAGATCTTCGACCACCATTTCAATGAGTTTACCTATCGCGACGGGACGAAGATGTTCAGCCAGTGCCGTCATATCAAGGGCTGCTGGAACCAAGGCGGTACATTCGCCCACGGCACGGACGGCGTGGCCAGTACCCGCGGCACGGTGACCGGAAAGAACGCCTGGCAGTACTCCGGCGATCACATCGACGGTCACCAGCAGGAACACAACGACCTGCTGGCGGCGATTCGCCGCGGCGACAAGTACAACGAGGGCTGGTTTGGCGCCACCAGCAGCATGACGGCCGTCTTGGGACGCATGGCCACCTACAGCGGCAAGGTCGTTACATGGGACGACGCCGTGGCCAAGGGCCCCGACGAAATGCCCGAGAAGTTCACCTTCGACGCCGATCCTCCCGTGTTGCCGGACGAAAACGGCGACTATCCGGTGCCCGTCCCGGGCGTTTTCAAGCCGTACTGACCCAGCCGCACTACCACGGCCTCGGCCGCGATGGCGCGAGGCGGAAGGAACTGGCCGATGCTTGTCACTCGTTGGGAGTCGCCGATGAGAATGCCGAACCGCTTCCCGTTTCGCGCCGGCTGTGCGCTGGTGATGTTGGCGGCGCTGGCCGCCGCGGTTGCAGCCACCGCCGCCCCCCCGCGGTTGCCGACGGCCCGTCCCGAAGACGCCGGCATGAGCGCGGCGAGGTTGAACGCAATCGATCCGGTCGTGGCCGAAGGCCTGGCAGCCGGCGAAATGCCCGGCTGCGTCGTCGTCGTGGGCCGACGGGGGAAGCTCGTATGGCGAAAGGCCTATGGCCATCGGCAGGTCGAGCCGGAACCGGTTGCGATGACCGTCGACACGGTCTTCGACATGGCCTCGCTCACCAAGCCGATCGCCACGGCCACCAGTATCATGCTCCTGGTTGAAGCGGAGAAGCTCCAACTCGATGATCCGGTGGCCAAGCACATCGCGGAGTTCGCCGCCGGTGGCAAGGAGGGGATCACCGTGCTGCAACTCCTCACACACCAGGGCGGCCTGATTCCCGATAACTCCCTGGCCGACTACAACGAGGGCGTGGAAAAGGCGTGGGAGCACCTCTTCGCCCTGAAGCCGCACGTTGCGCCGGGGACGAAATTCGTCTATTCCGACGTCGGTTACCTCGTGCTGGGCGAACTGGTTCGCCGGCTCTCCGGCGACGACGTTCACGAGTTTTCCCAAGAGCGAATCTTCGCCCCGTTGGGCATGATCGAAACGGGGTTTCTTCCCGATGCCCCGCTTCGCCGCCGCGCGGCCCCGACCGAACAACGGGACGGCCGGTGGATGCGGGGCGAAGTGCATGATCCGCGGGCCTATCGCCTGGGAGGCATCGCCGGACACGCGGGGCTCTTCGCCACGGCCGACGATCTGGCTGTGTACGCCCAGATGATGCTCGGCCGCGGGCAATACGCCGGGGTTCGGATTCTCGGAGAAGAGACCGTTGCCGCAATGGCCCGCGCGTATCCCGTCTCCGCCGGAAGGCGCGGGCTGGGCTGGGACATCAAAACGGGCTACTCCTCCAACCGCGGCCAATCGTTCTCACCCCGGGCGTTCGGACACGGTGGATTTACGGGCACGTCGCTATGGATCGATCCGCAGCGGGAGATGTTCGTGATCTTCCTCAGCAGCCGCCTGCACCCCGACGGTAAGGGATCGGTGAATCGCATTGCCGGCCGCATCGGCACGATCGCCGCCGATGCGGTGACCGATGGTTACCGTCCCGTGGTACGCACCGGGATCGACGTGTTGCGGCGGGAGGACTTTCGACACCTGCGCGGCCGGCGCGTCGGGCTGATCACCAACCACACGGGGATCGACGCCGCCGGGACAAGCACCGCTCGGCTGCTGCATGAAGCGGCCGAGGTAAAACTGGTCGCCCTGTTCAGCCCCGAACACGGGCTCCACGGAACACTCGACACGGCCCGCATCGCCGACGGCCGCGACCGGACCACCGGGTTGCCCGTCTACAGCCTCTATGGAGTGAACCGCCGCCCGAAGGCGGAAACGCTGGCCGCCATCGACACGCTGGTCTTCGACATCCAGGACATCGGGACCCGTTTCTACACGTACATTTCGACAATGGGCTATGCCATGCAGGCGGCGGCCGAAGCGAAGATTCGTTTCGTCGTGCTCGATCGTCCCAACCCGATCAACGGCACCGACGTGGCGGGTCCCATGTTGGACGAGGGCCGGGAGTCGTTTGTCGGGTTCCATCGTCTCCCGGTTCGCCACGGGATGACTATTGGCGAATTGGCACGGATGTTCCGCGACGAGTTGCAGCTCGACCTGGACCTTCAGGTCGTGCCGGTGGAAGGATGGCGGCGGGACATGTTCTTCGACGCCACGGGGCTGAAGTGGGTCAACCCGTCGCCCAACATGCGGAACCTGACCGAGGCGCTGCTCTATCCGGGCGTGGGACTTCTGGAGACGACCAATCTCTCCGTCGGCCGGGGGACCGATACGCCGTTTGAAGTGATCGGCGCCCCGTGGATCGACGGGATTCGCACCGCCGGCGCACTCAACGGCTCCGGCTTGCCGGGCGTGCGTTTCATGCCCATCGATTTCACGCCCCGCGCCAGCAAATTCGCCGGCGAGCGTTGCGGCGGGGTCAACGTCATCATCACCGACCGGGCCGCCTTTCGTCCGCTACGTACGGGGCTGGAAATCGCGCATCGTCTGCAAACTCTCTATCCGGAAACCTGGGCGGTCGATGCCTACGATCGCCTGCTGGCAAACCGGCGCGTGCTCGAGCTGCTCAAAAGCGGCGAATCGGTGGCCCGGATCGAGACGGCTTACAGAACCGATTTGGAGGCGTTTGCCCGTCGCCGCGCCCGATACTTGCTCTACTGAATCCACCTTCCGACCGCGGAGGAGTCGTCATGCGTTGTCGTCGTCCGCTTATCGAGTTTTCGTCTTGGCTCCGATTGCCCTTTTCTCGCTGCCGTTGCGGACTAAAGTTCGTGTCATGTCGCCCGCTATTGATGATCGCACCCGCCGTGCTGCTCGCTGGCGCGGCGTGGGGGGCCGAGGGCCCGTGGTCCCGGTTTCGCGGCCCCAACGGCAGCGGCCGGAGTGCCGCGACAACCGTGCCCGTACGGTGGACGGAGAAGGACTACAACTGGAAAGTCGGCCTGCCCGGCCCCGGCCACTCCTCGCCGGTCGTCTGGGACAAGCGGATTTTCGTCACCTGTGCTGATCCGACGACAGCACGGCGTACACTGGTCTGCGTGGATGCGCCAACGGGCCGTGTGCTTTGGAAGCATGAGGAATCATCGAAGACTTATCGACAGCACAGAGACAACTCCTACGCGACGGCGACGCCGGCCGTGGATGCCCAGGGCGTGGTGATCACCTGGACCACGCCCGAAGCGGTCATGTTGCTGGCCTTGGATCTTCAGGGCCGCGAACTCTGGCGCCGCAACCTGGGCCCCCTGATTTCGCTTCAAGGCAGCGGCTCCTCACCGATCCTGTACCGGGATCTGGTGGTGCTGGCCAATGACCAGGAGGACATGCAGCGGAGCCCGGGCCGCAGGAAGGATGGGCCCAATCCGGCCGGCCGGAGCTTCGTGGTCGCCATCGATCGCAACAGCGGCGAAACCCGTTGGCGGACGGAAACCAAAACGTTCCTGGCCGGCTACTCGACGCCCTGCGTCTACCAGGCCGAAGGTGGCCGCCCGGCGTTGATCTTCTCCAGCACGGCCCACGGCATCATGGCGCTCGATCCGGACACGGGGAAAGTCATCTGGGAATTCGGACAGCCTTTCTTGGATCGGGCCGTGATTTCGCCCGTCGTGGCGCCAGGCCTGGTGATCGCGGGCCACGGGGCGGGGATCCGCGGAACTCGCTGCCTCGCAGTCCGACCGGGTTCGGCCGGTCAGGGAACCGCCCCCACGCTAGGCTACGCATTGACCAAGGCGCTGCCCATGGTGCCCACGCCGTTGGTCAAGGACGGGCGGCTGTTTCTCTGGGCCGACGACGGCATGGTGTCATGCCTGCGTGTGGCAACCGGCGAGACCGTCTGGCGAGAGCGGGTCGAGGGCGGTTTCTATGCGTCGCCCGTCTGTGTCGATGGCTATCTGTACAACGTGTCGAAGAAGGGTGAGGTCGTCGTGCTGGCGGCAGGAGACACGTTCGAGGTCTGCCACCGGATCCCGCTGGGTGAACCGAGCTACGCCACACCCGCGGTGGCCGGCGGCGTGATGTACCTGCGGACCAGTGCTCACCTCTTCTCGTTGGGCGGCCCGCGGTAAGGCGAGACACCGGTTAGCACAACAGGCCGATGTTGCGACGCGAGCAGGCCGTTGGAGAGCAAGGAAAGGGTAGATTTCGACGCGGGGCAGCCACAGCGTAACGGTACCCGTTGGCCGTCCCTGATGGTTCGGCGCGGACGTTTCTCGGGACGTTGGTGCCTGTACGGGCACTTGCGGGTCGGTGGGCACCGGCCTATGATGAGGACGCCCAGGAGCAACGGAGCGTTTTCTTTCCATGGATCCAATGGATCGTCATCAGTCCGCCGAACGTGCTGGTCGGCGATCGCGCAAGCGGTGGTCCATGCGCTGCCTGGCGGGCGTGGCGATGGTGACGATTATCGCCGTGGGGTGGGCGGCGGCGGATGAGCTGCCGGCGCACCGCGAGCAGAAATCGGCAGTCGCCTCTGAGGCACGATCCCCGGGCGCCGACACCTCAGCCGAAACCGGCGCCAGTCCCCAGCGGCGTCTGCATCCGTTGGACTGGCTGGTCCTCGCCGCGTATGCCGGGGGGATGCTGGCGGTGGGGTGGTACTATGCGCGCCGAACCGGCAGCACGGAAGACTACCTGCTGGGTGGCCGGCGGATGCGGGGCTGGACGATCGGCCTGTCGCTGTTTGCCACGCTGCTCAGCACCTTGTCGTATCTGTCCTGGACGGGCGAGATGATCGACAACGGGCCAATGTTCCTGGCTCAGATCGTCGCCTTTCCCGTGGCGGCCGTGCTGGTCGGCTGGATTCTGATCCCCCTGGTGATGCGGTGGAAGGTGACCAGCGCTTACGAGATCCTCGAGCTGCGCCTCGGGATCGCCGTGCGCATGGTGGCGACGTTTCTCTTCCTGTCGTTGCGACTATTGTGGATGGCGATGATCATTTCCGCGACGACCAAGATCATCTTGATGCCGGTGCTCGGCTTGGAGGCTTGGGCCATGCCGTTGGTCTGTGCCTGCCTGGCCGTGGTGACGGTCCTCTACACGTCGATGGGCGGGTTGCGGGCGGTCGTGTTGACCGACGTGGTGCAGACGTTCGTGCTCTTCGGCGGGGCCGTGCTCTCGTTGGTGTTGATCACGCATAGCCTCGGCGGCGTCGGGCCATGGTGGCCGAGCCAGTGGGCTGCTACCTGGGAGAGTCCCGCGTTTTGGCCCGATCCGGGCCGGCGGGATACGTTTCTCGGGTTTGTCCTGCTGGCCTTGTCCTGGCACGTCTGTACGGCCGGGGCAGACCAGATGGCGCTGCAACGTTATCTGTCCACGCGTAACGTTCGCTCCGCGCGACGGGCGTACGTGATCTCGCTGGTGGCCGATGCGCTGGTCATGGTCCTGATGGCCATGCTCGGGCTGGCGCTGGCGGCCTATTTCCGCATCCATCCCGAGTTGCTCGCCGAGGGACAGACGGTGGCCAATGCGGCCGACAAGCTCTTCCCCCGGTACATCGTCGTGGGGTTGCCGCCGGGAATCAGCGGGCTGGTCGTGGCCGGACTGTTGGCCGCGGCCATGTCGAGCTTGTCCTCGGGCGTGAATTCGTCGTGTTCGGTCATTACGGCCGACTTCATCGACCGCTTCGGTGGCGGCCAGAGAAATGGTGATGCCCGGAAGGTGCGCCGGGCAAGAACCGTCTCACTGTGGGTGGGCGTGGTGGTGGTTGCGTTGAGCCTGGCGGTGGGATCCGTCGAGGGAAACCTGTTCGAGGTGGTGAACAAGGTGGTGAATTTACCCGTCGCCCCGCTGTTCGTGCTCTTCGTGATGGCCCTGTTCGTACCCTGGGCCAATACG